>JBMOLG010000019.1:0-3303 GCA_049324275.1 Nanobdellota archaeon | reverse complement strand
ACCTAAAGTTAGAATTATTAGAATGAGAAATGTTCCTGCTATAGATGCAACTGGTTTACAAACTTTGAAAGATTTTTATTATGACGCTAAAAAGAATAATACACATATAATTCTTTCCGGTGTCCATACTCAACCTTTATATGCAATGACACAAGCTGGAATTTTTGATTTATATGGTGAAGAAAATATCCATGGTAATATTGATGATGCACTTGATAGAGCAAGAGAAATACTTGGGTTACCCAAACTTGGAAGACCAAAAGATTTTGTCCCAACTGTAAAAAGAGAAATGAATAACTAATTTTATGCAAAAAATCTAATAAATTTATTAGGCAGTACATAAAAAGAAATGAATTAATGAGCAAATGAAATTCTTTTTTATAATAAAAAATAAAGAATGATTTCTTTTTAACTAATATCATAATAAAATAACTGGGTAAAAAGTCAAACTTAGTTGAAAATTAGAGACTCCATATTTATCAAGCTACATTTTGTTGATTCAGTTTTAACTCGGATTTTAATGCTACTCTGAGTAAATTTAATTTATCAAAACGGTTTACTCTTCTCATTTTCTTTTCGATTTCTAAAAAAGCTACAGCAACCCATCTTGATTTCATCTCTGAGTTTGTCCATCGTTTTACTTTTCTGATATATTTTGTTAGCTGTGAGTTTAAGTTCTCAATCAGATTAGTTGTGGTAAATGACGCTCCGAGTGTTTCAATTAATCCAAGGCGGTGCATTGTAAGTGTTTCTTCTAGCCCTTCTTCAAGTGAGTTTGAAGCTGTTCGGTTAATCTTTCTTAACTCATCTCTGATTTCAAATAGTCTTCCCTTTGCTGTATCATAATCGGGTTCGCTATATGCTCTTTGTAATTTGCCTCTATAAACTTCTTTCTCTTCCTGGCGCAAATAACTGACTACATTTTCTCTTTTATGCCATTGGCACCGTTGTATGAGTGTCAAATTCCCAAACGTTTCTTCTACTGCTTTACGTAATCCTTTTGAACCATCGATTATTGTTAGTAATCCTTCTTCAAAGTGAAAGTTTCGTTCAATTAGATTTTTCAATAACCCTTTTACTGCTTGATTGTTTTCTGTCGTCGTCTGAATGAAACCCAACGGCACTTTTACACCCGTCATTGTTACTCCAAGTGCTATTACTATGTTATCGTGACTTAAATACTTGCCATCAATAATCAACGCTGCAAAATCATATATCCCAAGATCCCTTTTCTCAAACTCTTCCAGTAACTTTTTACTCTCTTCGATAAATGTTCGACTTATCGTTGACTGGCTCATTCCAAAACTTTCTAATATACTTTTCTTTACCTCTTCATAATCTCTCTGGCTTAGTCCCTTGATTATTTTTTTCATTATAACTTCGCTTGGCATCGGTATTTCATGAAGATTTTTATATGTCTCTGATTCTTCTGTTCTCATCTCTTCTTTATCGTAATACCGTGGTACATCTACCGGCACTTTCTCCTCTCCGATCCTTATACTTCCCGGATTGCTACCCCACCGATTATATCGCTTCCCTCGTTCATATTTCTCTCCAGCTTTGTCAACTGATTCTTTTTCCATCATCTGATTGTAGTGCAACTTTGCCATCTCTGTTATGTTAAATGTCAATAGAAGGATAAACTGACATCCTTTCTTTTCAGGATATTTTTTGTTTTAATCATCCATTTGAATAAAAACCTTTTTTATTATTTAATGATGTTCTTTCAAAAAAATAAATCAACCTGTTATAAACGATCTGACTTTTAGTATATTTAACTTCTTCTAAAAGTAGTCGCAAGATAAATCATTAAATATAAAGTATCGCCGCAATCTACGAATAACAAATTTTGCCTTTGCAAGAGACGCAAAACGGTCGAAACACAATTGTAATTTATTTTTATGAAAAAACTTTATTTTATTCTACAACTGCCAAAATATAATCTTCTTTTTCTTTCCACAGGTGCATTATTCTTCTGAGTAGTTTCTTTGCTATACGAATAATAGCTTCCTGCTTTTTCATTCTCTTTATTAATTGTTCATACTTCATCGTTAATGCAGGGTCTTTTCTCGATGCTATCCAAGCTGATTCTATCAATATATTTCTTAAATATGTGTTCTGTCTTTGTGTTATTCCCAGAACAACTTCTTTCCCTCCTGTTGAATATGTCGATGGAGCTAAACCTACATAACTGCTTAGGTGATCATATCCCAAAAATCTTCTTATATCCATTATTTCTGTATATAACGTTACTGCTGTTATAAATCCTATACCAGGTACTGTCATTAGTCGTGTTATTATCTTTTGTTTGTCTTCATCCTGATTTATCATTTTTCTTAACATTCTAACTACTTCTGTTATCTGTTCCCTTAAGGTTTTAAGTTGTCTTAAGTGTTGTTGAAGTGTTTGTTTGACTTCTTCCTGCTGAAAGTTCAAGCTTTCTATGTATTTGATAAACTTTCCGCTCCAGTATTTTACTTCTATGTTTTCCGGTAGTTGAACCCCTAAAAAATTCAATAATTATTTTATCCTGTTCTTTACTCTTGTCTGATCTTTTACCAGTTGTATCCTTAGTCTACTCAATGTCCTTGCTGCTTGCTGTTCCTCTGCTGGAATATATATTCCCTTGAGATTATTACTCGATAGCTCTCTGGCTAATTTTCTTGAGTCTATTCTATCGGTTTTACTTGTCTTTTCCTTATTACTTGTTGGTACATCTGCAGGATTAACTACTATATTTTCTATTCCCATTGATTTCAATTGCCTGTCTATCCAGTATCCACAATATCCAGCCTCATAGCAACTTTGATACTTCGCTTTCGGATAATTCTTCATTAAATATTTACTTAACTCCTTTGTACTTGGGTTCATACTGAATGTTTTGATTTGTTGTCCTCCTGTATTTATTGTTACTGACCACTGCTTTTTATGTACGTCTATTCCAACAAATACTGTTTGGTTTGTAAAATCAAGTTTGTTATTTTCCTTCTGCATAATGGCATCCTTTACTGTTTTATTTTTTAATTAGATGATTTATTAATTTATTTTTATCTAATTTACAGAAAGGATGCCTTTTTTATTATTTAAACATATTATCTACGAAATTTTCAAATAATCCCAACTGCAATTCTGTTGGTTGACTTAAATACCATTCAAGATTTTCTTTGCTGATTTTGCTATTTTTCATCTTAGAGACTCCTTTTAATTGTTTTTTGTTTTTTTTGACACTACAAAATTATTAATTATTTGGAGTCTCTTCTTTTTTTCATAACTCATTTTCAACTAGGTTTGAATATACACCGT
>JBMOLG010000018.1:0-29683 GCA_049324275.1 Nanobdellota archaeon | reverse complement strand
GGTGTTTGGAGATTGGATGGGAATGGAAATGATGCAACAGCTCAGAATAACGGCATAAATAATGGCGCTGTGCCAATTGCAGATCACTTAGGGATTTCAAATGGGGCTATGAATTTTGATGGAGTTAGTGATTACATTGAAACATCAAAATCTATGAAGATTAGCCCTGCAGGCGCAATATCCTTATGGATAAATGGGCTGGCAGCAAACCAAAATGGTGAAAATATATACCCTGCAGGATATTATCGATTCAGCATCTTAGGGCCAAGTGGATTAAAAGTAGATGACAGATGTGGCATAATCATAAATGGGACCCCATCAGACTACTATTACAACTGGGGGGGCCAGGGTTTTTTTGATGGACAATGGCATAACTATGTGATTTCATGGGATGATACAAATTTATATCTTTACAAAGATGGAAACATGACTGGAAACCCAAAACCGCACAATGGAAGAATTCCCGTAGGAAATAGAACATTTATTCTAGGAAGTGCATGGGACAAAGCTGGATATGGAAATTTTAATGGCTCGATAGATGAAGTAAGATTATACGATAGATATTTATCCGCAGAAGAGATAAAAAATATTTATGAGGAGTCTAAACTTTACTCGTAATTTTTTTCTTAATTTTGGCCTTGTGCATTCTTTTAAGCAATTCAAGAATTAACAGAATAAAAAAGAAAACAAGAATTAATGCGATAAAGACAAATTCTAAAGAAATTTTTTTTTCATAGACAGTTGGGGGATTATCAAAACTTAATGAATAGTTGTTTAATTCTGAAATGTTATTAATATTTATTGGTTCATAAATATTTTTTATAATAAATTCCGAATAATTATTTTCAATTTTAGTCAAAGTAACAGATAAATCAAGATAGTTCTCAGAGGTTAGATTTAATTTTTTTTCCTGATTTAAGTATAATCTAAAATTAATTGGATTACTGAAAATAGTCATTTCCGCATAATTATCTCCAATCTTATTAATAACTAAATTATGCTCTTCATGATAGTTATTATTATAAATATTGAACTTCCAAGATTCAAGCTCCTTAAAACTTTTTTTATAACTAACATTTTCTTTTAGATTCTCAATAATGGGCAGAGAATTATTTGTACTTTGATTTAATGTATTCTTTTTTATAACAGAAATTCCTGAACCTCCTCCGCCCCCGCTACTGCTTGTATCTGAACTGATCGTGATTCGATTAATGCTAAAATTTCTAGAATTGCTTTCTAATTCATTGCCTGCCAAGTCTATACAGTTAACATGCCATGAATAACTTCCGGGATCAATAGAGCTTATATTAATAAAATTCGCTTGATTTAACAAAATTTGCGATTGGTTTAACTGAGTATAATTAGTATCTCCCGTTAAGATAATTGAACAAAATCTCAAGTTGGAGTTATCACTTGCATTAAAATTAAAATTAATTTCGTTTTCTGTTGTTGAATAATAATCTTCGGGGCTGTTTAAATCAATATTTGGATTTGTGATATCATAAGATATGCTAAAATTAAAATCTGAATATGTTGAATTTAAAATTCCGTTAAAACCAAGACAATTCCACTCATAATTTCCTTCATTAAAAAAAGTATAATTAAAATTAGTGGAATTAAAAAATCCTGAAATGTTTTTTGTTTCATTTATTATCAAGAATCCGCTTGAGTTCCATAAATAAAAAGTTATATTTTTCAAATCGTAAGTTTCCTCTGTTTGTACCTGGCATGTAAAATTAGTTTGATTTTTATTTGTGTAATTAAAGTTTGAAGGAGCGATTAAATTTAAATTAATATTTTTTATGTTTAGACTGAAGTTATTGATTGAAAAATTTGAATTTCCTTTTGTATCATAAGCCAGACAATTCCACTCATAATTTCCAGGATTTAAATTTGAAACATTAAAAATAGCTGAATCGGAGGAATCAGAAAGATTTTTTGTTTGATTGTTTATCAGATATCCACTGCTTGAGTTCCATAAATAAAAAGTTGTATTAGACAACTGCCAATCAGAGCAATTGCAAATAAAAGTTTGATTTTTTGTTGCATTTTTATGATTATCAACAGGAGAATCCAAAATAATGTTTGGTGCAATGTTATCGACTGATAAAATTGAATTATAAATGTCTATTCTTGAAAAAGTATTGTTGCCTTCAATTATATTTTGCCCGGAATTGTATAATATGCTTTTTATTTGGATTGAAGATCTGAATTGGTTGGAAGACTTCAAGAATTGTTTCAAAATTGCAATTGCTCCTGCTACCATGGGCGCAGACATAGAAGTCCCGCTCATTGTTGTGTATTGCCCATCTTTATTTGTAGAATTGATAGTTTGTCCTGGGGCAAGTAAAAATGTTATATTATTTCTATTTGAAAATGAAGAAATTTCATCATTTTTTGCTGTAGCACTTACTGCAGTAGCATTTCGGATACAGGCAGGCGCAGAAATGCCATTTGTCCATCCTGAATTTCCCGCAGCAACTACTACGGAAATGTTATAGAATGTGGCATTATTTATTCGCTGAGTGAATTCTTTTCTTCCGCAATTGCTCAGAGTTTCAGTGTCGCAATAACTGTTATAACCATCCGCAGTTTCATTGCAACCCAAACTCATGCTTATGACAGAAATATTGTATCTTGGGGAATTTTCAATGCACCAGTCTATTCCTGCAACAATGTCATCGCTTGAGCCTTCTCCCTGTGTATTTAAAACTTTTACTGCAATTAGATTTACGTTTTTCGCAATTCCCATTATGTTTCCATTTGCGCCAATAATTCCCGCTATATGAGTTCCATGTCCATGTTCGTCTGTAACAGAACAATTTTCAATACAGTCTTTATTGTAACAATCAATATTGCAAGTTAAATTTTTTCCAATTAGATCATGATGAGAAAAATTTATCCCGGTGTCTAAAACACAAACAGTTTGACTAACACCCGTTAGATTAATGCCAGAATCCTGAAGGTTCCACGAAGCTGAAGCATTTATTATTGAAACTGAATCCTGAAGAAAGATCTTGAATGGCCATGCATAATTTATTTCAATTATTGCATCCTCTTTTTTTAATTTCTCCAAGTCGGATTTTGTTAATTCAACTGACAAAGAATCGGGTTCATTATTATGCAATATGTTTTTATCATCGAATTTATCGATTATATCTTTTTTTATTTCTAGGTTTGAATTGTTTATAGTTATTATACTTTCAACCTGATCCTTGCTTTCTAATTTTTCTATGACAGTTTTATCAATAACAGGCGATGCTGAAATATAAGATAAAAATCCAATTAAAATTAAGACAATGCTAAAAAAATAAATTGACCTCTTTTTCATTCTTTTTCAACACATTTATTAGATTCACAACCGCATTCTTCAATTTTACAATTATACACAGCTGCACACATTATATCTTTATCACATTCTGACAAATTTTTTTTGTATTCTTCTGCCTTGGATTTTGATGTGCAAATTTCTTCCCCACCCATTTCGCAAGGGCAACAAGTAGTTTGAACCTTAACACAATCTGAATCTCCCGAACATTCCTTTTTTGGAAACTTATAATAAAATAAGAATATGACTCCTATTAATGCGACTATTAATATGATTATTCCAATTTGGGCTTTTTTCATATATATTAAAGGGGAATATTTATTAAAAATCTTTCTGTCATCAAAAGCTGAGAAACATTTAAATAGAAATTTGAACTTTGTATTTTATGAGGATTATTTGGTTGAAACCTTTTATAGCCTTATTTTTAATTTTCTGTATCTGTTTTGTTTCTAGTTCAGTAGAAATAAAAACAGACAAGGCAATTTATAATTTAGATGATGCCATGAGTATTAATGTTAAAATAGTAGAAAATAATATGAGTATTAAAAAAGAAGCAACAGTTTATTTTTTAAATGAATTAAACAGACAAGGCTTTAATAGAACAATAATTACTAATCAAGATAATTTAATTTATCTCAACGAAGATTTTTTAGCCGGTGTTTGGCAAATTGAATTTTTATACAATAACAAATCAATTAAGAAAAATTTTGAAGTCAAAGAATTAATTAATGAAGATTTTAGCAGTCCCATATTAGGAGATTCAATTCAGCAAGAAAATAAAACATTTTCATCAGTAAAACTTCCTATTGCATTCGCATTTATTGCGGCAGTTTTCGGGCTTTACATTCTAGTGTTATTTGAAAGATACGCAAATTCAAAAAGAATTAATGTTTAAAGAATATCAGGAATTAGCTTACAATTCTTTTTACAGCCTCAATATGATCTGCTACATCTTGTCCTTTTTTTGTAAGCTTGATTATTTTTATTCTGCCTTTTCTTTCGAAAACTACCAAGCCCTGTTTTTCCAAAGTTTGAAGAATTTTTACTGCATGGCTATAGGTGCAATCAACTTCTTTTGCAAGGACTGAACCATATTTTGCACGCGAGATTTTTTTGAGAGCGATAAGCATAAATGCGGGTTTTTTTCTAAAAAATAAATCAAAATTGTCTGATTCTTCTGCCATTTTTGTGTATTATATATTTTACAAACATATTTTTCTAATCTATAGATTAAAGTACTCCTTATAAAATTTTCCAATTGTATTCGTCAATTAATAGTAGAGACAAAATGAAGCCTTGCACGGAAACTCCCACTCCAAAATTACACCTGCACGGAAACTAAATTGGAGCTACAATTCGGCCGTTTTGGTATTCCCAAGGGAGTTCTGACAATTATTAATAAATTTAAATTAATTTTTTATTATTTAGGGGACCTTAAATTGAATAGAACTGAAGAAGGCATCTTTATTATTTCAGGATAATACACATTTCCCTCAAAATTATAAAAAGGCAGAATTTTTCTTGAATTTGATCTTTCAATTAATTTCCTATTAGGTTTTAATTCATAATATTCATCACATACGTTAAAAAAATCACAAAATAACTTCTTATAATCTTCCATAAATCGATGAAAATAAGGAACATAAAAAATTTCACCATTATCTTTGATTAAGGGAAATTCTGTAGCAAATCTGAAATTGTTATTCTCAAAAAATCGTTTTTGTTCTCTTACAATTTTTTTTATTATTTTTTCTGCGAAATCAGGATGAGTAAACCCCAAAAAAGCGTTTCCTTTCGGCTTTAAACACCTATGCAAATCATTTAAAAAAGAGACTATATCTGCAACATAATTAAGATTTAATGCTGTAATTATATCAGAGTTATTCTCTAAATTATGCACTTTTATGCAGTGATGAAAATCGCCGATCATGTAATAAAGAGGTATCCTTGGGGAAATCCCCGTCAGACCTCTGGAAAGATAAACAAATTCAGAGATTGGTTCAAACCCAATTAATTTTCCAAACTTATGAGTTTTAGTATAAATTCCGGCCAATTTTTCAGTTATATTTCCATCTATAGAATAAATATCCACGAAGGTCCCGTCCTTTACAGGAGAAATATTTTTTATTAATTCCGCTAATTTAGGAAAAATAATGTTATCTGAATAAGCTCTATTCTTAGTGCTGTCTTTGAAATTAAACAAGTTATTAGTTAATGCATCTATTCGCCATTTTTCAATTTCTTCAGATGTTGCCATAATTATTTAATGCATAATTTGCTTAATAAGAAATGCAGTTTATTTACCGATATCTATTAGTTTTAACATAATCCTCTTTCATTTGGATTTCTAAAAGGTTCATAAAAGACTAATTTTATCCAGCCGATTAAGGGGATTCGAAAAACAGCCCTACCAATTATCTGCTCTTTTTGAATATTTTTTTCTGCTTCCAATAATCCATTGTTATTATCTCCTTTAGTTGTAACTGTTTTATTGATTGATATGATTCGATGAATAATTGGATGATTTGTGTTAGCGGAAAAAATAATTACATCTCCATTCTTAAGATTATCTGGGCCTACAACAAAAATAATATCCCCTTTATTAATTCCATTTTTGAAATTCCAATTCTTTGTATCATCAAAATTTATATTATGCTCGGAATATATAGAATTTTGAACGATTTCTTTAAGTTCAGTTGAATGATACATTGAACACGATTCTACAATGACCAACGGAAGTTTTGTGCCGGTGATAAAAGATAAAGAGGGAAAAAGAACAAACTTAATAATGAGGAATGCCAAAATCAAAGTAACAATCATAGAAGACCAAGAATCCTCGCGCAAAAAGTCAAGAAATTTTTTGAAAAAATTTTTTTCCATATAATTATTTTAATTTGCATTTTATAAATTTTAATGATTGAATTATTGTATAAAACTACAACAATCTTTAAATAATATACACACTATTGTATATACATGAGAGATATATTTGATCATATTATTCTATGCAAAGATTGCGGGACGCGAATGTCACCTTGTTTTGTTGAAAAGTCAGGATTTCAATTAAGAGCTATTGAATGTAAAGGTTGCGGGACACAAATTGTTCACCCTCAAGATTTAAAAACATATGAGGACTTTGCTAGCCTAAGAAAAAAACAGTTCAAGGTTAAATTGAGGTTAGTGGGGAATAGTTATGCTGTTTCAATTCCGAAGGAGATTATTGATTTCATGAATGAACAGGAGAATAGAATGAATGAGATTGTAAATTTATGTTTGGAGGAACTTGGAAGAATTTCCTTAAAATTTGATAATGACTGAACAAATAAAATTAAGAGTAGTAGAAGCGCTCCAGGATGATGCATATAGAGGAATCGCTAGAATAGACCCTTATTTAATGAAAAAGTTAGGTGCAGTTAGAGGGGACATAATTTCTGTAAAAGGCGAAAGAGAAACATTTGTAATTGTTGACAAAGCTTATCCTGCAGATATTGGAGAGAGCATTATAAGAATTGATGGAATTACAAGGAAAAATGCAAAAACAGGAGTAGGAGAATTTGTTGAAATAAAAAAAGCGACCCTTAAAGAAGCTAAAAAAGTCACAATAGCTCCTGCACAACAAGGAGTTGTTATACAAGGAGATCCTGAAGCATTCAAACAAGGATTATTAGGAAGAGCAGTTATTAAAGGAGATATTATTGTTTTAGGAGGAGTTCAAAGAAGAAAAGATATAATGTCGGAGGGATTGGGAGATTTATTCAGTGACATTGGAGATATTTTTAATCAAATGGGAATGGGGCTTCCAGGGCTTTCTCAATTAAGATTTGTCGTAACTTCAACAACTCCTGCCCAACCTTGCTTTGTATCCGAAAACACAGAAATAAGTTTAAGCACAAAATCCGTTGAAATCTCAGAAGAAGGAATTCCTCAGGTAACTTATGAAGATATCGGAGGATTAACAGATGAAGTCAAAAAAATCAGAGAAATGGTAGAGTTACCATTAAAACACCCCGAAATATTTTCACGCTTGGGAATAGAACCCCCAAAAGGGGTTTTGCTTTACGGTCCTCCTGGAACAGGAAAGACTTTATTAGCTAAGGCTGTTGCAAATGAATCTGAGGCTAATTTTATTCTGTTAAATGGTCCAGAAATTATGTCCAAATTTTATGGCGAATCTGAGAAAAAGATCAGGGATATTTTTGCAGATGCAGAAAAAAATGCACCATCAATTATATTTATAGATGAGATTGATGCGATTGCTCCAAAAAGAGAGGAGACAGGAGGAGAAGTTGAAAGAAGAGTTGTTTCACAATTATTGACTATGATGGATGGGCTAACTCCTAGGGGGAAAGTTGTTGTGATTGGCGCGACTAATAGGATTAATTCACTTGACCCTGCTTTAAGGAGGCCGGGAAGATTTGATAGGGAAGTGCAAATTTCAGTTCCAGATAAAAATGGAAGATTATCTATATTAAAAATTCATTCAAGGGGTATGCCATTAACAAAGGATGTAAATCTTGATGAAATTGCATCAAAGACGCATGGTTTTGTCGGCGCAGACTTGGCAGCATTAGGAAAAGAATCTGCTATGTCAGTATTAAGAAGATTATGGCCAAAGTTAAAATTAGAAGAAGAAAAAGAGATTCCAAAAGAGATTTTAGCTGAATTAAAAATCAGCAAAAAGGATTTTGAAGAAGCATTAAAAGTTGTCAGGCCAAGTGCAATGAGAGAAGTATTAGTGGAAACACCAAATATAAAATGGGATGACGTTGGCGGAATTTCAGATGCAAAAAGAGATTTGAGAGAAGCTGTTGAATGGCCACTAAAATACCCACAATCTTTTGAAAAAATGGGAATCCATTCTCCAAGAGGGGTTTTGCTTTACGGTCCTCCTGGAACAGGAAAGACTTTATTAGCTAAGGCTGTTGCAACAGAATCTGAGGCTAATTTTATCCAGATTAAAGGACCATCTTTATTATCTATGTGGGTTGGAAAATCAGAAGAAGGCGTGAGAAAAATATTCGAAAGGGCAAGGCAGGTTGCACCATGCATAATATTCTTTGATGAAATAGATTCTTTAGCCTCAAGAAGAGGATATGAAACTGGAACAAAAGTTACAGAAAGAGTATTAAATCAAATACTAGCAGAAATGGATGGGCTGGAAGAGTTGCAAAATGTTATTGTTGTCGGAGCTACAAATAGGCCAGATATGCTTGACCCTGCTTTAATGAGGCCGGGAAGATTTGATAGAATAATAAGTGTAGGAATTCCAAGCAAAGAAGGAAGGCTGTCAATTTTGAAGATTCATACAAAGAAAACACCATTGGATAAAGATATCGACCTAGACGAAATTGCAGAAAAAACAGAAGGATATACTGGAGCAGATTTAGAGTCATTAACAAGAGAAGCGGCAATGCTTGCATTAAGAGAAGATATAGAGGCTAAAACAGTAAAGAAAGAGCATTTTGAAAAAGCGATGGAGAAAGTAATAGCCTCAGTTTCAAAAGGAGATGCTCAAAGATATAAACAGGTAGAACAACAGTATTTAAGAAGTGCAAGGGCAGCGTTATCTGAAGTAAGTTATGCAGGTTAATTTTAACATGACATTTTATTTAATCGGGTTAGGTTTAGATTTGAAATCAATTTCATTGGAAGCATTAGAGGCAATTGGAAAATGTGACCAAATTTATCTTGAAAATTATACTGTGGATTTTCCTTACAATTCTGATGAATTAGAAAAAGTTTTGAAAAAGAAAATTATCAAATTGAATCGTGAGGACGTTGAATCTGAAAATATATTAGGCAAAGCAAAAAATAATGATATAATTCTTCTTGTTTATGGAAACCCATTATCAGCAACGACCCATATTTCATTAATTTTATCTGCAAAAAAAAATAATATAAAATTTAGGATTATCCATGCTGAATCAATTTTAACTGCAATTGCTGAAACAGGATTACAATTATACAAATTTGGAAAAACTGCTAGCATGCCGAAATTTACAAAAAACTTTGAGCCTGATTCTTTTTTAGAAACAATCGCACAAAATCAAAAGATTAATGCACATAGCTTGTTATTAACAGATATAAAATTAAGTGCAAAGGAAGCTATCGCTCAATTAGAAAAAGTATGCAAAAATAGCAAGATAAATTTCGGCAAGATAATTATCTGTTCAAAGTTAGGAACAAGAGAATCTAAGATTTATTTTAATACTCCAGAAGAACTTTTGAAAAAACAGATTAAAATGCCATTTTGCATAATAATCCCTTCAGAATTACATTTTGTCGAAGAGGAAGCTTTGGGATTATTAAGCGAACATTAAAATGGTTCAAGAAATTATTAAATGCAATGAAGAAAATTTAGAAGAAATTTGGAATATTGTAAAATCCTGTTCGGAATGGCTCACAGAAAAAGGAATGACTCATTGGATCGATTATTATACAAAAGAAATTGTTGATAAAAAATTAATTAAAACTGAAGTTTATGGATTATCTTTAGATGAAAATTTAATTGGCTGTGTTAGTTTAAGCAAATCCAAGCCTGCTTATTACAGAGCAACCCATTTAAAGAATTTTAAAAATCAAAATGCTGAAGCAGTCTATTTAAGCATGCTAGCTATTTTGCCAAAGTTTCATGAAAATGGATTTGCTTCGAAATTAATTGACTTTGCCGAGGAAAAAACAAAAAACTTGGGGATTGGCTTTATTAGACTTGATGCATATAAACCATTTGAAAGATTAAATGAATTTTATATAAAAAGAAATTATAAGCTAGTTCAGACAAGAATATTAGATAGATTAGGGATGAATTTTTACGAAAAATCATTAGGAAAACTTAAAAACTAATTTGAATAATAAAAAACATGAAAATAAAGGGGGGAAAAATAAATCATAGAGTTCCTACGGGAATTCCTGGTTTTGATGAATTAGTTCAAGGAGGGTTGCCTACAAATTCGACGGTTCTTATCGCAGGAAGTCCGGGGACAGGAAAATCTATTTTTTCTATGCAGTATTTAATCAATGGTTGTGAAATAAAAGAAAAAGGATTATATGTTACATTTGAACAGACATCTGAAGCATTAGTTGAGCAAGCTCAACAATTTGGATGGGATTTGGAAAAACTTCAAAAGAATAATTTATTAAAAATAAAATCAATTTCCACAGAAGAACTAACAAAAACAACAATTAAAGAAATTGAGGAGATAGTGATAAAAAATCAAATCAAAAGACTTGTTATTGATTCACTTTCAACACTCGTTATCAATGCACCAATTTACACAGCTCCAACAGAATTGTCCGTTGAAGATGTGGTGGGGCAGAATGTAATATTTTCTCCTCCAGTTATAGGGGATTATATTGTCAAAAGATTTATTTACATGTTTATTGAACGCTTAAAAAAATTAAACTGTACAACAATTTTGATCAGTGAAGCTGCAGAGAATTCAGAATATATAACTCGGGATACATTAAGTGAATTCGCATGTGATGGGGTTATCCTTATCACTTTTGAATCTATGGGCGGAGAATTTTCAAGATCTCTAATTGTAAGAAAAATGCGACAGACAAAAAATAATGAGGATGTTCATCCGCTTGAAATCAGCAAAAAAGGCATAATTGTGCATAAAATTGAATAATAATATTATATATTTTAAAACAAATATTTCTTTATAAATTAGTTTAATATATTATTATATGGTATATGCTAATGCCAAATTATCCCTCAAATACGATTCTTACGCATCTGAACCTGGATCCTGCTACAATTTTCATGCAAATACTATTTTAGATTTTGCAGATATATCACAAGATTCATCACTCAAAGTATGCGAAATAGGGGCTGGAACCGGAACAACAACCTTAAAATTGCTTAATAGGTTAAGTCTAAAGAATAGCTTTTCCCTTATTACTGAGCCTGATAAATATATGATTAAAAAATTATATGAAAAAATTTCAAAGTATCCCTATAAAAATTGTCACATTCTGAATTGTTTAGGAGAGGAAATTGCAGAAAAAACAGATATGCGGGAATTTGATATTATTATTAGTAATTTTACTTTGATGCATCTAGATTTAAAAAAAGTTTTATCAAATGCATATGAATTACTTAGTCCGGGGAAAAAATTTATTGGCTCTTTTTTTTCGGTAGTAATAGGGCCTCCTGAAAAAAATGACTTCTATAATATTTTTGATAATAAAATAAGGCAATATTCGTGTGAACTTAATTCAGATTATCAAAGCCCTTTTAAAACCATAATTACTTACAAAGATTTAGAATTGTTATCTTCTTCATTAAATTTTAAATTTGAACATAAAGAGATTTACCGAACTGAAAATAAAGTTTTATTTGAAAAAGCATTTGATTTGTTTATAGATAGAAATTTTTACAAATGCTTGCATTCCAAAGAAAATAATTTATCTAAAAGAACTGCCATAAAAGTTCTAAAAGACTTAGCAGACGAAACTTACAATGAATTAGGTGAATTTAACTATGGAGTTACTTTTTTAATTTTTACTAAATCAGCTAAATAAAAGTTTCCACGATTTTTTTATTCTTTCTTCAGTGTTTTTTTCAAAAATAAAACTATCCTTGCTAGATACTTCATTTTGATTAAAGTTCTCTATGCTTTTAATTAAAAATTCACATTCTTCATCTCCTTTAGCAATGCATTGCGTTTCTATGCATGCAGAAGTTTTTCCGTATATCTGTTCAATAGTTCCAGCCCATAATCCTGCCATAAAATAATCTACAGATTTTTTTTGCACGCCAAAAAGAGTTTTGTACTCTCTTGCATATTGCGATTTTGTTTTGGTAACTACCGTGCCTGTTTTTACATCTTGCTTTACAATTTTAAATCTTCCCTGTCCTAAAAGTTCAAATTGCCCATTATTAAAAATTACAAGTTTCTTTTTATCCGAAATAGTTTTTGCATAACCAAATTTTTTGTTTATAATTTGCATTCCTGTCTTTGCTTGTATTTTGCCGACAAAATATTCAATTTTATTTGACTCAGTTTCAGAAAACTCTTCATATAATTTTGTTTTTATCAAATTAACTTGGACAGGAGAGATTATTACTGAAGTATTCCATAATAATAAACTACCCTCAGAATCATATTTCAATTCTTTTAGTCCCTGAACCTTACTAACAAGAGGAGGCAATTTTAAAACCATCTTTTCAAAAAATAAGATAATCGTATATTTATATCTTTCTAATTTCCTTTATCTTATTATTTATCTCAGAAACAAAAGCTTTCAGTTCTTCGTAATTTTGGCTGCATTCCAATCTCTTAATTTTGTCGATTGGTTCTTCTAAAATATTCGCAATTAATAAAGACTCATCGCTTACACGCGTTGGGATATTTTCTTTTTCTAAAATTTCTGAAATGACATTAATTTCATTTAATAATGTTAAATGCGATTTTCCATTGACAGAATATGGCAATTCTTCCCATTGGGTAAATTTTTTTGTTAGATTAAGTGTAGATTTGAATAATTTTCTTAGATAATCCTGTTGCAATTCAACATTATACTTTTCAGGATTTTTTATTACATCAGTATGAGGCATTGGCAATAACGGAAACCATGTTATTCCTGCAGGCTTGAGCTTCAAAATTAGATCCATAGTCTTTTTTGCTGCATTATTATCTCCGGTATAAATAAAACTTAGGACCGGCATTATTCCTGCATCAGCTGTCCTCTTAACTGTTTCTTCTATCTCTTTAGAACTTGTTCTTTTGTCCCATAAGTCTAATTCTTTCTGATCAGCAGATTCTGCGCCATAAAATATTGCATTAGTTCCACTTTTTTTTATTAATGGAAAGTCATATTCTTTCCCGAAATTAATGTTTCCTTGAAATGCAAAGATTATATTTCCCAATTTATTCCTGATATGGGCTTCAGAAAACTTATTCGCTAATTTTGGGGGAGTTGTTGAATTTCCAAATCTTTGCAAAAAAAATCCATTGTTAATAAAATATTTCGATTCGTTTATTAAATAATCTAGACTATGTTCAGAATAATTTCCTGAAATAAATGGATGCGAACAGAAATTACATTTTGCATGAGAACATCCTACATTTGCATTCCTATATAAAAATTTTATCTTTTGATTTTCATTTACAGCAGGATAGGTTTCCTCATCATATGAACCAATAGGCAAATTATCTAGATTTTTGTTTTCAGATCTTAATGTCCTCATTATTTTTCCAAATTTATAAGTTATTCCTTGGATATTATGCCATTCTTGTCTTTCAAGATTTAACATATCCGGTAATTGTTCTCCTGTATGTCTAAATAATACATCAGTAAACCCCCCATTTTTTCTATCCAAGTAATCTTCAAAAAATTCTGAAAATAAACTAATATGGGGCCCCCCATTAACCATTAGAATTTCAGGGTATTCTTTGCTAATTTTTTTTTGTACTTCAATTTGTTCGGCACATTCATTAATCCACGTTTTCCACCCAATTACAATTGGATCAAATTCTTCAATTTCAGATTTTATTCTTTCATAGCTATAATTAATCCAATTTGAAATGTGAGGGATAGAATCAGTTACACATAAATCTAAAATTTTAACAGGATAATGATTTGATTTGAGAATTGAGGCAAGCAATGCCAATCCATTATCTAAAAAAAGCCCCCTCAAACTTGGTCGAGTCATAGTGACCAATAGGGCTTTTTTCTCCATTTTATTTATTGGACGTTTTGTTATTTAAACGTTACTATTTTAAAGTATTAATGTTAAAATTCATTAATTTATCCAAAAGCTTATTAACTTTAATTCCAATAAATTTAATAAAGAGAGATGATATCATCATTTTTGCAAAAACTCTTGTTTGTAAAGCAATTTGACATGATAAATGGAAAAATCGAAATTCTTGGAAATAAATATATCATGCTTGACTCTGCCAATTTGTTAGTCTTGCAAAATATAGATAAAACAAAAATGTATCAAGCGGCAAAGGATATTTCTAAAAAAAATATGAAAGAATTTGTTGAACATGCTGAAGTCTATAAAGGAATAAAAACCCAAGAGTTGCAAAATATAGCAGAACTTGCAAAAAAAATTGGCAAAACTGATGAAGGAATGATAAAGACGCTCCAAATGATTTTTGAAATTTATGGGCTTGGAAAATTGGAGATAATTGAATTAGATAATGAAAATCATAGGGCATCTCTGAAAATTATTGACAGCACACTTGCTCTTGCACAACTTGAAACTGCAAAGACAAAATCGCCTGTATGCACTTTGACAGCAGGAATATTAGCTGGGATATTCACATATATTTTTAATAAAAATGTAGAATGCGTGGAAATAAAATGCATGGCAAAAGGAGATGATAACTGCCAGTTTAAATTGTCATAATGAATGAAGAAACAAATTTTGCTGAAAGATGCCCGACAGGGATTCAGGGGTTTGATAAAAAATGTGAAGGCGGTTTGGTAAGGAATACAGTAAATGTGATTTTAGGCGGGCCGGGGACAGGGAAAACAACCTTTTTGCTGCAATTTTTATGGAATGGAGTAAATATGTTCAATGAAAATGGATTATACTTAAGTTTCGAACCAGATATTGTAGATATTTTTAAAGATGCTGATTCGTTTGGATGGGATTTTTCAGGATTAGATTCGTCAAATATGTGCAAATTCATTAAATTCTCTCCTAAAACAAGTTTAAGAGACATGAAGATAGAATTAACAAAATTAGTTTCAAGATATAACATAAAAAGAATTGCAATTGATCCCATCAGCGTATTGACTAGTATAAATCTTGAAAAAGATGAACATATACGTGATTTAATTTTTGATTTAACAGCATTATTAAAAAGACTGCAAGTCACAATTTTATTAGCTAATGAGACAATTGGAAAATCAGAGGAAGGCATCCCTTTCGACAGCGAATATACAAAAATTCAGTTCATTGAATTTTTAGCAGATAGCTTAATAGAACTTTATTATTCAGGTTTAGGTGGCTTGACAGACAGAGCATTAAGAATAACAAAAATGAGACGAACTGAGCATACCCGTGGGCCAATACCATTTAAGATAAAGAAAAACGGATTCATTGTTTCTTAATATTTAACTTATATTAATCAGAAGATATTTAAAACAAATTTTAATATAAAAAATATGCAAGACCATAATCAAATTGAAAAAGAAGTTTCTGAATTTTGGAAAAAATCCAAGATATTTGAAAAGACTTTAAAAAAATCTGCACCGAAAGGAGATTATATTTTTTATGACGGCCCGCCTTTCATTACAGGACTCCCGCATTACGCATCACTTCTGCCAAGCATCGTTAAAGATACTGTCCCTCGATTTTGGACAATGAACGGATTTCGTGTAGAAAGGAAATGGGGATGGGATTGTCATGGCCTGCCTGCAGAAAATCAAGTTGAAAAAGAGTTGGGATTGAAGAATAAAAAAGATATACAAAAGCTTGGAATTGGAAATTTTGTCTCTTCATGCAAAAATTATGTCAACAATGTTTCAGGGCAATGGCAATGGTATATTGACAAAATTGCAAGATGGGTTGATATGGATCACGCTTACAGGACTATGGATTTAAAGTTTATGGAAAGTGTTATTTGGAGTTTTAAAGGACTTTTTGAAAAAGGATTAATTTATGAAGGTTATAGATCTTCATTGCATTGCCCAAGATGCGCAACTCCATTATCAAAATTTGAAATCACAATGGATGCAGGCTCTTATAAAGATGTAACAGAACTTTCTGTCGTCGTAAAATTTAAGCTTAAAGATGCAAAATTAAATAACGCTTATGTTTTAGCATGGACTACTACGCCCTGGACATTGCCAGGAAATTTAGCCTTAGCAATTAATGAAAATATAAAATATGTCCTGATTGAAATAGACAAGGAATTTTTTATTATTGCTAAAGACAGAATCAAGGATGTTTTAAAGAATAAAAATTTTGCTGTTAAAAAAGAATTGAAAGGAAAAGAATTGACCGGATTATCTTATGAACCATTATTCAACTTAAAAAATAATTTTTATGAAAATAAAAATAATTATAAGATTTATTCTGGCGATTTTGTCACAGTTGAAGATGGAACGGGCATTGTGCATATCGCGCCAAACTTTGGAGAAGATGACTTTGAATTTGGAAAAAAATATGATTTATCCATGATTGAGTTAATGGATGAAAATGGCACTTATACTTCAGAAGCGGGCGAATTTGCAGGATTATATTTTAAGGATGCAGGCAAAGAAGTAATAAAGAAGATTGAGAATAAATTATTTGATAAGTTTAATTATACACATTCTTATCCATTTTGCTATCGATGTGCAAGCCCTTTAATATACAAAGCTCAAAAGGCCTGGTATCTGGATATCGATAAGATTCGAAAGAAATTATTAAAAACAAATGAAAATATAAATTGGATTCCAGAACACTTTAAAGATGGAAGATTTAAATATAATCTTGAAACAGCTCCGCACTGGTGCTTGTCCCGTTCAAGATATTGGGGGACTCCAATTCCTGTCTGGAAGTGCGAGAAATGCGAAGAAATAAAAGTCGTTGGCTCAATAGGAGAAATTGAAAAATTAAGCGGAAAAAAATTAATTGATATGCATAAGCCAGAAATTGATGAGCATAAGTTCAAATGTAAATGCGGTGCCTTAATGAACCGTGTGCCAGAAATTTTGGATTGCTGGTTTGAATCAGGTTCAATGCCTTACGCACAATGGCATTATCCTTTTGAAAAAGAAAATGATTTCAAAAAAATATTCCCTGCAGATTTTATCATTGAATATACGGGTCAATTGCGTGGCTGGTTTTATTATCTTCATGTTTTGTCCAATAGTTTGTTTAATTCCGAATGTTTCAAGAATGTGGTTGTAACAGGAGTTTTAGCAGGCACTGATGGAAGAAAGATGAGCAAGTCTTATGGAAATTACCCTGACCCAAAAGAGACATTGGAAAAATATGGAGGTGATGCATTAAGAATGTACTTTCTTGCAAGTCCAATAATTTTGGGAGATGATATGAACATAAGTGAAAAAGACATTGAAGACAGCCTTAGAAAAAATGTGATGATTCTCTATAACAGCTTTAATTTTTATGAAACATCAGCCATAGAATTTAAGGAAAAAACTTCTAAGGAGGTCACAGACAGATGGATTATTTCAAGGTCAAATCAATTAATGAAAGATGTCACTGAAAATATGATTAAATATAATATCCCTGCTGCAACTAGGCCGATTACAGAATTTTTAGATGATTTATCATTATGGTATATTAGACAAAATAGAGAAAGATTGGATGATAAAGAGCCTGAAGCCTTAAGCACAATAAAAAATGTATTTTTTAATTTATCAAAAGTTTTGGCGCCTTTCATGCCTTATGCATCTGAATATATCTGGCAAAAGATCACTAAAAATAATTTTAATGACGAAAGCAAATCGGTCCATCTTGAAACTTGGCCCGAATTTAACGAAAAATTGATTGACTTAAAATTAATTGAAAAAATGAAGTTAACAAGAGAAATTGTTTCCAAGGGCTTAGCTGAAAGAGATAAAGCAAAAATAGGACTTAAATGGCCTCTTGCGAAAGCAATTGTCAAATCCGATCTTAATATTGAAGATGAATTTAAAGCGATTATTTCGAAGCAATTAAATGTTAAGAAAATAGAGATTAAAAAAACAAAGGAGAAAGAATTATCTGTTGAATTAGATTTAAAATTAACCTCAGAACTTGAAGAAGAGGGATTTGCGCGGGAATTGACCAGAATTATACAGGCTGAAAGAAAAAATGCTGGATTAATTAAAGAAGATTTAATTGAATTGGAAATAAACTCTGATATTGATGAAATTTTTAAAAAGCAAAAAGAATTTATCAAGCAAAGAGTTAATGCAAACGAGATATTTTTTTTAAATTCTGGTAAAAAATTTAATTACTCCAAATCAGGTAAAATTAAAGACAAAATATTTAAATTTCAGTTTAAAAAAGTTTAAATTACACGACGAAAATTTTTGTTTTTGTTTTATTTTAGACAACAAAAAAAGAAAGGTTTAAATACTATAATTATATTAGATTAATTATGATTGTTAAAGAGGAGTTTTTGAGCAGGTTAAGAAAGATTTTTGATTTAAATCTTTATGAAGTTAAGGTATGGACTGCACTCCTGTCAAGAGGAACATCAACTGCAGGGGAGATTTCTTCAATTAGTGATGTTCCGCGTTCAAGGACTTATGATATTTTAGAATCCTTGGAAAAAAGAGGATTTATTGTGATGAAATTAGGAAAGCCCATAAAATTTGTTGCGTTAAAGCCTGAAGAAGTTGTTGAACGTGTAAAAAAGAAAATGATAGTTGATGCAAAAGATAAGTCAAAGAGACTAGAACAATTAAAAGGAGATGAAGTTTTGACAGAATTAACATCATTATTTTCAGAAGGAATTAAATATGTCGAGCATGGGGATTTATCGGGAGCCTTAAAAGGAAGACAAAATATTTACAATCATCTTGATATGCTGATAAGAGAAGCAGAAAAAACAATTACACTCGTTACAACTGCTAATGGCTTAAATAGAAAAGCTGAAATTTTATTGCCTTCATTAGACAAAGCAAGAAAGAGGGGAGTTAAAATTAGAATTGCTGCACAAGTAAATGATGCTAATAGAAAAATCGCAAAAGAATTTGCAAAAATTGCAGAAGTTAGAAGCACAGAAAAATTAAATGCAAGATTTTGTGTTATAGATTCTGAAGAATTAATATTTATGCTCCTAAATGATGAAACAGTTCATCCAAATTATGATATTGGGGTTTGGATTAACACTGAATTCTTTGCACAGGCCTTAGAGCAATTATTTGATATTGCATGGAATAATTTCAAGAAGATTTAAGATGAATTTTAAAATTACGAAACTTAAGACAATTATTTCTTTTATTTTGGCGGAATAATCGGATATTATTCAATTCCTTTCTGCGTTGGGAATTGTTCGGAAAATTTTATTGAAAGTTTAATTTGGTTTTTTGCAGGATTCGTAATTATGTTTTTATTATCTTATTCAATTTGTAGCATATTTCAGAAAAAAATTTAATTAAAATTCCTTTAATCTTTGTTCCATTAAATTACGAATTTTCTCTTTAATCTGATTAGATCTAAGTTCTAAATAATCTAAAAGATATTGTTGAGCTAAAGATGGAAATAAATCCGAAGCAGTTTGATCTTTTTCATAAATTCCCAAGACTTGATAAATTCCATGAGCTTGACCATGACTATCAAAACCAGATATTTGATAGTTGAATGCAGTTCTTTTATCAAGATCTGTTTTATCTTTTTCCATAACTTCTCTTGCATCTAGCAAAACTTTATTCACCTTTTACTCTAAATCTCGCTCGCTGCAAATAGAAATAAGAAGATGTTTGTTGTCCCTAATGTTTATTGCCATTATTGGCAATTGTAAAAGCGCGTTTTTCAAAAATAGGCTGAACATATTCATTAAATCCCTGCAAAGAAAAATTATTCCCAATTAAAAAATTTCCAGATGCCATATTTTTCAATATTTGCAAGATTAAAAAACATTTATACGATATTATGTATATTGAATTATTTAACAAATTTTCTTAATCGCTTTAATGGAGTAAATGGAAATGGTCTTTCATTTGTCATGAATGTCAGATATTCAATGAATCTGTAAGCTTCAGTATTAAAATATTCTGAAAACTCCGCCAAATCGGAATTTCTTTTTCCTGTGAATAAAACTATGAACCAATGAACTAATGCTAATACAAGGATTAAATAACGCCAAACTAAAAGAACTATTCCTGAGACCAGGGCTACAACAAGGCGCATCAAAATCTCTTTCCTTTCCTTGCTCTTTTCTATTTCTTCTTTGCTCTTTTTCTTTGACTTGTCTGCCATATAATTATCTAGTTTTTAGGTTTATAATACTTGTGTTAAATTAAGCATAATCTTAAATATTTTCTTTTTAATCTTAAAACATGAAACAACAAAAAATTTCAGCCGGCTCTTATGACTTAAACAAATTTCTTTTTGGAGGATATGAGACAGACGTCATCACAACTATTTATGGCCCGGGGGGGAGTGGGAAAACAAATTTCTGCATTCTGGTTGCAGTCAGCCAGGCAAAAAAAGACAATAAAATAATCTATGTAGACACTGAAGGGGGCTTCTCAACTGAAAGAGTTAAGCAACTCTTAAATGACGAGGAAATTTTAGAAAAAACTCTCGGGAATATTTTACTGTTGAATCCAACCAGCTTTGAAGAACAGGAAAATTGTTTTGAAATATTGCTTAATCATATAAAAAAACAAAACATCTCTTTGATAATCATTGACAGCATAGTCATGCTTTACAGATTAGAATTAGGGGATGCAATAAAATCCGGAGAAGATGAAAGAATAAGGGAAGTAAACAGAAACTTAGCAAGACAATTGAGAAAATTAAATGAAATTGCAAGAAAGCAGAATATTCCAGTAATTGTTACAAACCAGGTTTATTCGGAGTTTTCAAAAAATGACGTACACGATGAAAGAAAAGTTTCAATGGTAGGCGGAGATTTGTTAAAATATTGGTCAAAATGTTTAATTGAACTTCAGAACAATCGCGGAAAAAGAAAATTAATTTTACAGAAACACCGCGCCCTTCCGATAAAAGAGTTGCAATTTGAGATTGTTAATTCGGGAATTCAAAAGAGAGGATTGTTTTAATTCGAAACTAATTATATCCACGATTCCCAATTTCAAGGAATAATCTCAGGACCAAAATATTTCTCGTATTCAAAATCTTTTTCATTCACAATTTTTTTGTCAATTAAATTTCTTATTTCAGGAATTTTTTTTCTAAGCTCTTCGATTAAGTGAATTATTGTCTCACAAATTAATTTTTGCCCTTCATCGGGCCATAATTGAGCTTTATTTGCATATAAACATCTTCCACCGCATAAATCTAAATAATTGCATTTGAAGCAGTTTCCCTCCACATAAATTTTTTTTAGATTGTTTGGATTTGAATCTAAATTTCCAACATAAAAATTCTTTATGCTGTTCATGATTGGACAGGCAGTTATATTTCCATTAGTTGTAATTGTATAATTTGCATAACCACTCCCGCACCTTAATTTTGTTTTTTTGTCATAATAAAGAGATTCAAATATTCCAAGTAAAGGATACAGTTTTAGAACTTTTTTATTTTTTTTCATATAATCAATCCAAAAATCAATAAGTTTGCTTAATTGTTCATTGTAGATTTGAACAAAGGTTTCAAAATCTTCTGTAAAATCATTTTTATAAAATCCTGCGTCTATTTGCCAATGAATTGAATTAATTAGATTTTGTTCTATCAATTTTATCAGATGATTTGTCTGCTCAAAAATATCCGGAAAACTTAGAGTCATCCTAGCAACAATTTCCGCATTAGTTTTTTTACGGATTTTCTGAAGATTATTCATTAAAAGTTTATATGTTCCTTTTCCTCTATTAAAATCTGTTCTTTCTTCATTTCCATCAAAGGAAATTAAAATTTTCGAGAATTTTTTTAAATAGTTTTCTGGGATTTGATCCAACAGTTTCCCATTTGTCTGAATGCAGAATTCATTTACATTTTCAAGCGCATCAATTATCTCCATAACTTTTTTCGATTCTAACAAAGGCTCCCCTCCATAAAAAATAACTTTCGGAGATTTGTCTCTTTCTAAAAATCTTTTAAGTTTTTTTATGTTAACATTGAAATTACATGGTGCAGAGAAATCAAATTCAAATTTTTTTTCAAGTTCGTTATCAAATTCATTTAATGATTTTTTATAGCAATATCTGCATTCAGAATTACATCGTTCAGTCATTATTATATGAAAATACATGATTTTAACAATAAATAATAATTTTTAAATTATTCATGTTTAACTTGATTAAATTTATCAGGCATTCGGTGTGCCAGCAAATCGTGATTGCGATCCTGGCATCTGCCCGCCTAACTCTGTCGGCAATGAAGAAAATTTAGAACCATATGTTGACATATGCATATCTGGAAAATAAGCCATAGGAGAACCAAAATAATTGCCCATTACATTTCTAACCTGATCAAAATAAGAAGCCATTTTCATAGGGTATAATTGTGAACCAAAAGACGATAATACATAAGGATGAGGAGAACGCTGAAAATGCTGAACAAATCCCCCTGCCTCAACGATTTGTCTGCCTGAAAATCCGGCTTTTTCTAATTGCTCCATGATTTCTTTTATTGGCACATTTCCCATGCCAGGAGGAAGGTGCGAATCTGAATAGCCAAAATTATCTGTTAAATGCAGATGCTTGACATTTTTTGCAATTTTTTCAGTCTCTTTAACCACATCCTGATCAGTAAAGCCGGATTTTTTCATCATATTAAGATGACCTACATCCCATGTTACCCCAATAAATTTTTTAGCATAAGTCTCTGCTTCCTCTCTATTAAACCCAAGCCCGCCTTCTTTCTTAGACTTAACAGCATCTTCAACAAATTGTTTTCGTGAGTTGTCAATTAACTTGTTCATATCTTCGGCCTTGGAAAAAGCCATTCCCTGAAACATATTTTCAACAGAAATTATTGGGGCAGTTTTTCCAAATTCTTTAACTGCATTAAATGCAACATTTCCAAAAGTCTTTGCAGCCTGGTCCATGGCAAAATTTTCAAGAGGCTGATAAATTTCAGGATACATATGATGCCCCTCTTTGTCTTCTTTTTCAATGATCTGCCTAAAGTGATTTGAATATTTGCCGAATAAATTTTGCTCAACCATATAAAGCTTAAAACTGTTAAGTGCCCCCTTTTGTTCTCTATCTCCAAATTCCTGCTTTATTACAGCATTTTTTTCTTTTGTCCAATTTTCTGATAATTTTTTTAATTCTTTTTTTTGCTCTTCGCTTCCATATTTATATGCATTGTTAAACATATTGTTAAGTGCTTCTGTATTATGCTTGAGAAAATCAAAACCCCTAATAATTTGAGGCTGAATCATGTTTAATTGATGGCTTTCCTCTTCTGTTAAAAAAGATTTTTGTATTATTTGGTGCAATTGAGGCATTTGTGAAATCATATAATCTATTCTTTCCATATCTTTATCAACAGCCTGCTGGGCAAAATTTAATTCTGTCAATTTCCTATCCCATTCGTTAAAATTAATATTTTTAGCCCATGTTTCAGCTGTAATAGTCCTTCCCTTTTCCCAATCTTTTCCCTGCATGCCCTGAATGTCAAATTTTTCTGTCTGTTCCTGAACCGGCTGAATCTGCCCTGTTTCCCGGTTAATCATTAAAATTGTTCTTTTTTTGAACCTATCTTTATCTCCCGGCTTTTTTCCAACTTCAGGTCGGTACTCATTTCCAGGAATTCCTGCGGATGAATGAATTGTTATTGGAATGTTTCCTTGCGGATCCAAGTCATGAGATCTTCTTACAACATCAAAAATTCTTTTTTCTGCATCCTGCCTGGCAGCTTCACCTTCCCAACCCCTTTGACCAAATCCTGCAGCGTCAATAATCGGTGCATGGACAGAAGGCTTTACTCCACTAAGTTTTGCAAGAGCATAAATTTCTTTTAGATGCTCTTTAGGAATTTGCTCAAAAGCTTCTGGCTGTAATGTGCCTACTTCGACCGCTTTCATACCCTCTCGAATCCTGCTTATAACTTCATTAATTTGATTCGCAGTATCTGGCTTGGTGGGGGCCCCTAAATTTTCTGCTGAAAGACGGTATCCCACAAATCCTCCATAATATGGATTCATTGAAGAAAAGTTTCCAGGATAAAAATATTCATAATTTGCCATTCTTTTTTGTATTCATCTAGATTTATAATTATTCCTAATTATGAGCATGAAAAATTTTATCTTTATATGAATCTTTTACTTTTTCATTTTGATTGCTGACTTCCCAGGGCCTAAGATTTTTCTCTTCATTCCTTGATTTATATTTAATCAACGAATTTTCAACATTTTCTTTCTGCTGACTTTTATCATTAGAAGGATAATAATCATTTTGGTAAGAATCTGTTTTGTAAGCGAAATTATCATAAGCATTCCCTGAATCTGAATAAAATTTATTTTTCTTTTCTTCTTTAGGTTGAGTTAAGGCGACTTTGTCAAGATTTTTTTCTAAATTTTGAATTTGTTTTGGAATCGATGATAAAAACAAATCTTCAAGTTTAAGTGGTTCTTTTGAAATAAAATCATTTTCATTAGAAGTTTCAGAAAATTGTGCATTCAACTTTTCGTCAACTCCATCAATTTCACCAGTTTTTTTTGTTTCTTGCTTTGTTTTTTTCTTCTGTTTAGAAATTGGATTTTTTTTGGGAATTTTTTCAAAAATTTTTTCTGAAATTTTAGAAGAAATAATTTTTTTATCCTCTTGCTTCTTCATAAGTTTTATTAATGCTCTAAAGTTTATTAAGTTAATGAACGATAAATTGATAAAAGAATATCTTAAAAAATTAAGCATTGAGTTTAAGATACATAAACATCCGCCAATTTACACATGCGAAGAGGGAGAAAGATTTAGAAAAAGTCTTAAGGGAATGCATGCTAAAAGTTTATTCCTTAAGGGGAAAAAATCAGGTAATCTTTATTTGATAGTGCTTCCATGCAAGAAAACAATAAACATGATTAAATTAAAAGAAACATTAAGTGAAAAGAAGTTATCATTTGCGAACGAAACTGAGCTATTTGATTTTTTAAAAGTTAAAACTGGCTCTATCTCGCCATTCGCTTTGATAAATGATAAAAATAAAAAGATAAAAGTAATTTTAGATAGAGAGGTTTATGACGATAAAATTGTAAATTTTCATCCTAATATTAATACTGAAACATTGGAGCTTTCACAAGAATCTTTCAGAAAATATTTAGATTCTTTAGAGAATGAAGTAAATGTCATTGAAATCTAATTTTTTGCAATTCCGCTGATTCTGTCTTTTTTTATCTTTATAACATTATCAACAAATCCTTCTATTTTCTGCTCGTGGCTTACCAGTATGATCTGTTTTGAATTAAGCTGTGAAAAAATGTCTCTCATCTTATCTATTTGCTGTTCTGAAAATCCATCAGTCGGCTCATCAAGTATGATTATATCTTTTGTTTTTATCTTTGAGAGCAGCGAATTAAGTATTTGATTTAATGAAAGCCTGTATGCAAGTGCAACTGCGGTCCTTTCGCCTCCAGATAAAAATTCATAGTCTACTTCGAAATCTTTTTGAGAAATAATCGGAGTAAAGTCTTCATCAAGCCTGACATTTAATGCATCTGAAACTAATATTGAGAACCATTCATTAAATAACTTTGAAAACTCTTCTCTTAATTTTGCCATGACATTCATTTCAATTGCACTTATAATAAACAAAAATTTTTCTTCAAGCCATGCCTGAAGCTCTTTCAAATAATTTATTTGCTCTTTAATCTTCTCTTTTTCAGAAATTTGGGATTCAAGGTTTTCCAAATGAATTTTCAATATTTCTATTTCTTTATTTTTTTCTGCAAGGCTGATTTGCAGATTTCTTATGCAAATATCTAGTTTATCAAAATTAGATTTTTCGATTTCGAATAAGTTTTCATACTCTTGAAAACCTTGCAATTTAATCTTTAATTCTGAAATTTGATTTTCAAGATTTTTAATTTCCTGCAAACTTCTTTCAAAAATAAAAGAGTCACTTTTTATTTTTGTTTCAATTGTTTTTTGATGTTCAAATCTAATTTTGGCAGATTCCAATTCACTTTTCATCTTCTCAAATTCCTGGATTAATTTTTTTTCAGCTTCAATATCTTTTATTAATTTATTTTTATTGAAAATTTTAATTTCCAGTTCCCTGTCTACTTCTTCAATGTCAAATTGACTCATTTTTTCTATCTTGCTTTTATGGTCCTTAGTTACATTCTGAAAACATGTCGGGCAATTTTCCATGCAGATGATTTTTTCTTTCAAATTTTGAGAATGTTCTTTTTTTGAATTTAAAATAGAAATATTTGAATTAATATCTAAAAACTTCAAATTAAGATTATCCAAGCCAGATTTATGTTTTTTAAGTGATTCAATTGCGTTATTAAGATTTTCATTAGAAAATTCAATCTTGTCATTAATCTGCCTTTGCATTATCAAAATTTCTTTTTCTAATCTTTCTTTTAACTCATTTTTTCCTTGAATCTGAATCCTTTTAGCAGATAATTCAGAGTCAATTTTTCTTTTCTCTTCAATCAGGAGATTTATCTGATTCAATCGCTCATTTGATTCCTGCTTAACATTAAGTGAGACATTATATTCTATATTGAGATTATTTATCTCTTTGCTTAATTTGATTCTTTTTTCATTCTCTTGAATTAATTTTTCTTTCAAGGTATTTATTTCCCTTATTTCAACTTCTTTAATTTTTATTGCTTCTTTAATTTTTTGAAGAAATATCTGGGAATTCTCCTGAATATTTTTATACCTGTCAATGCCAAAAATGTGCCTTATTGTATCCAACCTTGTTTCTGGCTTTTCTTCAATAATAGATTTCATTTCTTCCTGAGGAGTATAAACTGTGAACTTATATAATAGATTAGATTTTTTAACAAATTCATGAGGATAATTCAACATCTCTATAACTTTATTTTTCATTTCAGATGTTGAAAGTTCTTTTTTTTCTCCATTAATAGTCAATGCATTTGATTCCTGCGAAATAGATTTTGATTTTTTCAAATTTCTTTCAAGAGTAATTTGGTTTCCTTCAATTTCAATCTCAAGGCTTACATAAGCACTGTCTTCCCCTTGGCGCAAAATTGAAGCTCCTTTTTGCCCAGGTTGAAGACCAAATAAAGCAAATTGCAGTGCCAACAAAATTGAAGTTTTCCCCGCCCCTATGTCTCCTGAAAGCAGAATAGAACCATTTGGAAAATTTATCTCCAAATCTTCATAACTACGGATATTTTTTAATTTTAATTTTTTAAATAACATTTTGCAGATTAAATATTTTTTTTAAATCATCGATAATCCTATTTTCAAAGATAGAATTTTTTTCATCCTCGTTTTTTTCAACAGATAGTGAATTTATTAATGAAGGAAGGTATTTATTGAATTCTGCCTCGTTTTTTTCAATGTATTCTTTTAATATTGCTTCTTCTAAATTATCCACATTGTCAGTGGCAATCTTAATATCAGAATCCTTGATTTTTAGCGAAGAAATATTTCTGAGAAATGAATATGCCTGCTTTTTTTGTATAAATTCTTCGATTTCATTAAATCTAATATCTCCAGTTTTTCCCTGATTTATCGTGCCTTTAAGTTTCATAAGAACTATTTGATTTTTAAGATTGTATTTATCAAATTCAGAGATAATTTTTTCAGTTGCGGTCAATGCATTATCCAATTCTATCTCAAGATATACTGTTTCTATCAAAGGAATTTTTAAATTGTTAATTTTAAGTTTTCCATTATTAAATTCAACTAAATTAAAGCTTCCAAATTTCAAATCAACCAATTCTTGGAAGTTATTCGGGAATATCGGGCCAGGATAGGCAAATATAGAACCTGCCTCTTGCTTTTCAAATATTTTATGAATATGACCCATTGCATAATAATTTGCAAGAGGAAGTTTTGATGTATCTATTGAATCCATGGGGAGGTTGCCAACAACATCCTTAATAGTTGTATGAATCATAAAAATACTGAATGGATAAACTGAATCAAAATAAACTTTTTTCAAATCTTCTATTTCCATGCCGGATTTCTTTCCAGAATAGCCAAAAATAAATACATCATTAAATTTATAAGGATACAATTTTATTTTTCCATCATTTTGTATTTCCATGTTTTCAATATTTTTGCAGAATCCGGACTTTTCCAATACATCCAAAAATGTTTTCCCAGATGCAGAAAAATCATGACTTCCTGCAATTATGAAAACAGGTATATTTGCATCTTTTATGTTTCTAAATTCACCGAAAGTCTGCTTTAAAATTTCAATAGGCGGATAAGCAGAATCAAATAAATCCCCTGAAATGAGAATAAAATCTACTTTTTCCTCCAAACATATTTGAATAGATCTTTTGAATGACTGAAAATTTAGGCCTTGAAGTTCTTCCTGCCTCCAACCGCCTAAATGACAGTCTGCTAAATGGGCAAATTTCATATCTCATGAAAAAATATAAACGTTTAAAACAATTTGTATCATGGGATATATTCTAAATTTTTAGCTTAACCTCTTAATTCAAGAAACAAAATATTGTTCTTAATATAAAATCCGAGAATTTCCACTTTTAAAGGAATCGTTTTGAAATAACAATTTTCCGGAGAATACGCTTTTATTTCAATGCTATTTTCAAGTTTGCTTATAATTACATCTTTTTTAGATTTTACATTTGGAACTGAAATCTCATAAATAATCCTGTCTCCCAATCTTCTTACATTTGATTGAGCTTCTTTTTTAGGTAGATTTTTTCTTCTTTCAATTTCTTCTCTTGAAATATGCTGCGGCTTTTCATCTATACCTTCTTCGATAATATCTCCTATTTTAGGTTTACCTGTTGAAATTTGAATCTTAAATCCATTAGGGCCTCCTTCCGCAGCCATACTTGAAAGTTCCTTATTAAGCTGTTTGATTAAAGAATCCATGAGTTTATCTAAACCAAATGGAAGCCTTAATTCTCTTGCTAATTCGACATCATCTATAACATCATCACGCCCAAGCATTCCGAATTCAGTCTCTTCCTTTTCCTGCTTGAAAGAAAATCCGCAATAAGGGCAAAAATTAAATTTCTTGTCGATTTTTTTACCACAACCAATACATTTTCGTTTTAACATTTTAGATACCTTATAGTTATTAGTACCGATTCTTTTTAAATTTTTTTCTACTTCATTTAATGCTTTATTGCATAATTAAAGGTTGCAAGAAAATCTTGAATAAATTCATCACTTAATTTTATTTTTTTTAAAATTGATGCTACTTTAAGAAAAAAGCAATAAGAACATACATTCACCTCTGAACCACATATTATACACTCTCCTTCATTAATACCATCAAAGTAAAGATTTCTTTTTATTTGATCTAATATAAATTTTTTAGGCAATGCAGTCATATCAATATGCTCAAGCCATTTTTCTATTTGCCGCATATAACAAGATTCACAAATAGGAGTTGTAATAGGTTTAAAGCATACCGAACAATTTTCTTTTAGCATTATATTCACATGGATTTTTGTTATAAAAACGGATGCTGTTAATTTATAGACAACATAATTTATCGTCGATTAAAACAATAAATTAAAAATTCTTTGCCTGCTTCCATAAAAGTTCAAAATAATGCTTGTATGCATCAGCCATTCTTGGATTCTTGATTTTTATTACAGTTACGGGATTGCTGAACTGGATTATAAGAAC
>JBMOLG010000017.1:0-45081 GCA_049324275.1 Nanobdellota archaeon | reverse complement strand
GAATCTTTGTCCTTTTGGAAATTTCTAGGGCGGTTGAGCTTTTGTGGCCGATTAAATCAATGTAGATTTCTATCTCATTCTTGTTCAAGCCAATAGATTTTAGCACCTCACTCACTTTGTCTTTCATCTTAATATACCTCATATAAAGCAAGTTCTATTTGAGATTTCATTTGCTCTTTTAATTTTTTCTTGCTGTTTTGAGAAAGATTATTTAATAGATCAAATTCCGGCATCCCATCTAGACAATGGTATCTTTGAGGTATCTGAAGAGAAACTTCTTGTTTTTCTAAAAACTGATAATTCGACAAAGATCGATCAGGTACGTAAAAAGAATGAGCTTTCAAGGCCCTTCTTACAGCTTCGGGAGATTCTTGAATTCCTGTACCTTGATTTAATGCATTAAGCATTGTCTGTAATCCGCGATTTTGCAATCCAATGCTTACATATTTTTTAAAACGATTAAACTTATTCCCCAAAAGTTCTTTTAAATCCAAACTTAATGAGGGATGTTCAAAAAAACAATGCTGGAAATCTATTAATGGATCATGATGTTCACCAAAAATATTTAATTTTATATTTTGAGCTTCTAAATGAGGCTTGATTAAATTTTTAAGATCCATCATTGAAGATCTACAACAAAAATCGTTTAAAAAATAACATGATAATATTTGAGCACGTTTTAAATCAGGAGTTGGACATATCCCCTTCTTACCATATTTGTAGTACATATATAACAAAAGAGGACCTATTGGATTAGAGCCTACTATCCATGTTGAATCTTTATCTTGGGAAGCCTTACAAACCCGATTTAGTTTTGGAATTGCAGTTGTATACAAAAAACTATTTTCTTCATCAGGAGAATTAACTCTGTTAATGTATTCAAAGCTCTTAACTGTTCTCTTTTTGTTTGCTGTAGCAAATATAATAAAATCAGATTTAGGGGCCCCTTCAGCCCCCCAATCTTCCAAATTATTAAATGTTTGAACTTTTCCTAAAATGTTTAATTCAGCCAAACCCAAATTTAATATTAAATCTTCATATCCATTTTTATTTTGTGAAAGCCTTTCTGAATACCAATAAATTTGATTAACCCAATTAAAGCCATTTTGCATGCCTTGCTTTAATTCTCGCAAAATCCCTTGAATAAAAAATCCAGAGCCAATTAAAGATATATTAATTTTTTTATATAATTTTTTTTCTCTCCTTAAATCGTCAAGGATATTGTATATCCCATTTGGATTTGATAAATTAGCTATTTTTATTCCCTGTATATTTTTTGTTATGCTTTTAATTTCATTTACAAAATAAGGCACAATTACATTAGTTTTAGGATATTTTTCTTTAATTTTTTTATAATTAGTATTTTTATCATATCGCATAAAAAAAATATCAATGTCTTCTTTTGGAAAATTTGAGCCTATTATTTTTATTTTCATAGGAAGATAGTCTCTTTCTATTCCTTTTTCTAAATCCTGCAAGGTTTTTAATGGATAATCAGATAAAATGCCCTCCAACTTTCTTCTTTTTTCATCTGCTATTGAAAAATCAATAAATGCAGTAATATCTTTCATTCTGAATCTCCATAAAATTAATCAAATTTTAAAGTTATTATTACAGTACTTATTAAACAATAATTTAATAGTGAGCTTAAAAATTTAAAAGCATATTTTAAGGAGAATAGCATTTTATAATGGTATGTTGTCTTTTTTTATGCAAATAATGCATAGTGAAAAATTTTGCAAAAAATTAAAAACAACAAATTAAGAGAATTATATGGATTTAATAAAAGAAGATGTTGATAAAAGTAAGCTTGATCAGGAAGAACTGATAAATGAAGCAAAGAATTTTTTTAATTCATATAAGAAACAAATTGGAAAAAGCGAGAGAGGAAATAAAATTGTGCATATAAATTTTGAAGACATAGCAGAACAATCCCCTGGATTGGCTGACAAAATTATTTCCAAACCAGAAGAGACATTTCAACTATTAGAACTTGCATTAGAAGAATCAGGCATGATTACGGGGGCAAAAGTCCGATTAAACTCAATAACGAAAGATCAAGAAATAAAAATAAGGGAAATTAGAGCTAAGCATTTAGGAACTTTAATCTCTATTGAAGGAATTGTAAGGCAGGCCAGTGAAGTCAGACCCCAAGTTGTAAATGCAAAATTTGAATGCCCTTCTTGTGGCACAATTATTTCAGTTCTTCAACTTGATAAAAAATTCAAAGAACCTTCAAGGTGCTCATGCGGAAGAAGAGGAGGATTTCGTGAAATTAGTAAAGACATGGTCGATGCCCAAAGATTGATTATTGAAGAAAGCCCTGATTCTCTGGATGGAGGAGAACAGCCTAAAAGATTAAGCATTTTTTTAAAAGAAGATTTGGTCGAACCGAAAATGGAAGAGAAAACTACGCCGGGAAGCAGAGTTAAAATAATTGGGGTGTTAAAAGAAGTTTCAATTACATTATCAACAGGAGCTTTATCAACAAGATTTGATATTGCAATCGAAGCAAACAACTTAATGCCATTAGAAGAATCTTTTGAAGATTTGGAAATTTCAGAAGAGGATGAAAAAGAAATAAAAGAACTTGCTGCAGATCCAAATTTATTCGATAAATTAAACAGAAGTATTGCCCCTTCTGTTTGGGGGTATCCTGAAATAAAACAGGCTCTTGCGCTTCAATTATTTAGTGGAGTTAAAAAAGAAAGAAGCGATGGGACAAAAACGAGAGGAGATATACATGTTTTATTAGTAGGTGACCCGGGAGTTGCAAAATCGGTAATGCTCAAATTCATTTCAGGTATTGCTCCAAAGGGAAGATACGTTTCAGGAAAGTCTGCTTCAGGTGCAGGTTTAACTGCAACAGTAGTAAAGGACGAATTTTTAAGAGGATGGGGGCTTGAAGCAGGAGCGATGGTTCTCAGTAATAAAGGATTAGTCTGCATCGATGAATTAGAAAAAATGGACGAGAATGATAGAAGTACAATGCATGAGGCAATGGAGCTACAAACAGTTACAATATCAAAGGCTAACGTTCAGGCAACGTTAAGATCCCAAACTGCAGTGTTAGCTGCAGCAAATCCAAAATTTGGAAGGTTTAATCCAATGGAAATGATTGCAAAACAGGTCAACTTATCTCCTGCTTTACTAAACAGATTTGATGTAATTTTTATTTTAAGAGACTTGCCAAATAAGGAAAGAGATGAGTCAATTGCATCTCATGTTTTGAAAGAGCACAAAAAAGATACATCTTACGATTTAATTGAAAAAAGTTTGCTTAGAAAATATGTAGCATATGCAAAACAAAAATTTAATCCTGCATTATCTGAAGAAGCAGTTGAAGAAATTAAAAGTTTTTATGTAGGCCTTAGAAATCAACCAAAAACTTCAGATGATATCCTTCAACCAATACCTATTTCAGCAAGACAATTAGAAGCTTTAATCAGGCTTTCTGAAGCCTGTGCAAGAGCAAGGCTTAGCAAAAAAGTAACAAAAGATGATGCAAAAAGAGCAATAGATCTTATGAAGTTTTATTTAATGCAAGTAGGATATGACTATGAAACAAAAAAATTTGATATTGACAAAATTTCAGGCAATCCGGCATCTAAAATGAATAAATTATTAATTGTAAAAGAAGCACTTGAAAAACTCGAAGGAAAATTGGGAAAGCTCATTCCAATTGAAGAACTTGAAAAAGAATTGGGTGATAAAATGAAAGCAGATGAATTAGAAGAAGCCGTGAACAAGCTAATCCAGAAAGGCGACTTATTCAGGCCGAAACGTGGATTTATCCAAAGAATGTAAATATATTTTTGATTAGATAAATGTTTTTAAAAGAAAATTAAATTTTTCCTATATGACAGAAATTATAAATTATGACCCAGAGACTTATTCTGACTTAATTGAAAAGATCCTTGAACAGAAAGACATTGGAAAATTAGATTGCTTAACGCAATTTGAATCAGATCAATTAGAAAAAAATCAAATTGGAGAGGTTTTAAAATTTACTAATGAACTTAAGTTTGATACAAATCATCTTAAAGATATACTAATGGTTCATACTCCAAAAGACGCAAATGCATACTTTTATGATTGCAAGCTTAATTTATTGACTCTCAAATTTTATAAAAGGTAGTTAATCTTTAAGCAGATTTCTTAAGACAATAAAGATAAAGATAACCCATATCACAACAACCAGGCCAATAATTAATGAAAATATTTTTGAATTATTCTTTTTTGTCGTTGCAGCAGGATTTTCATTGCCGGTTACTTCCAATTTTATTATAGGGGTAGAATTTTGAATTGGAGTTGTATAAGGAGCAGGATCATCATAATAATCATCATAATTTGTTATCCTGATTGTATCATCGTCATCATCATTGCTATGCCTATTGTTATTGCTATTATCTGAGTTAGTATCATCTTCTCCAGGCAAAACTCCCGGACCGGGAACATCGTTTACAGGAGGCTTTGATTCTTCTTCAGAAATTAATAAAACGACTTTTGATGTTAATCCTATACCATTGTTCTGACCCACGGGGGTAAATTTAACATTGATATTTTCCTCGCTAATGCCATTCTTATTTGATTTGATTTTAAAAGAAACTTTTTTATTTTCTCCTGGCCTTAAAACAAAGAAGGGATCATTAATAGTAATTGGATTGCCAAAATTTGAATTTGTTACTTCCACATTTATTGAATCATTATTTTTATTCTGCACAGTTATAAATCCTTCAAATTCCTCTCCCTTATTTCCCTGCAAAATTATTTTTGGATTTCCAATCCCAACGCTCATAGCTGAACATGAACAAATACAAAGTAAAATTAACAAAAAAACTACGTATTGTTTCATTTTAATATTAGCTGTTTAGGCATTCCCCATTTAGACAATTATTTTCGCAGGATTTGAAAAATTCAGGAGACATTACTTTTACACATTGGTTTTCTATGCATTTATATGAGATTTTATCTTTGTACAATTCTGTACCCTTGCAATATCTATCGGTATAATATCCTGTAGAATCACAGTCTATGTCCCTTTCGCAAGATTGAACAGTTCCTGAATCATTGTTATTTCTATTCATTAAAGCTGTTCTTATCGGTCCCAAATTATTTCTTGTTTCTTCACGCGATATTACTCTAACCTCACGCCTTTGTTGTATATTTGTTCTTATAGTGTCATCAGAAGTTTCATCTTCATTAGTATTATTTTTTCTTTCTGTTCTTCCTATCAAGCGTTCCCCAAAAATTCTGTCGCTGTCATTTAATCTTTCCTCGCGGTTTGATTCTATTTTTTCTTTTAATTCTGCAAGAGCAGGGGTGCGGTTTTGCATGTTTTCTCTTCTCTCTGCAAACTTGTCCTGCCATGAAGTATTGTTAATTTCAGTTTCGTTATTAAGGGTCTGCCTTTCTTCTCTTCTTTCTTCCCTAGATGTTTTTACTTCTTCCCTTAGGACTTTTACATCTTCGATAATACTAAGATTATTTTTTCTTATTTCTTTGACTCGATCTAAGCTTGATTCATCTTGATTTGATGCATTTGTTCTGACAACGACATGGGGCCGGGCATTGTTTATGGCATTTTTTACTGAAACATTTTCATTAGTTATATGAAAAACTAAAAATTTCTTGTCGATAGGGCTACAGTCTAATTGATAATCCTTTCTGTTTTTAATTGTTCCATCGCATTCTATTCTTTTCCCGATCAAGTCTCCTGAAACGACTAATTGTTGTTTGATTTTTGAATTTATTTCTTTTACTAAGTCTTTTCTTTCTTCACTGGTCAATCCATCTTCTAATTTTAATTTTATGTCAAGGTCTTGGAGTATTCTTGAATCATTTGCCCTTTCTATTGAAATTCTTGGATTTTCTAATTTCCATTTATCATTAAGACTAATCCCCGATTCATTTGCTGTTTCATTTGATGGTATGGTCTTATTAAATAATCTCGTTAATGTAAAGTTTCGTTCTCGGCTATTATTCTGGATTCTTGAATGAATCTTTTCTATAATCAAATTACCTTGAATCCTACTATTAAATCTATCAAATATTAATGTTGAATTATTCTCATCGGAATCTGTTTCATTTTCCGGCAAATTTATTGAATTTGAACAAATTTCATTTAAACATTCATCTGAACAGCTTTCATCAACTTCAGGAGTCATAAGTTCCATACATTGATTTTGTATACATTTAAATTCATGAAAATCATTGTAAATAGTACTATCATCGCAATATCTTTCTCCAATAAAATCTATTCCACAATCAATATCTTCAATACATTCATTGGAATTATTGGAGTTTCTGTTAAAAATATTTCTAAAAGTTGTTTCATTTCTGTTCTTTATTCTTTGCGCTAGCATTAACTTATATCGCATCTCTACTAATTTTTTCATAGGGGAACTATTCCGCCTATGTAAGATCCCGTTATCTCTAATTCTGCCAACAAGAGTTTTATTACCCTCAGTTACATTAGTGCTATTATTTTCATCAATAGGATTTTGGACTAAATCATTTTCCAAAGATGTTTCATTTGAAATTAATTGATTACCAGATAATTCATTAAATTGAATTTGTTCGTCTGAATATAACTCATTTGATAATTCTGCCTGATTAGATTTTCTAGTGGGAACAATCAAATCAAAATTTGGCGTTGAAAAAAGATTTTGAAAGGTGTTAACAGTCGTGCTGTTTTCATTTCTCTTTTCCCTTAATCTTGAAAGGAAAGATTTATTTTGCCTTTCTTCTTTTCTCTCTTCTATTCCATCTTTAATTTGACTTATAATTGGGTGGGAATTTATAGAGACATTCAAACTTTCATTTTCACGATTTTCTTTTATCTTTTCTATCAAGCGTTCCCCAAAAATTCTGTCGCTGTCATTTAATCTTTCCTCGCGGTTTGATTCTATTTTTTCTTTTAATTCTGCAAGAGCAGGGGTGCGGTTTTGCATGTTTTCTCTTCTCTCTGCAAACTTGTCCTGCCATGAAGTATTGTTAATTTCAGTTTCGTTATTAAGGGTCTGCCTTTCTTCTCTTCTTTCTTCCCTAGATGTTTTTACTTCTTCCCTTAGGACTTTTACATCTTCGATAATACTAAGATTATTTTTTCTTATTTCTTTGACTCGATCTAAGCTTGAATTTCCAGATTTATTTAACAAAGTTGCAAACACAACACTCCGATTAGTATCATTTAAGATATTTCTAATTAGCTTATTTTCATCAGTTATATCCAATGAAAACCTTCGGTCAACAGGAGTGCAATTAAATTCATAATCTTTTCTACTTTTTACATCAGCTTCACAAACAATTTTTTTTCCAATAAGATCTCCAGATACAACTAATTGATCTTTGATGTTATCGCTAATTTCCCGAATAATTTGCTGTCTTTCTTCTTTCGTCAATCCGTCTTCTAATTTTAATTTTATGTCAAGGTCTTGGAGTATTCTTGAATCATTTGCCCTTTCTATTGAAATTCTTGGATTTTGAACAATAAGCCTTCCAAAATTATATGATGGACTTACTGTTGTCGAATTTGAATTTGAAACGTTTTTATTGATACATTCACCATTTTTGCATCCATCTTCACAAGACTTGACAAATTTTGAAATGTAAGAATCTGTTTTAGCACACTGGGAGTCTATTGTGCCGTGGTTTATACATACTGTTTCCTGATATTCCTCAAAGACCTGATCATCAATGCAATAATTTCCTACAGAGTCATCAGCACAGTTATTATTATTGAAGCAGGCAATTTCATCTTCAACAACATTTGTACATTGCCCGAATAACTCACGTGTTTCCGGAGTCCAGTCTTGAGTGTTAACAATGCCAAAAAAGCAGGTCTTGTCTTTATAGCTTATAACATCCCCCAAGTTATCCATATTGTTATCATATGCTCTTGCGATGACAGTTAAATTTTCAGCCTTGTATTCATCTGCAAGATAATAATAAAAGGAATTATTTGAGCCTTCATTATATACCTGAACGATACCATTATCAGTTACAACTTCCATTGGATGATTGGAGATTAATTGACTAACCTCATCTTGCGTTAATCCAAAATCTTCTCCATGATAAGAACCCATAATAATTAATGGACGATTTTTTGGAATTTCATTTATATTTCTAAATTCTTCATTTCCTAAAAAGATAATTTTATATGAACTCAAGTCTTTTGGAAGATTATTTTCACTTATCAATTCAACATCCATCCCCATACTGTTAAATTGTTCGATCATATCTCCATTGATATTTGAAATTTTTCTAAATATATATGCAACGTCATTTTGAGCAGATATCAACGAGATTGCAAATAAGAAAATTATAAACATACCGCATAATTTTGATTTTAAATTATTGTTTGGCATTTTAAATTACCTCTGCCCAAACATATACTGCTCCGGAATCAAAATTCCCTGAACATGGCTCGGGCACATTTAATTTTAATGTTAATTTCATTTCAGAATTTGGTTGTAATATATTACCGTTATAATAATCCCCTTTCATTTCAGTTGATTGAATAACTTCTGCATTATCATAGAATGAGGAGTTGAATTCTGTGCTTTTTTCTATATTCATGAATCCCTCATCATCCATATTTCGATTTGCATTAGCTAGATCGTAACTTAAATCTTCAATTGTGGAAAAATTTCCATTGACAGCAAAATACCTAAAATTTTCAAGTGCGAGTTTATTAGATATTGGGCATTGAGCCTGATCATTTAAGGAATCAGAAAAATCATTTCCTGAAATAAACATGTTTAATGCAATACCAGAATCATTTTCTGCATTATTTTTTATAAGGACTGGATTAGAATATACATCTTTTCCAGGAGTTATCTGATCAAAATTTAAATTGCCTTTTATATCAAGACTTATATTTGGGTTTAAGTACCAATTTTCATAAATAACTGAATTAGCATCTTTAATATCTGATGCGCTTATGAACATGAAATGCTTGCCTGCCCCATTAACTGATTTGATGTTTAATTTGCATTCATAAACTTTCATTGTGCTATTATCAAAAGAAGAAGGAAAGTTGTCCTGCTGAAAAGATTCACAGGAATTTTTAATATTTTCGCCGTTAGAGAGATATTTTACTTCAGTGCATAATTTGTTAAGAACCTCGTTATTACTATTCTTAACAGTTAAAGTAACATTATTAATGTCTTTAATTCCATTTTTATCCCAAACTAAAATTTTCCAATTAATTTGCTCGCCATTAAATGCATATTTGTTTTCTCTTAAAATAAGATTATTATTCTTAGCTCCATCTAAATCATATAATATGCCTTCAGTACAAATTTTTGCATTTGGCTCAAAATTAGTTATTTCTATTTCAGGAGCAAGATTAGCATTTATAGGATCAGATAAAGCAAATGGAGTAATACTTAATATAAGGAGACCGACAAGCATAAAACCTACATATGCTTTAGGTTTATAGGCTGTTGATTTGTGATTTTGGTTGTTTTGCTGTTGCATGATAGGTTATCGCAGGAAATTTATTTAAAGAGGAGCAGTCTTTTTTTATAACACTGAAACTTGCAAATAGTTTATTATTTCCAACTAAAATTAAGATTAAAGTTTTGTTTATCATCGAAAATTCAACAAAAATAAGCGAAATCTTTATAAACGAAAAATTTCTATAAAGAGCATCACTTAAAAATGATGAGTTCAGTTGTTATGACTGATGCTTCAATCATACTTTTTGAAGCTAGAATGAGTGCCTTATTGATATGTAAGGTATGATGAAGGCCAGTTCTAGTTAGTTTTCTAGCAGTTCAGGAGTAGATCTTGAATTTAATTCCAGTTTATCCTGCTGGAGGTTACAGCTATTTGGTTTGGATTTAGACATGCAAGTCTGTCGCGAGACGGCGAACTGCTCAGTAACACGTAGCTAATCTGCCCTTAGGTCAGGGATAACCTCGGGAAACTGAGGATAATACCTGATAAGAGATTTGGTCTGGAACGATATTTCTCTGAAATTCGTGCCTAAGGATGAGGCTGCGGCTGATTAGGTAGTTGTTGGGGTAAAAGCCTAACAAGCCGATGATCAGTAAGGGCTCTTAGCGGAGTCGCCCTGAGAAGGAATCTGAGACACTATTCCTAGCTCTACGGAGTGCAGCAGTCGCGAATTTTTTGCAATGCGCGCAAGCGTGACAAAGCGAACCAAAGTGCTTTCCGCACAGGAAAGCTTTTCTCTGCTTTAAAAAGGCAGGGGAATAAGGACTGGGAGAGACTGGTGCCAGCCGCCGCGGTAATCCCAGCAGTCCAAGTTGTAGCCATTTTTATTAGGTCTAAAACATCCGTAGCTTGTTTAATAAGTTCCTTGTGAAATTTTATATCTCAAGTATAAGGCGAGCAAAGAATACTATTAAGCTAGGGACCGGGAGATGTGAGGAGTACGCTCAAGGTAGTGGTAAAATACGTTAATCTTGAGTGGACTAACGATTAGCGAAGGCACCTTGCAAGAACGGATCTGACAGTGAGGGATGAAGGCCAGGGGCGCAAAACGGATTAGATACCCGTGTAGTCCTGGCAGTAAACACTGCTCACTAAACATTGGTCTCTCTTCGGGAGAAATCGGTGCTGAAGCGAAGGCGAAGAGTGAGCTACCTGGGAAGTATAGTCGCAAGATCGAAACTTAAAGGAATTGGCGGGGAGACACTACAACGAGTGACGCGTGCGGTTCAATTAGATTCTACACCGTGAACCTCACCAGGAGCGACAGCAGAATGAAGGTCAGTCTGAAGGGCTTACCTGACACGCTGAGCGGAGATGCATGGCCGACGTCAGCCTGTGCTGTGAAGTGACCAGTTAAATCTGGTAACAGGCGAGACCCATGTGCATAATTACTACTGAAAAGGGCACATTATGCAGACTGCCTTGGTAACAAGGAGGAAGGTATGGGCTACGTTAGGTGAGTACGTCCCTAATCCCCTGGGCTACACGCGCGCGGCAATGGTAGGCGCAATGAGATGCAACTCTGAGAGGAGAAGCTAATCCCCTAATGCCTATCTCAGTTCAGATTGAGGGCTGCAACTCGCCCTCATGACGCTGGAATTCGTAGTAATCGTTCGTTAGCAACAAACGGTGAATATGTCCCTGTCTCTTGCACACACCGCCCGTCAAACCAACCGAGTTATGCAGAGTTGAAACTCATTTGAGGAGAAACTTTGTATGACAAGGTAGGTTAAGTCGTCACAAGGTATCTGTAGGGGAACCTGCAGATGGATCACCTCCTATAAATTTTACTAAGTAAAATTAGTTAGAAATAGAATTGGCCTTCTAGCTTCAAATAAAATCATCATAAGCTTTAAAAATAAGCGCAGGCTCAAGATAAAAAAGAAGGGCCTGTAGTCCAAAGGCAGAATACCTCGTTTGCACCGAGGAGATCCGTGTTCAATTCACGGCAGGTCCATTTTTCTATGGACAAAGATCATATTTATCATTAGATAAAAATAATGAACTTCACAAAGGTTTGTGGAGGGATATCGAGAATATTAAACTGAAGGTCAGTTTCATGTTCAATGAGAGCAACACTTAGAATTATCCTACTCAGAGGAAGGAAAAATCCTATTAAACTGTTAGATGGATAGCTTGGCTTAAATTACGAAGAAGGACGTGGCAAGCTGCGATAAGCTTGGGCTAGCTGCATGCGAGCTTTGAACCCAAGATCTCCGAATGAGAAACTTTCTCGCAAGAGAGTTCCGAAAGGAAGGAATACGCCAGGAATTGAAACATCTTAGTACTGGCAGGAAAAGAAAATAATTAATGATTCCCTTAGTAGCAGCGAGCGAAAAGGGAAAAGGGCAAACTGAATCCTTGTCCGAAAGGGCGGAGGAGATGTGGTGCATGAAATCTTTAAATGAATGAGTTAAACTTTTCTGGAAAGATAGGCCTTAGAAGGTGACAGCCCTGTAAACGAAATTCATATGAGATTATGCAAAAGAGTAGGGCCTCTCGGATTAGAGGTCTGAATACGGCAGAATTAACTGCTAACCCTAAATACAAATTTAAGTCCGATAGCGCACGAGTACCGCGAGGGAAAGCTGAAAAGTACTCTCACAAGAGGGTTAAAAGACTTGAAATCTAACAGTCACAAGTTTGCTACTGCTTTACGGAGTTGTAGCGTACGTTTTGAAAAACGGACCAGGGAGTTTATTTTTGTGGCAAGGTTAAATTGAAGCCATAGCGAAAGCAAGTCTGAAAAGGCGTTAAGTCACTGAGATAAGACCTGAAGCCAGATGATCTATTTCTGAGCAGGGCGAAGTTTTTCGAAAGAAAAATGGAGGCCCGAACCACTGTTGTGTACAAGCACTTGGATGACTTGGGAATAGGGGTGAAAAGCCAATCTAATCTGGCGATGGCTGGTTCCTGTTGAAATATGCCTCGGTATAGTCTTGTATTGCTTGTTAACGAGGTAAAGTACGGATAGGGTTCGCAGGGTCTTATGACTACGGAACTCTTTCCAACTCAGAACTTTTTAACTGCTGAATACAAGAGACAGCGACGGTGTGTAAGATACCGTTACGAGACCCGAACAAGGGAGACCAGGGTTAAGGTCCCAAAATATCTGCTAAGTGTATCAAAGAGAGTCTTTATCCTGAGACACTAGGGATGTAGGTCTAGAAGCCGCCATCATTTAAAGAAAGCGTAACAGCTCACCTATCGAGGATAGAGGCCTCGAAAATGGACGGGGCTAAGCAGATTACCGATACCTTGGAGGTATCCAGTTGGATACTCTAGTAAACAGGCGTCTTTCTTGCACAGAAGCTTTTTCGTAAGAAGGAGTGGAGCGAGAAGGAATGAAAATCCTGGTGTAAGTAGGATCATATCTTCCTGAGAACCGGAAGATGTCGAAAGGGCAAGGTTTCCTTGGCACTAACAATTAACCAAGGGTTAGTCGGCTCCTAAGCCATATCTTAACTGAGTATGGCGACGGACAATAGGTTAATATTCCTATACTATATATTTTTGCCATGCTTTTGATATGCTTTCGGATAAGTGGAGCACCGAGAGGTGTAATGAAAGAGAAGCAGATGGATTATAATGATGAGAAATTTGCGAATCTTCATGAATCTGCTGATTCCAAGAGCCAGTGAAAAGATCAAAAGATAGAAAATATACAGCCGTACCGAGAACTGGCACTGGTGCCCTAGCTGAGTAGGCTAAGACATGAAAGGTTAAACTGGTTAAGGGAATTCGGCATAAATAGTCCTGTATCTTCGGTAGAAAGGATGTCTATTCTTTTGTATGAATCTTTTGTATGGGGGAGTAGATCTCAGTAACAAGGATGGCCCGACTGTTTATCAAAAACGTAGCCAAGTGCAATTCCGAAAGGATGTGTATACTTGGTGAGGTCTGCCCAGTGGTGGTGTCTGAAACTCTTTTTCAAGGGAGCTAAAGCCCATCAAACGGCGGGCCTAACTATGAGGCTCTTAAGGTAGCGCAATGCCCTGTCGTCTGAATGGCGACGTGCATGAATGGCTTAACGAGGTTGTCACTGTCCCTAACCAGAACCTTCTGAACACATTGACCGGTGAAAAGACCGGTATCTCCTAGTGGGAAGCGAAGACCTTGTAGACCTTTACTGCAACCTGTTGTTGTGATTTCATTGCAAGTGCATAGAGTAGGTAGGAGCGTCGAAACCTAGTTTCGGCAAAGGTGGAGCAAAAGTGTAACACTACCCATTTGTTATGAGACCACTAACTTATTCAGGACAGCAATTGGCGGGCAGTTTGGCTGGGGCGGCACCCGGTTGAAAAGATATCAATCGGGCCCAAAGACAGGCTCATCCAGGTCGGAAATCTGGAGTAGAGCGTAAGGGTAAAAGCTTGTCTGACTGTTTTTCGCAAAGCGAGAAAAGCAGAGGTGAAAGCCGGGCCTAACGAACCACCATAGTCTTTTAATGGGACTTGGTGATGACAGAAAAGGTACCTCAAGGATAACAGGCTTGTCGCGCCCGATAGTCCACATTGACGGCGCGGTTTGGTACATCGCTGTCGGCTCTTCCTATCCTGGCTGTGCATAAGCAGCCAAGGGTGTCGGAGTTCACGCATTAAAAGGGATCGCTAGCTGGGTTAAGAACGTCGTGAGACAGTTTGTTTGATATCTACTAGGAGTGTTGTTGTCTGAGTGGAACGATTCTCTAGTACGAGAGGAACGGGAGTCGGGAGCCTCTGGTGTACCGGTTGTTACGAGCATGCCGGGCAGCTACGCTCTCGTCGATAAGAGCTGAAAGCATCTAAGCTCGAAGCGACCCGCAAAACGAGACAACTAAGGCCGCCAAAAAAGATGGCGTTGATAGGGATGAGGTGTACGTACCAAGCTTTTGCGAGGTATTCAGCCTGCATCTACTAAAAGCTTTATTTTTTCCTTCAATAGAGGATAATTCTAAGTGTTGCTCTTTTTGTTATTTTTTATCAGTAGTTATAAATCAAAAGATTTATTAATTTGAATTCTATTTGTTTCTATGAAAATTTATCCAAATGATACATTAAATGAACTGTAGGAAATACCTGTCAATTGGGAATAATTTTAACACGCGGGGTAGAACAATATAGTTCATTTTTAAAAGATGAATTAAAAGACATCCATGATAAAAAGATTGTTGATTTGGGATGCGGAAAAGGCTCGCAATTTGTTTATTTTTTAAAAAAATACCATTTTATGCCAAAAAGATTAATTCATCTTGATGCAAATCCGGATTCATTAAAATTTGAAAACAGAAAGAATCTTCGGGCTTGCGGAGATAATGGATTAACAACAATTGATTATATTAAAGAGCATTATGATGACCCTGAAATGAGTTTTGTTGGAATCTGTTATCCTATGATAGACGATTTGAGAATTGGACGGGATGCCCAATGTTTACCTTTAAAAGATAAAAGCATAAATATAGTTCATCAGAATTTTATGTTTGCAGATAATCAATTAGTTGATAAAGATAGCGTGGTTAGTGAAGTATATAGAATATTAAAAGAAAAAGGATTATATTTAATAGATGACGAAATTCCAGACAATATTGAATCAGTCGGATTTAGAAAAATAAGAGAAATGAAAGATAGTCTTTTGAAGTTCAAGCTTTATGAAAAATTAAATTAATACTTTCTTATATATTTTAAAGACATTATTTGCGAATAATAAATATTAAAAAGCAACCTATTTTTTTCCGAAAATGGATTTAAAAGCTTTAACACAAGATTGGAATCAATTATATCAGACATATGCAAGCCTAAGTTCCCAATCAAAAATTGATTCAATCTTTTATGATAAAAGCAACGATTTGATTAGTGTATTAGGTTTAGAGTTGGAGCTTTTAAAAGAAAATTCAAAGAATAAAGTGTTATTAGAAAAATATTTTAGATATTTTAATTTGCTTAAAGATTATTTTGAACAAATTGAAAAGGATAGTGAATTTAGAAGAATTGAATTTTCAAAATCAAAAAGCTATTCTTTTAATTTAAGAGACTCCATCGAAACAAGACGGGCAAATATAAAAATGGAAAAAGCAGGGATTACAAGTCCAAGCGCATTTTACATATATCAAAGATTAAGACAATTAAGAAAAAAGGGAGCAAAGGCAAAACTATAAAAATCGGGTTTTTTTTAAAAAAGGAAAGCAGGACAGCTAACTTCGGGAATCGTGAGTTAAAACTCAAGAGATATAAATAATCTCTGATTCCCCTAAAATTCCTTGGAATTTGGGGCCACGAAAACCAAATTTTCGTTGGTTGAGGAAGGTCCGCACATCTGCAATGATTTAGTTCATTGTATCGAAAGAAGTCATCCTTGCAAAAGGACTGTCGTGAGGCAGGGCTCTATCACAGAAACGACACAGCCTTCATCTTTGATGATGTTGGCTTTGGTAAAGATTATTTAGCAATAAATAAAAACCTGCCAAAGGAAGCAACTGAAGTTGATGAAAGGAATTGCTGAAACGAATAACCTGATTGATGCAACCTCTCTTGCGAGGGCATAGTCTCATGTTAGCACAAATCGTTCGTTAAACGAGATTTGACAGAATGCGGCCTATCTCCTGCTTTTTTTATTCACAATTGATTGGAATAATTTCAGATGGCTTAATTTGATAATCTTGAACTTTAGGTTTTCCTTTTTCATCTAATATTAATAAATAATCCCTGTTGCCATATTTTAAAAGCACTTCATTTTTTCCATTATTATCAAGATCTTCCAATTTGATTTCAAGGTAACTTGGTTTTACATAACCAAATTGAATATTATCATCCGAAGGAATATAATTCCTAATGATCACAGAAGAGATATTTATTATTAGACCTGCTATATTAGCTAAACATATAGTATTATAGAATGCTTTAGCTTTAGTCCAATTATTTTGATTATTTTCTTCTTTTTTAAATTCATTTTCTGCCATTTTCATGTAGAATCCAGTTATTAAATAAAATTTGTTCGTCGCTTTTAGCCGAAAATTTTAAATAGATAATATTGGTTTTTAAAATATGAAAGAAGAATTAATTAATTATGGGTTGTCAGAAAAAGAAACAGAACTTTATCTTGCATGCTTAAAGCTCGGTGAAACAAGTTCTTACAGGCTAGCAGAATTAACGAATATAAAGAGATCAACCATTTATGATTTAACAGAATCGCTAAAGAAGAAAGGAATTTTAACAAGTTTTGTCAAGGATAAAAAGACATATTTCAGAGCTGAAAGCCCAAAAATGCTGATTAAAATGCTTAAAGAAAAGGAAGATTCAATAAATCAGATTATTCCAGAACTTGAAAAGATTTCTAATTCAACCAAACAAAAGACAATCTTAAATATATATGAAGGAATTTCCTGCATAAAAAACGCTGCTTATGAAATGCTCGAAGCGAAAGAGATTTTGGTTTATGGCTCAAGCCAAATGGCTGAAGAAGTGCTTAAACATTTTGGTGAAAATTTTGCAAGAAGAAGGGTTGAAAGAAAAATAACATTAAAAGCAATTCTCGAGCCAAATTATCCAGAATATATGAAAGACAAAAAAATTTCTAAATATACTTTTGTAAAAAAATTGAAAAAATTTGAAGGGCAAAAAAGCGCTTATTTTATTTACAACGATACATTATTAACACTAACATTAGGAGACGAGATTATTGCTGTGAAGATAAAGAATAAAGACATGGTAAATTTCCAAAGAGAAATCTTTGAATTTTTATGGGAGCATTCTAACAAAGATTAAATTATTGAAATCAAAATCTGACCAATTATTCCTGTAAAGACAGGAATTGAAAAATTATCATCAATTATTAATTTTGTCTCCACAAATGTTGCAACGAATGCCATAGATACTGATACTAAAAAGTTATTGAGAACAAGTATGGCAATTAACAAATCTACAAAAAATTCGGCCAGAATCCCTTCCCAAGCCTTGTCTGGACTTTTTTTGAGCCAATGTTTTCCGAATTTTATCCCAATCAGTGCAGCGGTAATGTCTCCAAAAATTGCCATGAGCAAAACAGTCAATGCAATTCTAAATTCTAAAAAAGCAAAGGCAATCGTGAGACCTAAAGCAAGATAAACATGGCCTCCAAATTTGGTTTTTTCATGCTCTCTATATAAAGAATGAAAAAAGGGAATTTTTAAATTGTATTTTATTCGAAAAAAATCCAGGACTAAGAAGAATATTAATGCAAAGGTTAAAATTAAAATCGAGATTGTATGGTTAAATAATTTAGCCAGAATCAAATAAATAGGAAGATAAAGTATTACAACTAGATGAAGAATCTTTCTTTTTAGTTCTTTTTTTATGTCTGCCATTATTAATATAATTTTATGAAGTTGGTAGAAATATATATTTATGTTCTTTATAAAATAATTCTGTATGATAATCCTTTATCGAGCCTGCGAACCTTTTTTTTATTTCGTCAATTATTTCTCTTAATTTTTCACTATTATCTATATTCATTTCTATTTCAAAATCATCTCCTCCTAAAACAAAGTCATTGTATATTATATTAGGATGATTTTTAATGAATTCTTGAAATTCTTGTTTTTTTGAAGCAAAAATATTGTGTAAATTCAGATGTAACTTTATGTATTGATATCCAAGTTTTTGATAATCAAATAAAGTCCGATAACCAATAATTATTTTTTGATTTTCTAAAAATTTTTTTCTGCTAATAACAGTTTTAGGAGTAATTTTTAGTTTTGAAGCAATATCAATGATTTGCATTCGAGCATTTGAAACCAGAAGTTTTAAAATTTCTTTATCATTTTTATCTAATTTAACCTCATTGGGTTCTGTTATAATCTTGATTTCATAATTATTCTGTTTTTTATCTAGTAAAAATACCCTCGAATAATAAGATACTTCAGTCATAATTGCTAGAAATCTATAGCTGATGAAATTTTGATATTTTTCTAAAAGTTCATTCCATAATAAATTCATTTCTTGTATTGATTTTACTAAAATAAGGCTTGCAATGTTATAAGTTCCTTCAACTGAAACTATCCAAACAACATTTTCGTTTTTCTTTAAAAAATTAATTATTTCTTGTTCTTTTTCAGGGCTTGCATTCTGGATTTTAAGATTAAGCCTAAAACTAATATAACCTAGTTTTCCTACATCTAAAACTGTCTGAAATCCTTTTATTATTCCAGACTCCTTTAAATGACTGATTCTATTAATTACAGAATTCTTACTTAATTTAATTTTTTTAGATAACTGATTATAAGATTGCCTACTGTTTAAATCTAACTCATAGAGAAGCTTTTTATCTTTAATGTCCAATTTATAATTCATTTTAAACCATAATTAACTCTTTATTTAAAAATATTTCTATTTTAGTTCAAAAATTAATAAAAAGTTTGATATATCATCTAAATCTAAGAGTTATAACTAAATAGTGATAAACTATAAAATGAAATTTGAAATTGAACAAAATGCGAATATTCCTGAGAAAAGAAGGGCTATACTTGAGAAACTTATAAGAAAACATGAATTAATTGAAAGAATTACTAAGAATAATATTGATACTTTTTTTTCTTATTGTTATGGCCAAAAGCAGTATAACAAAGATACGCAATATATATCTGGAGAAAGGGAGGATAAAATCTGTTATTCATTAGACGAAAACAGAGAAAGTCATAAAATTTTAGAAAAATACAGGATAGGTACTAAATTTTATGGATGTTATTTTATATCTCCAAAAACAAAGAAGGAAGAATTTGAAAAAGATTTGGAAAAAGTTATTTGTTCTTTAAATAAAGAGATTAGTGAATATGAAAAACAGCTTGAAAGTTCCACTAACGATGATTTTTTGAGAAAACTAAAGGAGGAGTTAAAAGATTATGAATTAAATCATATTAATTTTCTAAAAAATGAATTAAATCAGTTAAGGGAAATTGCAAAAGAGCATTTTCTTACCCCTTATTTAGATTCTAATTATCCGGAGCATTTAATAAAAAAAGAAGCAAAAATTAAAGAAAAAGATTTGTCGGAGAAAGCATGGGGAAACTATAAAAAAGAAAATTTGAGTAATTCTAGATTTGATATATTAAGATTTTTCAAAAAATTTTGGAAAAAATAAATTCAAATTTAATTTAAAGTTCTTCTTTTATTCTGTAAAACTTTAAAAACATAAAAAATTATCTCTCACTGGGGCGGTAGCTCAGCGGGAGAGCAACTGGCTGAAGACCAGTGTGTGGAGGGTCCGACTCCCTCCCGCCCCATTTGAAAACATTTATAAAAAGTAAATAGTTCTTTCTATAAAGAATGGTGATGGAAATTAATAAAAAAGGCGCAATCGAACTTTCTATTGGAACATTAGTCGTAATAGTTCTTGCTATGTCTATGCTTATACTTGGACTTATCTTAGTAAAAAATATTTTTAGCGGCGCAAAATATAATGTTGATCAAGTTAATGATAAAGTAAAAGATGAAATAAACAAATTATTTTCTGAAGATAAAAAGACAATTGTTTATCTTCCAAATTCAATCGCTAAAATACAGCAGGGCGAAAGTTGGGGAGTAGCTTTCTGCGTCAAAAATTTAGAAAAAGGGACTTCAAAAGAAGGGGATTTTAGTTACGAAGTAAAATTGGCAAGTTCTGACTGCGATTTGAGTGAGAAAGAAGCAATGAGCTGGATAAAAGCAGGAAGTGAAAAAGAAAGCAGCATTCCAATCGCCCCGGGACAAACTGAATGTTCAATAATAAGATTTGCAATACCAGAAGGCTCGCCATTATGCTTTTTGAGATATAGAATTAATATTCAAAAAGATGGAAAAACTTATGATTCTGAATCTTTTGATGTTGAAGTTACCGCTTAATGAATTGTAAAATTTATTAAGGCTTTCTTTATAGATTAATTATGTTGAAATTATATAACACTTTAACAAGGAAAAAAGAAGCATTCAAAGAGATTGAAAAGGGAAAGGTGGGATTATACGGCTGTGGCCCGACTGTTTATTGGTATCAGACAATTGGAAATTTGAGGCGTTATCTATTTGAAGATTTTCTTTTCAGGGCTTTGATCTACGATGGATATGAAGTTAAGCATGTGATGAATATTACTGATGTTGGGCATTTGACAAGTGACGCAGATGAAGGTGAAGATAAAATAGAAAAGGCTGCAAAAAAAGAAGGGAAAAAAGCAGAAGATATTGCAAATTATTATTTTGGAATTTTTAGAGATGATTTTAAGAAATTAAATATTATTGAACCTAACATTTGGAGCAGGGCAACTGAACATATCAAAGAACAGATTGAATTAATCAAAAGATTGGAAAAAAAAGGATTAACATATAGAACTTCAGATGGAATTTATTTTGATACATCTAAATTTAAGGATTATGGAAAATTATCCGGAATATTAGCTAAAAAAGAAAATTTGCAAGCGGGTGCAAGTGGTGCTTTGGTTTTATCATTAAAAGAGAAAAAAAATATAACTGATTTTGCATTGTGGAAATTTTCTGAAGAACCGGGAGTAAGGCAACAGGAATGGAATTCTCCTTGGGGGATTGGCTTTCCGGGCTGGCATATCGAATGTTCTGCAATGTCAATGAAGTATTTAGGAGAACATTTTGATATTCATACCGGAGGGATTGATCACATCCCAGTACACCATGAAAATGAGATTGCACAATCAGAAGGAGCAACCGGAAAAAAATTTGTAAATTATTGGATGCATTCTGGTTTTTTAACATTCAAAGGCGAAAAAGTCAGCAAAAGCAAGGGAGGGCTATACACGATTTCAGAACTTGAAGAAAAAAATTTCATGCCTTTATCTTATAGATATTTGTGTTTAGGAACACATTATAGCAAGCCTCTCGATTTTTCATTAGAAGCTTTGGAAAATGCACAAAACTCTTACAAGAGGTTAAAGAAAATAATTTCTGAAATTAAAGAGGATAAAAAAGAAAATAAAACATATATTCAGGATTTTGAAAAGTTTATTAATGATGATTTAGATATGCCAAATGCTTTAGCGATTCTATGGAAACTTGTAAGAGATGAAAAAGCTCAAGGCAAGATTATAACAATAAAAAAAATGGATAAGGTTTTTGGATTAAATTTGCTTAAACAGGATAATATTGAAATTCCTTCTGAAATAAAAAATTTAGCAGAAAAAAGAGAGGAAGCAAGAAAAGAGAAAGATTGGAAAAAATCAGATAAATTGCGAGAAGAAATTAATAAAAAGGGTTGGAAAATTGAGGACAAACCCTTCGGGTTTGTCTTGGAAAAAGTTTAAGTTAGATTAACATTAAATTTAGACAAAATAAAATTATTTATAATTTGGAAAAACAGACTCAAGATTGGAATTCAATTCTAAAGAGAATTCAGCAAGACGTTGACTATAACTTAAACCAACAATACATCCATATCCTCCAAAACTATTATTATGTTTTCCAATATAGACTTTAAATGGGATATCTTCAACCTGACGTGAAAATTCAATCTCCTTAAATGCAGGATTTTTAAGATTAATAGTTGATAAGAAATCAACTATCTGAAAAAGATTGGAAAATTTCCAACTAACATTTGTTTTATTATCAAGACTAAAAGACAATTTAAGGCCAGGCCTGCTAGATGAATCAAGCGCAAGATCCCATTCTGCACTTTCAAGATATCCGGCATGTTTATCTTTTTTAGGAACATTTTGAAGATTAATATCTGAATGATGCCAAATTGTAATTAAATCATATGGGCTTGCTTTTACAAGTTTTGAATATGCAAATGGATGACATTGATTGGAAATTATTTCACCATTTGAACGCATACGAGCTATATGGCCTTTTATAAAATCCTGATATTCTCGAACGAATTGTTTAGGCAGAATAATTTCATTTGAGTTTTCCATAAGTTGTTAAGATTAACAATTCTTTTTAAGGATATATGTTTTGAAATATCTTAATTTTGAAAACCAATTTTTAATTTGAATATTTAATTTGGAAAATCTCGAATCCTTAATTTGATAATTATTGTAAAGTAGCTACAATGTTTATAAATCTATAAGACATTTAATTTTTATGCAAATTAAAAATTATGTTAATAAAAGTTTAGCAACATTAGCCTTAACGGGAATTTTAACAATTAACATTGGATGCAGTAAGTTGATTACTAAAAATTCAACATATTCAACTTATAAGTTTCAAGAATCAATTGGAGCTGATTTGAGTTTGCTTGATTTAGAAGCATCAGACCTTTTTAATAAGAAAAAATCGAATAATAGATATTTGTTTAAGTTTAAAGATAATCGTGAAGCTGAATATAATAAACTAAGTGGATATTTAACCATATGGGATTTTAAGCCAGGGACTCCATATATCAAATGTTTTACTGAAATAATAGATGAAGATGACGATGGCCAGGTGGATTATATAAAAATCGTTAATGGTGAAAGAGGAATAACAACTTATAAAATAAGAAATTTGCCCGGACCAAACTGCGTAATTGAGGGACCGTTTAAAGGTAAAAATGAAGTTGCGCGAGTCAGGAAAAAAATTCCAGATAGGATAGGAATCAATCTTTATCAAAAAATATTTGAGACTTTTAATGAGGCAATAAAATATGATTAAATTTAGGAGAGTATGTTTTACTTAAAATTAAATCAATTTAGAGTCTTTCGAGAAATAGCTAAGAATTGTTTTTTTATGCTCAAAAGATAAACCATTAACTACAACTTCATAAACGAGGTGCTCCCTTAATTGAACCATTATTTCTTCTTGTTCTTTTGAGGATAAATTTGCTTCTTTCAAAGAAAGCATATCTGTTTGTTCTTCGTATAAACTTGAATAAGAACCATCTGCAGAAAAAACTATATGCGTTAAACGATTATTTTTAATTCCATAAGCATCAACTGCATTTATTAATTGACCATCACTTTGAAAATTTCTTGGAACATCTTCAATCCAAAAAACAAGATTGAATGGAGGTATTTTTTTTGGTTGCATAACTTTGTTAATTTTGGCAATTTAAAAAGATTTATATGTTAAAAACTAATTAAAGACTTAATTTACAAATTAATAGTCATAATTTATAAACTAAAAAATAATTTACAAATAAGAGGTGAAAATGAAAAATCTGAATTTTATAAATTTAAAATATAAGCCGACGAAGCAGGATTTAGTTTGTTTGTTTAAAATTATTCCAAATAAAATGCCAATTCGTGAGGCTGCGAATAATGTTGCATTGGAATCAAGCACTGGGACATGGGTTGAAGTGAAAACAAGGCAGGATTATGTTAATAAGTTGAGTGCAAAAGTTTTTTCTATTAAAGGAAATTTTGTAAAAATAGCTTATCCCCAGGAATTATTTGAAGAAGGAAATGCACCCAATATTCTCTCGTCAATTGCAGGAAATATTTTCGGCATGAAATGCATTCAAGGATTAAGATTAGAAGATGTAAATTTTCCGGAACATGTTTTAAAATCATTTAAAGGGCCGCAGTACGGAATAAAAGGAATTAGAGAAATTTTGCAGATTAACAAAAGGCCTTTAATTGGCACAATTATTAAACCCAAAATTGGATTAAATACGCAAGACCATGCAAGAGTTGCTTATAATTCATGGACAGGGGGGTGCGACTTGGTTAAAGATGATGAAAATCTTTCAGGCCAAAGATTTAATGAATTTGAAAAGAGGGCGGTAAAAACACTTGAAGCAAAAGATATGGCAGAGCAAGAAACAGGAGAGAAAAAAGCTTATTTGATTAATGTGACGGCTGAAACAAATGAAATGATAAAAAGAGCAGATTTAGTAAATGGCTTAGGAGGAAAATTTGTTATGATTGATATTCTCACGGCAGGATTTGCCTCACTGCAAACATTAAGAAATAACACAAAACTTGCAATTCATGCACATAGGGCAATGCATGGAGCATTTACTGAAAATAAAAACCATGGAATAAGTATGATAGTAATTGCTGAATTCGCAAGATTAATTGGTGTTGATAGTTTGCATATTGGAACTGCAATAGGAAAAATGAAAGGCAATTATAAAGAAGTTAAAGAGATAGAAGAAGAAATTGAGTCAAAGAAAGTTAAGAGAACAAAATTTAGGCTTGAGGAAGATTGGAAAAATCTTAAGCCAGTTTTTGCGGTCTGTTCTGGCGGGTTAAGCCCGGTTAATGTTCCTTATTTGGTAAAGCATTTTGGAAACGATATAATCATACAAGCTGGGGGAGGAATCCATGGACATCCAAACGGCACGGTTGCAGGGGCAAAAGCGATGAGACAAGCCATTGAAGCAAGTCTTAATAAAATTTCATTAAAAAAATATGCAGATAAAAATGAAGAATTAAAGCAGGCCATTGAATATTTCTAAAAAAATATTTTTCAGATTACAAATCTTTAAAAAAAGATTAATCACTGAATTTGATGGAGTTTCAAATCAGGCGTGAAAACTGGAAAAATTTTTGCAATCTTATAAGAGATTCTAGCCTTCCTTATTTTGATAGAGATTTTAAATCAAGAAGTTTAATTGGAGAAATTGCCCATCCGCTTTATCTTTTTGCATATTGCGAACATATTTTTAACGGAGACAAGATAAACAGCATTACAGTTGAATTTCCACATTATCGAGATTATCCTGTCCGAGAAAATGAACTGATTAAAATTGTTAAAGAGGAACGTATCTTATTAGAAAAAGACGGCAAGATCATTGGAAGGATATTTGCCCATCAAAAAAAGATAAATTATAAGGAAAAGACAGTTAAAATGTATAAGGAAGAGAGAACTATTTCAAAAGAAAATATCATAAAATTTTTTAATCTAATAGAAATTTCTGAAAATGAAATTGAACCTTATATCTATTCTGAAAAGTTTGAATTGAAAGATTATATAAAAAAGAAGAAAAAAGTCGCGAATGGAAAATTTAAACCTTATACATATTTGCCCTGTTTGGCTTCAGGCATCATTACGGACTATCTAAGAAAAGAAGATGCTATGGGCATTCCTGTCTTTATGTCAATAAATTTCATAAAACCTTATGAATTAGGGAAGATAGAGATTATGTTAAATGAAAAACAACTAGCATTTGAAGAGAAGGAATTTAAAATAAACTGGAGACAAAACAAAGAAATTATAGCTTATGGCGAAGCATTTATTTCAATTTTATAGTTATGTTTTGATACAATAAATAATATATAGCTCTAATTCAAAATAAAAATATGAATTTTAGGGTTGAAAAAGAAAATTGGATTTTATATGCAGACAGCGTTGGAGACTTTAATAAAATCCACAGAGAAAAAAAATATGCAAAAGAAAGAGGACTTAATGATATTATTGTTCCAGGCTTATTTATTGCTTCCCACTTCCAGCATATAATTGAAAATGAGAATTTAACTTTTAATGAGATAAAAATTATTTTTAGAGATTATGTATTTGATAAAGAAGAGGTAGAAATGAAAAAAGAAAAAAAATTTTATAAAGTTTATACGTCGAATAAATTTTGCGTTCAATTAACTCCAAAATACGAAAACTGCATAAAGGAGCCACGAGTTGTAGATAAACAAGATTCAATAGAATGGATTATTGAAGAAGAAAAAGTGGGAAATTTCCTCAAATCGATTAGTCTTGGAAAATTGAATAAGCTACCTGAAATGTATTTAATGAGCTTGTCTGCAGGAGCCCTGTTGAATTATGCAGCGAAAAAAAAATTGACCGGAATTCATAGAAGCCAATCAATCGAATTTTATCAGACATATAATTTTGGAGAATTGAAAATTTTTTTGGAAGAAGAAAAAACAAAAGGAGAGATTATGCAACTTAATTTAAATTGGATTCAAGATGATAGGCTTATTGCTTCCGGGGAATCTGTTATTATACCATTAAAAATTTAAAGCAAATTATTTTTTATGTTTATGCGAGAATTTATTTATTATTCGAAAAATGCTGTAACAAACGGAAATTTTGACCTTACAAATCTAATGAAAGCTGGAAGAATGGATATAGCTTGCAATATTGTGATAATGAGCTTTTTTGTTTCTCATAATATGAGATATGATGTAAGATTGCATTTGATTTTTGATGGAGCGCCTGATCCCCCAAAACATATTGAAATGTTTCCTGAAAAAAATCTTGAAAGTGTGGAAGGAAAGGTTGACATAAGCAAAAAAGATGTTGCAGGATTGCTGAAAAAAATGCTGTACAAATATAAGAAAGGAATAAAGAATGAAGTCTTCCCAGGATATTGGATTGAAAAAAAAAGTTTTTCAAATTTAATTGGAGAATTATCTGAACAGGGAAAACAAATTTACATTTTAGATAAAAAAGGAGAAGATATACGAAATGTAAAATTGACAGGCAAAGAAGTTTTTATTCTTGGAGACCAAGATGGAATTCCAAAACAGGAATTAAAGAGAATAAAAAATCTCGAAATAAAAAAAGTTTCAGTTGGGCCTTATATGTATTTTGCATCTCAGGCTTTAACCATTTTACAAAATGAGATTGACAGGCAAGAGACATGCTAATTTAATTTTTTAGAAATAGCCCATAATAAATTGAAATGAGATTTATATGTATCTGCTACTTCCTTGCACTCAATTAATATTGCAATTAAATCAGGCTCCCAAATTGTTATCAAAATTTTATTTGCATAAATATGCGTTGCCACGGGGATTGAAACATTTTTTGGGAGGATTCTAACTTCAGTAAAAACAGGGGAAATGTGCTCTTTCTTGTCGTACAGCCCAAAGTATTCTCTTTTGGTTAATTTTAGGGTTTTCAAAAAATGTTCAGCATAGGCAGGTAATTTTTCTCTTAATTGTCCTGTAATCCCCATGCCCAGGATTTTTCCCTTTTCCCTTAACATGTCATTAAAAACTGCTTTCATTCCTTCTTTTCCCTTGAAAATTGCAACATTAATTTTTTCTAAACCCATTTGGTTTAATTTTTCCAAATCAGGCATAAGTTCATTTAAAAATGCTTTTTTTTCTTCAATAAAGTTATAAAGATTTTTTGGGTCTGTTGTTTTATAATACAAAATTTTTCCTTGTTTTGAAAATGCGACGAGACCTTTTTCCTTAAGCTGTTCTAAAACATCATAGATATTGGTTCGATGAAAGCCAGTATCCTTGGATATTTGCTTTACAGAACTGTTTCCCAATTTAAGCAGAGACAAATAAATGATAGATTCTGCCTTTGAAAGCCCGATATTTGTCAATGTTTCTTTATTCATGCAGATAAATATTTTTCTTCCCTTTTAAATTTGTCTATTTTTAGACACATATTCTTTAAATAAATTTTATTTTATTATCACTTTTAAGTAGAAAATAAAATGAGCAGGCTACAAGAGAAATCAACTTTGAATCATGAAAGGATAGCGGGCGCAGAATATGGAAAAACTTTTGGCGGGATTTATTATGAGAATTTAGAACATTACATAATTCCTGCCTTGGATTTTGTGAAAAATTCGCGAAGAGAAAAAACAATATTCAGTATCTGCGACCTTGGGGGCGGTTCGGGAATTGTGGGATGTTCATTGTTAAAATCTATCTTAGAGCTTGGAGAAAAAGTACGCTTGACCATTTATGATAATAATCCGAAACAACTTGAAGGCATTGATTATGAAGCAAATAGACTAAGCATCCCGAGAAAATTTATTCATCCAATATGTTATAATATCTCTTTAAGAGATAAAGATTCTAAAAAATTCGACATAGTCTCAATGAGAAAAGTTTTACACTATTTTAATAGACAAGGAAATTTTCGACTGATTTCAAAATTGCCCGATTATTTGAAACTTGATGGAATTTTAATTTTGGGGGCATTATGTGAGAAAAACTCTGAAGAAGCAGGATATAAATCTAAAATATTAAATGAAATAGAAAAAGCAATTAACAATAAAGAGAAAATTTATGAAAAATATATCTCTTACGATTTAGAATTAGAAAATTTGCTAATGAGTTCTAGATTGAAGACAATTTCTTCTTCTGAATACTTTGAAAATATTTCAATTCAAGGAATAAAAGAGAAATGGAATCTATCTAACGATAATATTCAAAAAATAGCATCTATACTATCTCCTCATTCTGATTTTCATAATTGGAGGAATAAAGTTTTTGTCTGCAAAATTGATTAATCTAAAATTTATTTTTATTATCTTCCTGTATTTTGCAATCACTATATCTTAATGTTTTTACAATTGCAATATTTTGAGAAACGACTTCTCTTCTCCCGGAAGGATATAAAAGTTCGAAGCTCAATTTTGCTCTAAAAGAGTTTTCATCTTCTAAAAGAGATGTTAATCTTAACTCATTTTTTGGGGGCCTTATATAACATTTCCTTTCGTTTTCCAAGTCTTTTTGATATTTATATTCTGCAGGCCAAAATTGTTCTATTTTAAAAAACTTATGTGGAAGATATAAATCTCTTGCTAATGTCATAACAAGACCTTCATGCTTTGCATTCAAATAAATCTCTGGGAGTGATGTCAGTGTCTGTTTAGTAACTAAAGTGGTTCCACTATAAGAACTGTCACGCTCTTTGTAAAACTTATTGAAAAGATAGATGTCAAAAATATTTCCTTCTATGAAATCTTCTAAAACTAAAAAATCTCCGATATAATCTCGTGGATTGTTTATTTCTATTCGTTCTGTATAACTTCGCTCATAACTTAAAGGCTTTGGATTTTCCTTCGTTGGAAAAACAAAATCACTTAAAATATCATTTGTCAAAGTCTTTCTAAGATTTCTAATTAATTCATCTTTTCTTTGGTTTCTTTCATTTTGATCCAATGTGCTATTTGGAAAATAAATTTTTTTTGTTTTGTTTTTCATGTTTTAATGATTTTTTTATTTATTTTATAGTGGTATCATTTATGATATCTTTAAATCATATGTGTCTAAAAATAGACAAAAATAATAATTAAGAACACAAATAAAAATATAAACCATATTAAATAAATCAAAATATGAAAAAATCAGTAAAAATAAAAATTTCAGGCATAGTACAGGGCATTTTTTTTAGGCAATTTATCAAAGAAAATGCAGATAAATTAAGCATGAAAGGTTACGTGAGGAATATTGAAAAAGGGGAAGTTGAAGCAATTTTCGAGGGAGATAAAGATAACGTTGAAAAAATGATAGAGTTATGCAAAACAGGCCCCGCTCATTCAGTTATAAAAGACATAAAGCTAGAAGAAAGAAATTATTCAGGAGATTTTAAAGATTTTAAGATTTTAAGATTTTAGTTGAACTTCTTTAACTATTATTGTTCGAATATTTGCATCAGAATAAAATAGATTTTGAGATGCTGAACTTAAAATAAATCTTCTTTTAAGAGGCAAACTCTTAATTTTTTCTTGAAATAAAGGTGCAAATTGAAATTTTTCCTTTACAAGTTTGTCAGTCTCAGCATAAATTTTTTTCACTTCTTCTGATTCTAAATAATCTTCTATAACAAAAGATAAGCGAGATAAACCTTGAACATTTGATTGATAAATAATTATCCCTTTATCCAAGAATAAATTATCTATTTTTTGTTTCAAAACCCTATGTGGCAATGAAATTGAAAATGGCTGATGAGCATTATTATTTTTTAAAATTGAGATTTCAGAAAAGTTAAATTGTTCAAGATATTTAGATGAATTATCTCTCTCAATCAATCCAATGTCGAATTGCTGTCCTGAATTTAAATTTAATTCAGAATTCTCAATTAATGCCAATAAATCAGTTGAGGTTGCAATTCTTGCATTGTATTTTTTATCAAGGGCCCGATTAAGATGTGCTCCAGAATATATATTTCCCCCTTCAATTATTTTTGAATTATTATTAAAACTATAAACACATAACCATAGATCATAAATTTCTTTTCTTATTACTTTCTGAAAAGCTTTTTTTGTATTATTTCTGTCTTTTCCGACTTCTAATTCCAACTGATCTGTCCTTATGCCATAAAAATCATCATGCAAAAATCTTTCTCCTCCCATTCCTCCAAAATAACCCCAATATAAAATTTTATCAGATAAATCAATTTTTTTTAATTCAGAAACAGGCAAACAACATTCCGAAGTTTGTTCCATGGAGAATTCAGATTTTTGATGTATATAAAAGTTTTTTCAAATATTCATCTTGAATAGGTAATAAAATAATATTTATTGAAATGTTTATAAATTAAAAAAATATAAACTTAGATGCCAAAAAAAACAATAAATGAAAATCTGAAAATTGAAAATACAGACGAGCATTGGGCATATAAAATAGCAGATAAACTTATTAAAAATAATCCAAAAAAGAAAAAGTTTATTTGTGCTGCAGGAATAAGCCCCTCAGGGAAAATCCACATAGGAAATTTTAGAGATATCATCACTTCAGATTTAGTGTGCAGGGCTTTGAGAGATAAAGGCTTCAAAGCAGAATTAATTTTCTCATGGGATGACTATGACCGCTTTAGAAAAGTGCCTGCAGGAATTCCAGAATCATTTTCAAAATACATCGGAATGCCTTTATCAGAGATTCCAGATCCAAATAATTGCCATAAATCCTATGCACAACACTTTGAAAAAGAATTTGAAGAAATTGTGGCCGAATTAGGATTGTCTCCAAGATTTATATATCAATCCCAAGAATATTCTAAAAATAGATATTTTAATGGAATTAAAACAGCATTGCAAAAAAGACAAGAGATTGCAAAAATTTTGGCTCAATTCAAAACTCAGGGAATGACAGATGCAGAAGCAGGAGAATATTATCCACTTCAAATTTATTGTTCAAAATGCAAAAAAGATTTTACGAAAATAATTGATTATGATAATGATAATAAGATAACATACGAATGCAAATGTGGGCATAAAGAAATAGTTGATATTTCTAAAAAAAATATTGGCAAACTTGCATGGAAAATTGATTGGGCAATGCGATGGAGCGAAGAAGACGTAGCATTTGAGCCAGGCGGGGAGGACCATGCAACTCCTGGCGGGAGTTATGATGTATCAAGCAGAATTGCAAAAGAAATTTTTAAAATAAATCCTCCTGAATTTCAAGGGTATGGTTTTGTTGGCATTGAAGGAATTACAAAAATGTCGGGCTCGTCTGGAACAGGAATAACTCCAAAGGATTTACTGAAAATTTATGAACCAGAGTTGTTAAGATGGATTTTTACAAGGGCTAATCCAAAAAAAGAAATTACGCTTTTTTTTGATACAGAGATAATCAGGCAATATGACGAATTTGATAAAGAAGTGGAGGAATTTTATAAAAATGATGAAAGAAAAAAAGAAATTATTCTTTCATCAATTAATTCAAACAAATTTCCAGAAAAGATAAGAACCCCATTTAGGCAGGTAGCTTCATTCGGGCAAATAGCTCAGGGAAATTTTGAAGAATTAAAGAATTTTTTTGAAAGGATTGGCCAAGATTATGATGAGCAAGCGTTAAAAATTAGATTAGAGAAGTCACAAAATTGGATTGAAAATTTTGCTCCTGAATTAAAGATAAAGTTGAGGAATTTGCCAAATAAAGAGTATTTCAAAAAATTAAATGAAAAAGAAAAAAAAGAAATAGTAAAATTAAAAGAAAATTTAAATTCCAATTGGGACTTAGAAAAACTGACGGCTTTAGTTTATGAAATACCAAAAGAGACAAATATTAATGACGAAGAAAAAAAGAAACGCCAAAGAAATTTTTTTAAGAATGTTTATCAACTGCTTATTGACAATGATACAGGACCCAGACTTCCTGCTTTTTTATTAGCAGTTGGAAAGGAAAAAATAAAAGCTATCTTGCAGTTTAACTAAGATAATGTTATTCAAAAATAGAGGAAGAAATGATAAATAATGTAGCAAATAAAATCAACATCTTTTCATTGATAACAAATAGTTTACTTTCATTTAAAATTAATTTTTTTACAGTTTATGGAAATCTTATAATCTTCTTCCTTATATTGCTTGGAAATTCTCCATTTATAGGGACAATTTTTCCAAATCCATTGATTTTGTTTTTAGCCGGACTTATTGCAAGATATGGATATTTAAAATTATGGATTATAATTTTGCTTTCAATAATTGCCAGCATATTGGGAGATGTATTGGGATACCTTTTTGGAATTTTAGTTAACAAAAGAATAAATAAGAAAGAGCAAGTTTTGCTAATTAAAAAAGAACATTTTGAAAAAACGGCAGGCATTGTGCATGAACAAACGGGGAAATATTTAGCAACAGGAAAACTCAGCCCTTTTGTAAATTCAGCAACGACAATAATGATTGGGGCGCATAAAGTAAAATTTGCAAAGTTTATCTGCTTGGATTTTGCGATTAACGCCGTATTAAACACTTTCTTCATAGTATTGGGGTATAAATTAGGAATGATAAACAATTTTGCAGACAACCTTGATAAATTTTTAATTTTAATTATAATTGTGCTCTTACTTTTATGGTTTAGATATTATTTTAACAAATGGCTGAAGAAAAAGCTTAAGATTGATTAAATGATTTTTATAATCTCATCATAAGTCAAAGATTTAATTCCCGCTCTAATGATTTCTTGCTCTGATTCTTTGGCAGAATCTTCTGATGTAGAAGTACACAAGTCGGAGATAATATATAATTCCTGAGAAAGTTGAAAACAATTTTCTAAATGATAATTTATAAAATTATTTAAGCGAATGTTTTTTAAGTATTATTAGAATTGAGTATAATGGAGGAAAAATGAGTTTAATCGTTAAAAGCAAGATAAAAGAGGTTGTAGAGCTTAATGTTTCTGAAGAAGTATCTATTGAACTTGAAAAGATAGTTGAAGATATGTTGAAGAAAGCGGAGAAGAGAGCCAAAGCAAATAATCGAAGAACAATTTTTGCCAGGGATTTGTGAGTAATCCAAAAATAAAAATATAAAAAGCCATTTTAAAATATATAATCGAGGTGAAAATGGCAGGGAATAAGGCAAAGGGTTCGAAAGCTGAGCGTGAGTTATTTCAAATGTTTGTCGATAACAACTATCGAGCAGTTCGCGTTGCAGGCTCTGGGACTATGGAAAACGCTTCCTGCGATTTGATTGCAGGAAAAAAAGGAAAAAAATTCTGCATTGAAGCGAAGTCTACCAAAGTACCAGTAAAATATATTTCTAAAGAACAAATTGAAGATTTTATGATATTTGCAGAGATATTTGATTTAGAACCTGTTGTTGCTTTAAGATTCAACCGGGAAGGCTGGTTTTTTATTAATCCAAGAGAACTTGAAGATTCAGGAAAAAATTGGGTAATCACGCTCGAATTAGCAAGAAAGAAAGGAAATAGATTTTCACAATTTTTTGAATAGAAGTTAACAAAAATTTAAAAATTATTTTTCAATTTAATATAATGAATCAAACAGATTTTGAATTAATTTATGGAAAGCATTTTGCCAATTCATCGAAGAAATCAGGATGCATATCAGAAGCATTCAAATTAATAAAACACAATGGCAATGGCAAAGTTTATATGGTTTATGAAATGTGTGGAATTCCAATAAATCATGCATATTATATACCAGAATTTTCAAAATACTCAGATAAAGCATTGAATCAATCAGATAATGGTTTCGAGGGATTTCCAGAATTAAGTGTTGAACAAGTTATAAAACATGGAAAAATACTTGATTCTGAAAATTACATTGCAAAAACTTTTTGAAAAAAAATTTAAATTATTGATGTATAAGATATTAATGAAAAAGAACTTGATTTTACTTCTAATTTTAATTTGCTTGACCAATGCAAATGCAATCAGAATAAATGAGGTTGAGCTTAACCCCAAAGGAATTGATACAAAAAATGAGTGGATAGAATTATTTTCTGATTCTGAAATTAATATGGAAAACTGGAAAATTTCTAATTCTGACGGAGAAAGCATTGAATTAAACCAAACATTTTCGGACTATCTTACTATAACAATAGAAAAACAATGGCTTGATAATAAAGATGAAATTGTATATTTATATGAAAATGAAACTTTGATTGATAAAACCAGAATTTTTTCTGATTCTGAAAATGATGAAAAAACTTGGCAATTTTGTGATGGATGGGAATTTAAATCAGCCAGCCAGGGGCAAAAGAATAATTGCGAAATGAAAATAGAAGAGGAGAATAATGATAACAATTCTGAGAAAAAAACAATCAATGAAATTGATGAAAGCCATGAAATAAATTTAGATAAAGAAAAGGAAGAAGAAATAAATGAAGAAGCAAAAGAGGAAGAAGAAATCCCGCAAAGTTCTAGTACACCTGTACAGATTAATAATACTTCGTCAAATGAATACAATAATAACACAATTTTTAAAAATACAAATGTTATAAACTTAAATCCAAAATTTAATAAAGTGATTTATGAATCTAAAAATGAAAAAATGAAAAAATATGGAATTTATGCTTTCATGTTATTCCTTATTTTTATTTTGATCATTTTTATAATTAAGATAAAATGAGCGAAAAAAAAGTTTCAGCAATTATAATTGTCGAGGTAGCAGGCAGACCTGCAGAGCATATAAAAGAGGCATTAAAGAATCATGTAGAACAATTAAAGTTCGACAAGAATATTGAAGTAATCTCTGTAGAGATCAGAGAACCTAAAAGAATTGAAATAGAAGAAGAAATGTACAGTTGTTTTGCGGAAGTTGAAATAAAAGTTACAAACTTTACAAAGTTACTAGAAATAATTTTTGATTATATGCCCTCATCAATACAAATTTTAGAACCGGAAGAGCTTAATTTTAATTTAAATGATGCAACAGCATTTACAAATGATTTAGCAGGAAGACTGCATAAATACGACGAAATTGCAAAAATCGCACAAATGCAGACACAGCAAATTCTTGCAAAATTCCAACAGGATCAGGTGCTTATGTCCGAAAAGTTAAAAGAATGTGTAAAAGAAAATCTAGATAATGCAGAAATCAAAAAAGATAAAATGAAAAAGAAATCTTGCAAAAAGAAAACAAAATCTAAATCTTAAAAAGATTTATATAATAAAAATATTTTTCAAAATAAATGATAGTAAATTTATTTTTATTTTTGGGTTTTCTTTTTATCCTCATAAAAAGCGCTGATTTTTCAATAAATTATTCTTATAAGTTAGCCAAATCATTATCTTTATCTGAATTTATTATCAGTTTTTTTATTGTAACAATAATTTCGATCCTGCCCGAAACAATAATTTCGATTTTTTCATCTTTACGAGGCATGCCTGAATTCGGGGTCGGGACTCTTATTGGCTCAAATATTGCAGATTTAACTTTGGTTTTTGGGATAATTGCATTAGTTTCAGTCAAAGGCGTTAAAATAAAGAGCGAAATCTTAAAAGAGAATTATTGGTATTTGGGGCTCTTATTCCTCCCTGTTTTATTCGGGCTTGATGGATTTTATTCAATATTTGATGGATTATTGTTAATTTTATTTGGATTATTATTTTTTATTACACTTTCTATTGATTATAAAAAATCATATAATAAAAAGATAAAAAAAGATAAAACAGAATTAATCAAAAATTTCATTTTACTAATTTTAAGCCTTGCAATCTTGTTAATTTCTGCGAGTTATACTATAAAATCTGCAATTAATTTTGCCAACGACGTAAAAATCCCGCCAATATTAATAAGCCTAACAATTATTTCAGTAGGAACATGCCTGCCGGAATTATTATTCTCTACCAAGGCAGTCAAAGATAACCATGATTCATTGGCATTAGGAGACTTATTAGGAACTGTAATTACTGATTCTACAATAATATTAGGAATTGTTATTATTCTTAATCCATTTTATGTTAATTATTCTTTGGTTTATATTACCTGCATATCAATGTTTTTGTCAGGGGTTTTATGTATTTTATTTATTAATTCAGGAAAAATACTTACTAAAAAAGAAGCTGTCTATTTACTGTTATTCTATATAATCTATTTAATAATTGAGTTTATTGTCAAAACGAAATTAATGTAATTAAGACCTGGCCAAACCGCCTGAGATTCTTTTTTGATAATTATTTTCTGATTGTTTTAAGGATTCTTCGGGCTTTAATGAGCCGGTTTTTTTGTATTTTTTATAGCTTACAAGAATAACAATTGCTAATAAAATTAAGAGCATCAGTCCAATTAACCATCTTGTTTTTGATGAATCAGTTACATCAGTTCTTTCCTCACATTTTCCAACACAGCAAAAATTGCCTGAAGAAAAAGTATAGTTCCCATGGCATTTTTGGCTTTCATTGCAAATAAATCCTTTAAGTTCTTCGCAGGTTTTTTCTGAAAGTTCTAATGACTGATTTTTAGCTTCGTCCGGAAATGAGTAAACTTCTATGGGCACGATTAATGTTTTAGGTGTTTTGTTAATAGAATATTTTATTTCAATTTGACCTTTAAAATAACCAAAATTTTCTGAAAATAAATCAGCAGTAACGTTAAATGCAGATTTTGCCGGAATATCTTTTATTTTAGGAAACTCAAGTATTTCCAAATTGGAATTTAATAAAACATCAGAAGCATTCTCTTCAGCATTATTGATTACTGTAAATGTAACGTTTGATTTTTGATTTGAAACAATTTTTATCTCTAGATTTTCTTGATATAACTGCAGTCCCGAATCAGACTTATTAGAACTTAGATTAATAGAGTTATTCGTCAATGGATTATAAATAACCGGAACTTGGAATGTATCATAAGTCTGAATGGACATATAAGAAAAAGAATCTTTTGGGCTGAACGAAATTTGTTGAGATTCTCCAGGCATTAAATCGATTTTTTCTGATTCATAGGAGATAGATAGATTTTGCGTTCCCACATTGAATAAAGTTAATTCAGGTATTTTGGATGTGAATATAAAGCCTGGCTTTACAGAGATTATTTTTGTTTGAGTTTTATTCAAATCTAAAAAATTTTCTTTTACCTCTATTTGCTTTTCGATAGTAGTTGATTGTAAATCAGGATTTTTATATAAGATGCTGCTTATTACAATTGTAAAATTTCCAGATTTGGTTAAATAGGCGTAAAAAAAATGAGTATTGTTGTAAAAAGTTAGATCACGCTCGAAAAAAATTCTTTTCTTGCCTTCATAAAATTGGATATCATTTAAAGAAATCTGTTTTGCAAAATCTCCTTTTATTTCTGCAATTAAAGTTTCTCCAGGCTGGAATTCCTGTTTGTTTAAATTCAAGGCCGGTTCTGCTGAAGTGATTGCGATAAATAAAATAACAAAAAACAATAATGCCTCTCTTTTCATGTAAATTTTAAGATTCTGCACTTTTAAAGTTTTTTTGATTTTATCAATCATTTGAATTTGTAATTTATTAGAGTTTCAATGAATTTGATTTGAGAAATTTATCATAATGAGACACATGGCTTAAAATTATTGAGTTATCTCCATTAAAACTATTATCTTTCCAATTTTTAGAGTTGCATCTTATATCCCTAGAATAAACAAACATGTTTTTAAAGCTGTAACCCAATACTTGAAGATAAGAAACAATGTTTGCAAGAGTTCTTCCGCTATAAATTGCATCATCAATTACTAAACATTGCATAGAATCTTGCTTAAAATTATTTTCAATCAATCCGCCTAAATGATTGATTTGATTATATAAAGAAGGTAAATTTTCTCTTAATATACCATTTTGATAAGTTAAAGGATAATAGTGATATTTATTCAACTTTATATTAGATAATAAAGAAATAGCAGAGGTTATTTCAATGCAACCAGTTTCCATAATAATAAAACAATCCAAAGGATTGTCGATTAGTTTAGGTTGTATTTTTAATAAATTATTCAAAAAGTCCATCAATTTAGATCAAAAGAATAATTTTTAAAGATTATCAATTGATTATTACTTGCTCATTTCCCTTAATTTCTTAAAAGTTTCGTCCATCTGTTTATCTTTTCTAATTGGCTGTTGATTACTTTTTTGAGGAATTGCTGGTGTTCTTCTAACAGGCGGAAAACCTGGTTTTGGAGGATAAGGAGGATAAGGACTAGTTGAACTTGCGGGACTTTCTTCTGATTGGACTTTTGATTTGAACCACATTAATTTAATTTTATCTCTCAATAAATATATTATGGCTCCTGCGACAATTACAATTCCAGCAATTAATATCCAAATCCAGATCTTTGAATTTGTTGGAGTTGAAGTTCCTGAAGGCTTACAACAAACTTTATCCTCCCCACAATCATAATCTGCTTCTTCCTGATTATCTGAACATTCAGTGCGGCAATAATAATCTTTCTCTTCGCATTCTGTTTGTTCCAAACTTGCGGGGGAACTTTTTTTGCAGGCCCCAATACAGCATTCCTCAATATCGGAAGATTTTTGCTGTTCACCTGTGCAATATTCAGCACTATTGCAAGAGTGTCCATTCATTTGTTCACATGTTTTCAAATTTTCCTCTTTACAGCAAACGCTTGCCAAGCCTGAACAAAAATAATTTTCAAGTTGCTGATTTTGAGGGCATTCAGATTTTTGAATACAAAAATAATTTGCATCAATGCAATATGTTACTCCCGCTTCAGATATTTTTGGAGCTCTTCCTCCAATTGCCCATAATATCATGGCCGTATCCCTAATTGAATCTCCCCAGCATCCTGATTTTGATTGAACTTTCATAAGCCAATCTTTTGACTTCAATACTTGATTAGAAGTGGATTCTTTCAGTGAAAGCAAGGCTAAAGCAGTATCATAATATTTCCCATAAGCGCTGGATGGAGCTTCCCAATAACTTTCAATTTTCTGCTCCTGAATTAACTTAACGGCATATTCATCATAATTTGTTACTAAATAAATGAATGCGTTTGGCTCATATTTTTTATTAACATCCAAATCAGCAGTAGCCATCAGGTAAGGAATAAAAGAACTTATATCATGACCTGTTTCTAGCAATGCAAGGCTTGCCCAAGCAGTTTCTTCATAACTGCATGAAGACATACCAAAACATTTTGTTTTGATTTTTAATTCAATAGTTCCTTCTGCTGGAGCTGAAGGGGTATCTGCCAGTATAAAAAATGGCGAAGAAGGATCATTTTTTTGTTTATAGAACATGGTTGAAATAAACTGTTTGTTGCAACTCATAGTAAAAGTTTGATCATAACAGGAGGGCACAACCTGAAGCCAGAACCCTGAAGAACTTAATACTAAACAATTTCCGGCGCCAGAACTTAATTTTTTATTTGTATCTATGCTAATGGGATAATTATTTTCATTATAAGAAATCTTGCATTCTGTTTGACCCTCAGAATCCTGTTCTAAATACCAATCTAGATCTGTTGAAGTTTTATTTTGATTTAAAAGCCATTCTTCTGCTTCTGAAGTATCTTCTCCCAAATAATTTAAAGCCAGGACGGCAATGGCAGTATCTTTTATGTTGCAATTATTTGAAGGCCAGCAATTTTTAGAGGATTTTTTTTCCTGAAGGGCAGATTTGCAATCTTTCAAAATTTCTGAAGAAGAGCCAGCTAAAATTGATAATGAGATTTCTGAGATTGGAAGTTCTGAACAATCTTTTTCAGTTATTTTATCTTCGAGGCATTTATATGCCTGATCTATTTTTGTTTGATTTTCTGAATATTGCACTGAAGGTGAAACTAAAGATGAATTCGTAGAGTTTGTGTCAGCAGTTATTGTTTTTGTAAAAGCTAACATCAATAAGAAGATGATTAAAATTACACCTACTTTTTTTGTCATTTTTTTTATAGTTTATTTGTATTTATTAAGGTTTCGCTGTTAGGCCTCATTTTTTTCTTTAATTGAAATTACCTTAAGCTCTCCGCATTCTTTTTCATAAGCGCAGGTCTGGCATTTTGAAAAATTGGAAGGAAACACCAAATTTTTTTCTATGTCTCTAATCTGCTCGATTAAATCGAAAACTTTTTGCCTTAATTCAGAGGAGATTAAAACTTCAAATTTTTTATTTCCTGCCTGCAAAATCGCAACCGGAATTTTTGTGCAGAATTTTTCTTCTAAAAGCAGAGAATAGCAGGCAAGCTGGATTTCATCAGATAAATAAATTTTTTGAATTTCCCTTGTTTTTAACTCGAATGGAATAATATTTTTATTTGTTAGATCTGAAAAAACTATTCTATCTGCACGACCCTTTATTCCGAGAGTTTCAGATTCCAAATAAAATTCAGATGCATATTTTGGAATAAGATTCAGAATTAATTCCTTACCAAAAAATCCTTTTTTTATCGCATTATCAACTGATTCAGCCCGGAGTTCGATTTCTTCTTTCATTGATTCAAAAATAATTGAAGCAAACTCATTTTCATTAATTTTAAAATTTTTTATTATATGCATATTTTTTTTGAAGTTGTCTTCAATTATTTTTTTGACAAAATTTTCATAACAGATAAGCATCTTTTTCTTTGTAAATTCCTTATTGATCAGTTCAAAGTTTTCTAAAAATTTCAATTCGGTTTTCCCAAATTCTTCAAGAATCTCATGCCGGATTTTTCCTTCAATCATAACTTTTGTCGGGGCCTGTTTCAGCCCTTTAATTTTTTCAAGATAATACTTTCGGGGACAATAAATATATGAAGACAAATCAGTAACATTAATCAGATTTTTTTTCATGTTTTAAACGCAATGCTTCTTTAATTGAGTAATTAATCGGATTTTTGATGTTATGACATTGACATTGTATGCCCAATTCCTTATAATATACCTTATCACAATTTGGTGGAAGAATTTTATTTTTCAGGAACCAATCTAACTGAGCTTTGATGTAACCTTCTCTTAATGGCTTGTAATTTTTTTTATTCCAGTCATTAATTTTTGCATCTATAAATTCCATTGGAAAATTCAGACTGACAAAAAAAGATAACAATACAAAAAGCGCCCTTTTACGACCATCCTGCTTAATGCCTTTCAAAATATGATGAATGCATGGCGGAAACATAAATTCCTGGATTGCAAGACTTTTTACATCTAAGGCATTTCCTGAAAATTTTTCTGTTTTCTTAATTTTTCGTTTTTGCCAGTCTATTGCTTGAATCAATAATTCTTTTGCTTCATTAGGAGACGAATCCGGAACAAAGTTTTTTATTTGAATCTTTAAAGGATCTGCTGAATTGGGAGAGAAATCCTCAATTTGATCCTTATTAATGACAATTGAAGACAGTGCAGTTTTTTCATGCAAAGAATAAGGGACACGGAATAAATGCCTTGATGCAACTAAAACAATGTCCACTGAATCAATCAGGCCAGTTGCTACGGGTTTTTTTTCAAAGTTATCCGAAAATTTTTGGGAATTTATCTGGCAATTGCTACAGATATAAATCTCATCTTCACCAACTTTTTCCATATCCCACTTACAATTCGGACATTTTAATTTATTTCGGGTAGATTTCATGCTTTTCATTTCAGATTTGCAATTTCCACAAAGATATTTAGAAACTTTTTGGATTGAAGCTGAATTCCCGCAGGATTTGCATTTGATTTCAAAAAGATTTTTTGATCTTTTTTCTAAATCCAGTATATTTGTCAAGCGGAATATTTCTTCAATTAATTTATCATGAATCATTTCCTGCAGATAATTCGCAATTAAGCGTGGCCATTCAGGAAATTTATCTTTTGTTTTTTCCCCATCAATTACTTCTGGAAAGGCTTTCCATGGAACAATCAAATGAAAGCCTTTCGAACCGCTAAATTTTATGCCAAAGTTTTTTATGCCATGGTATTCAAGTGCTTGGATTAATAATTTTGCAGCAATTTTTGAATAATCAAGATATTTTGAATCAATATCAATCAAAAAATCCCATCCTACTCTTAATTCGCTGAGGTTAACATTATCCCTTGAAATTTGCATTGGATCCTGCCAAAGCTCCTCAGAGCAATGAAACGATGTTGCCCCAGACTTTGCGTAATTAAAAATATCTGAAGGATAGTCTAGCATATCCGGGCGTTTTCCAAAATGCTCCATTAAATAACGCGGCACTGTTTCACGATTTTTACAAAAGTCAAAAATAGCATTCTGCACATCTTTTCTAGAATAATAAGATATAGCGATTTTTTGGACGGGCCTCATTTTTTTGTATAAATTTTTTGATTATTAAAAGTAATGTTTATTTTATTGCAACAATATTTATATATATAGAGGCTAAATTACCTTAATGAGTATAAGAATCGATAAACCGAAAATTCTTTCTGATGCTATCAACGTTATTTCAGATTTGGTTTCTGAAGTCAGAATCAAATTAACAGAAGAGGGATTTTCAATTGTAGCCATTGATCCAGCAAATGTCGCAATGGTAATATTTAAGCTTCCAAGAGAAAGCTTTTCAAAATATGAAATTTCAAATGAAGTTTGGGGAGTTAATCTTTCTGATTTAAAATTAGTTTTAAGAAGAGCAACATCAAGTTCAAGTGTTTTAATTGAACAAGAAGAAAATCAGTTGAAGATTACAATCTTTGACAAAGTTAAAAGAGTATTTAATCTTTCTTTAATTGAAATTGAAAGTGAAGACAAAAATGAGCCTGAATTAAGTTTTGTATGCAAGGTTGAAATGGATACTTCAAATTTTTCTCAGGCAGTTGAGGACTGTTCAATTGTGGCAGATTCATGCTCTTTAATTTCAGGCAAAGATTTCTTTGTAATTGAGGGAAGCGGTAGCTTAAATTCTGCAAGGGCAGAATTTTCAGGAGATGAAGCTAAAATTGAAGGCATTGGAAAAGCAAAATATTCTATTGAATATTTGATGAAATTCATAAAGGCGGGAAAACTTGCAAATAAAGTAATAATCAACTTTTCTGATGATTATCCATTAAAATTAGATTTCCCGGGAGATAATATGGGCATTAGGTTTGTTCTTGCTCCGAGAGTGGAGAATGAATAAATTATGCTATTTTTTTAAAAACATATAAAAAGTTTTCAAATTGATTTGGCTTTAGTCTTGAGAAATCTTTTGCAAAACAGATTTTTTTATCTTGTTCATATATTGTACCGATTCCTCCAAACTCTGAATCTTCTAATAATTGCGAGGCATTATTTCCCCAATTATTTGAGATAGTATATCCTCCTTTTGATAAATGTTTTGTTAGATTTGAAGAAGGCGCGAATGGGATTTAGAACCTGAATTTGAATTTGAAAGCAATCATGAATTTCAAGAAACAATTCAAAACTTAATGAATAAATTTTCAGATGTCATTCAAAGAATAAGTGTAATTGATATTCTAAAAGAGTATAAGTATACGTTTTTTATAGATAAATCAAACATCTCCGATTTCAAAACCAAAAAAATTTTTAAATTCTCTTGCAAATCTTTTTCTGTATCTTTATTTTCCTAAATTTTTCAGATATTCAAATAATTTTTCTTTTCCAGATTTTTGAATTATTTTTTGAATTAAATAAATTCGCTTATCACATAACTTTTTATAGCTAATTAAAATAAATTTTTATGGATAAAAAAATTTTTGTGATTGCTTTGATTGTGATTATAATAGGAAGTTTTTTATATTTCAATATTACTGGCAATAGCATTAAAATGGAAGATATTGTTGTGATTGAAACAAATAAAGGGAACATTGAAGTAAAGCTAGATAGAAGCAGGGCTCCGGTTACAGTAGATAATTTCTTAAAATATGCTGATGAAAGATTTTATGATGGGACAATATTTCACAGGGTTATTGCAGGATTTATGATACAGGGCGGAGGATTAACTTCCGACGGCAAAGAAAAACAAACACATGAACCAATTATTTTAGAATCAAACAATGGGATAAAAAATAAAAAGTTTACAATAGCAATGGCTAGGACAAATGTTCCTGATTCTGCCACAAGTCAATTTTTTATCAATACTGCAGATAATGATTTTTTAGATTATAGCCAAACAAATCAAGGATATGCAGTTTTTGGAAAAGTGATTTCCGGCCAGGATGTTGTTTTAGAAATCGAGAATATTAAAACAGGTGAGAAAGGATATTATGAAGATTGGCCTGTTGAAAATATCATAATAAAGAGAATTTACAGAAAAAAATAAACTTAGAATTCTATTGATTAAGCAAATTAAAAATATTTAAATGTAAGATTAGTTATTATTTTTGATGAAGAAAAGAGGAAATCAAGATTTTATCTTTAACAAAAAGGCGCAGATTACGATTTTTATAATATTGGGAATTCTTATAGTTGTCGGCATAGTTTTATTTTACATATTTTCAAAGAACAAAGGATTTATTTCAACTAAATCTGAAGAAGTTGATGCACAGAGATATATTGACAAATGCGCAAGGAACGCCGTTGAGAAATCTATTGATGATATTTTGAAAAATGGAGGAGTGATTAATCCTGAGCTTAAAATTATGTACAAGGGAGAGAATTATACTTATTTATGTTATAGTGCAGACTATTATTCTTCATGTATTAATATACATCCATTATTAAAAAAACAAATTGAAGCGCAGATAAAAGAGAATACAGAAGAAGAGATAAAAGAATGTTTTAATTCGCTTAAGTCAGACTTGCAAAATAAAGGGTTTGTGATTTCTGACAAGGATTTAGATTATAAAATTGAACTTGCCCCGGAAAAGGTATTGATAAAGATTAACAAGGAATTTAATTTTGTAAAAGGGGATGAGAGCAAGACGTTCACTAATTTTGATACAGAAGTTGATTCGTATATATATGAACTGACAGATATTACAAGGGAGATTGTTTCACAGGAAGCAAGGTTCTGCTATTTTGA
>JBMOLG010000016.1:0-1011 GCA_049324275.1 Nanobdellota archaeon | reverse complement strand
ACTGAAATTTAACTCATAGTGAAAAGCTCTTTCAATAGGGATAAATCAAAATCCTGAATCCCAAAGATGACATTATCATAGAGTTTATACATAGATACCTCTGAAATACTTTCTTGATAAGAGAAATGGGCAAAAGCAATTAAACACATCCAAATAAAAATTTCCTGAGAGATTGTTCTATGCTGCTGACAGCGTTTTATACCAATGCAACTCTTTAAAAACCTGAAACTTTCTTCAACTTTCCATCTGGAAGTATATGATTTAACAGCTTTTTGCATATTCATTAGCATTCTATTAGTAATAAAATAACGCTCTTTGCGCCTAAAAACTTTGACTTTTGTTTTATTATTCAATTCACCTTTAACTTCACCAAAACCTCTTGGGATTAATTTTTTGAGAGGTGTTTTACTAAACTTCCTGCTGCTTCTACACCTCATAATGCAGGGCCAACCATAATCGGTTAAACGTTTTATCAGTTTATTAACATCGTAAGCTCCGTCTGCAATAAAGATTTTAGGTTTGACATGAAACTCATTGCGCAATCTGCCAATAAATTTCAAAGTAAGTTCCGTAACAGAGCCGCTTTCCTTATGGTAAAAAGCAAACCCAATTGGAATTGTTAGATTATCTTTGTTCAAAAGAAATAACACCACTTTATATCCACGGCAATACCCCCCATTATTGAGAATTTTCAGCTTTCTTGTTATATGTTTAAGGCCATACTTGCCATTAATAGTTTCATCTGCTATTAAATTCCATCCATTTTTACAGAATTTCTTTATAAATTCCGGAATTACAATCACATCTTTGTTCTTGATGTTTGTAAATTCTGTCAGTAATTCGGCGTAAACTCTTTTGGGAATTTGTGAAGAATGAAATTTACCGAAAGTAAGGATTTGCTTGATAAAAAGGTGTGTTGCTTGTAACATAATATATACCTCTATTTTGGAGTTTGGACACTTCTAAAATAGAGGTTTCATATATTTTTTGCAACCTTATTTAAAATTCAGT
>JBMOLG010000015.1:0-1029 GCA_049324275.1 Nanobdellota archaeon | reverse complement strand
TGTAATAAGTCGTCACTTGGGTGACACTTTAACAAAAAATCAAGCAACTTGAATGATGTTTTTATCAACCTCCATTTTACGACAAACGGCCAGTTTTTGTACTGGAAATAAACCTTTAATGCCCATATGCATTCTGGCCGCATTATACCATCTTAGCCATTGTTGTAAGCTAATATTTCTATGTTTATGAGAGTCAAACAAGTATTTAGAAAGAAATTCCTCATCAATAGTTCGGTTAAACCTTTCAACTTTACCATTTGTTTGAGGTCTTCTAACCTTGGTATATTTATGTTTAATATTTAAAAACCTACACATAACCTCAAAGCTATGGAATTTTCTGCCTTCTTCAGTATGCCAGGTAAATTCTTTTCCATTGTCAGATAATAGGCTCTCAAAGCTGATTTCATAAGTGTTACTAAACCAAAAACACCCTCTTTTTAAGAAATCAGCTAACGATTTAGATTTTTTATTGTCTAAAATTTCAGCATAAGTTAATCTTGTAGCGTCATCTTCTAAAACAGCAAGATATTTTTTATTTTTAGGATTTTCACCCCTAACATTAGGAAGTTTTTTAAGATCAATATGTGCCATTTCACCCGCAAATTCTTTTTCATAGCGGATAATAATTTCTTTAGTAATCTTTTTAATGTTTCTACCATAACGTTTAAGAATGTTTCTAATAGTTGATTCTGCGATAGGCTTTGAAGTAGAGGGGTTTAAAATACCATTATTCTTAAGATAGCAATGAATTTTTAGACTTGACCATCTTAATTTATCATAAATTTTAATAATAATTCGTTCAAACTCCTTCTGGGTTTTCTTGTGTTGCCTTCTCGGTACAGGTTTTCTATCAGATAAACTTTCATAAATATTTTCAGGATCAAGCCTTTTAAGCCATTTATAATATGTATTTCTGCTTATTCCAAGCAACTCACAGGTTTTTTTGACGCCTAAGGATGATTGAGCTAACTCAATCATCCTTATTCTCATTGTTGGATTTAATCTTTTGGTATAATTCATATTGGTGGC
>JBMOLG010000014.1:0-1041 GCA_049324275.1 Nanobdellota archaeon | reverse complement strand
GTGGATTTTTTTGAAAACTTTTTAATTTGCTTATCACCATTGATTTTAATTCATTTCTATCTGAAGGCCTCTTTGATTTATAGATATTTGCCTTTAGATCTTGATTCAAAAGCTCATCAGGATTCATATCTGGACTATAAGGAGGCAGAAAAAACAACTCAATTCTTCTTTTATGTTTGTTAATCCACTCTTTAACCATTTTAGATTTATGAACAGAAAGATTGTCAACAATAAGAAATATCTTACCTTTTTTGTGTTTAATGAGTCTTTTTAAGAATTCTATAAATACTCTAGAGGAAAATCTACCTGTATAAGTCATAAAACTAAGATTACCATAGTTTGTAATTGCTGAAATCATATTTACACTGAATCTTTTAGCACTTATTTTTATTTCTGGAGTAACTCCTTTAGGAGAAAAACTTTTTCTAGAAGAATGAGTTGATCTTAATCCTGTCTCATCAGCCCAAAATATTGTTGCTTTCTGCTTTTTAGCTTTTTCTTTGATTTGTGGGTATTGATTTGTTAACCATTCTTCAACAAGCTTAGGGTTCTGTTCGTAAGCTTTTTTATATGGTTTTTGAGAACTAAAACCCCACTTTGCTAGATAACGACTAACTGTAGTTAATGATACTTCAATATTAAACTTGTTTTTTATTAGTTGTTGTATTGCTTCTCTGGTCCATAAGACAAATGGCATCTTCAATTGCTCTGGGTGTCTGTCTTTTATTATATTTACAATTGCTGCAGCTTGATAACCAACTAATTTTGGCTCTTGAGGATTACCTCTTTTTTTTGACTTAAGAGATTTCTTGCCATTAGCCTTATAATTGTTATACCAACCATTAACAGACTGTCTTGATACACCCAAAAGATTTGCTGTTTCTGTTTGTGTTAAACCTGATTTAACCATTAAAACAGCTTTTTCTCGGATTATATCCTGTTCTTTTTGGGTTAAGTTTCTGGTATCATTCTTCTCGTTCATCTAATAATTTTAACATATTTGAGCTTTATCTGTCAAACATTTTATGAACGGAGTAATAA
>JBMOLG010000013.1:0-1065 GCA_049324275.1 Nanobdellota archaeon | reverse complement strand
AGTATTTTCAACCCATCATAAACAGCATCTTTAAGATCACTAAGGGTTTTAAAGAAAGAGTTATTAATAAATTCATCTTTAAAGAATTTCCAAAGCCTCTCTATTGGATTAAAGTCTGGTGAATAGGGGGGAAGGAACATTAATTCAATGTTTTCAGGTAATGGATAATCTTCTGTGCCTTGACATTTATGATAAGCAACATTATCAAGTATGATGAAATGGTTATTATCCGGATAATATTTAGATAATTCGTTCAAAAATGCAGAAAAAACAAGTGCATCAATCCATTCTGTTTGTAGAAAAAATGAAATACCATCTTCTGGTTGAATTACTCCAAGAACACAATCTTTAAGCTTTGATCCATTTGTTTTAATAACTTTTCGAGTATTTTTTGGCATCCAATCATATGATAAAGAGCCATCTAAGTGAAAAAATACTTCATCTGCAAACCATATCATTGTTTTTTCATCTAATTTATATACTTTTTTTTTCTAGTTCACTAATAAAATTTTTTCTTTTTTCTTCATCTTTTCTATAGTCCTCTTTTTGAGGTTTTTTCCAGCTTAAGCCAGATTTATTAAGGAAAACCCTAACTCTTTCTTTTGATATTTCTTTATTAAATTTTTCTTTTATCTTTATAGATATAATCTTACTTGTAATTCTTCCTTGTTTTCTATTCTCAACAATTTCTATTACTTTTTGCTGTTCATCCAAGCTGAGTATTGTGGGCCTTCCGGGTTTAGTTTTGTCTAATAAGCCTTCGTAGCCTTGCTTATTCCATTTTGTGAGCCATCTTGAAATAGTATTTGGTTCTCGATTTAATCTTCTTGCTATTTCTGATGGTTGTACCTTTTGCATTCTCCACAGGACCGCTTGTAATCTTTCTTTAACCTTTGGATCTTTCTCTTGTCTCACCATTTCTTCAACTTTATTAATGCCACCTTTAATTATTTTTGCATTTATTGGTTTACCAGCCATATTATTCCTCAAACAAACTATAATATAACTTAGTTATTATATCATAATTTTACTATCTATTTATTACTTATGTGGAAAAGTATAACT
>JBMOLG010000012.1:0-1084 GCA_049324275.1 Nanobdellota archaeon | reverse complement strand
CTTAACTTCCTCGTAGGTTAGCTCGTAGAGTTTGTAAACCATTATGTCTATCTGGTCTTCGAGATAGTTGAGGTTATTAAAAAGAAAAACTTTCTTGCCCGGATTTATCTTCTTCATATTTCAATCTTCTGTTATTATAAAATTGATTTACATATCGCTGAGGATCATTTAAGTCTGTTTTTCGCTTTGGAAAAAAACTTATCATTATTCTATTTAAATGTGCATATGAACTATTTATGTTTTTCGGTTCCTTAATCATTCTTTGTGCAAGAGGTAGCAACAGATCTAATAATTCTATCCTGTAATTTGAACGATTGCTATGTTCAAAACCGTGGATAATATTTGTAATAGCACCCATAAAACAATCAGAAAGTTGAATTAAATTTGATCTTTCATCATTCCTATGATCTTTTTGTAAAAATTCAATATTTCCTTTTTCAAATGAAAAATTTGGTTCTTCAGATTTTAATTTAAATATCACGTGCCAAGGGAAATATTCGTGATGTTGTTGCTGACCTTGTTCGTGGTAAATATTTTTTATTATAATTTTTTTGCCTCCGAAGAAGCATTTCAATGAATATTTAATTGAGCTTCGAAAAAATCTATTATATTTACTATTAAAATCATTTTCTGCATCAAATTCCTCTTTATTCAAAAAACTATCATTAATTCCAAGTATACTGCAATAAAATGTTTTAGAACTTTTTGAGGGATCTAGTATGTATTGGAACCACCTTTTACAAATATTTTTTACATCGGCTGTTCTAATTTCTGACCAATGAATTTGTTTATTATTTTTTTCATAATAGGGTGAAGATTTATCAAAATTATTGCAAAATCTTTCTTTGATTATATCTGGTAACAATGGATTATTGACATCTTCGACTATTATACCGATATAGTGCCAATGATGATTTGTATATGGACACTTTTTTGACATTATCTCATCAGCATAAATGTTTACCTCAACTGGTTTTTCAATTTCATCATTTCCCCATAAATCCATTCACACACTCCTCGCTTTATTCAATCTGTTTTGCACAAGCTCACAAACGGAGTAATAGACTTCTTCACGCTCTGCTTG
>JBMOLG010000011.1:0-1094 GCA_049324275.1 Nanobdellota archaeon | reverse complement strand
ATCCCTTCAAAAACACAGTGTCAAAAAAAAGGCAATTTTGGGGATTAAAAAGAAGGAGTGCGAAAAGTGATTCAACAATTTCAAAACTGTATAAAATTTTTTTCTGATTTAATTTTAGCAGAATTGCCTGCTGTCTGTTGGATTGCAGGGGGAGCTCTAAGAGATTATTTCACGATAGGCAGATGTTCTTCAGACATAGATATATTCTTCCCTTCAGAAAAAGAATTTAAGAAAGCTATAAAATTTTTCAAGATTCAAAATATATTGCCGACTTTTAGTAATGAGAGAGTTACAAATTACATCTGGAAGAAAAACAAGATACAACTTGTTTCTGCTCATTATTTTTCATCTCCTGAAGAAACTATAGAAAAATTTGATTTTACAGTGGTTTGCTGTGCTGTTGACAAAGAAAATGTATCTCATCACGAAACATTTTTTATGGATTTAGCAAAAAGAAGATTAGTTATTAACAGCTTACCCTATCCTCTATCTACTTTACAAAGACTACAAAAATACATAAAAAAGGGATATACTATATGCAATGGTGGATTGCTTGAGATAGCTAAAGCTATTCAGAAAGTGAACCTTGAAAACTCTACTGAAAATCCTATTGAATTTTATCTTGATGGCAGTGTAAGGTTTATAAGAATAGATTAGTAATTATGAACAAGTGTCTGATAGGCAGGTAATGATTAAATAAAAATGATAATTTCAGAGTTTTTTGTCAAAGGATTTTTGGTCAGGATACAGGAAGAAAAAACATTCCTTTCTGGGTCAATATATCGACAGGTTGTCTTTGCCCCGTGTGGAGAAAAGTGTAATGTTCTTTTTGTAGATACAAGAACAATTTTTTCCTGTCCCAGCCATCCCGAAGAAGGTCTTTTGATTTTTTCAGATAGAGTAGGAAAGTTTTTTTGGAGAAAATCACAGGAGACAAGGGATAAGGAGTTAAGGGATAAGGAGTTAAGCAATAAAGATAAATCGAATGAAGGCAGACAGCAGTCTTTGTTTTGAAATCAATTTCAAAGGAGGCAAGAAATGTATAAGAAGGCAGAAGTAGAAAGAGCTCACAATTTAAGTGGGTTGTGCAAAGG
>JBMOLG010000010.1:32023-219664 GCA_049324275.1 Nanobdellota archaeon | reverse complement strand
TCAGAATCGAATTTACAAATTATTCCTACTGCGGAGATGGAATATGCAATGCAGAAGAAACCTGCGAAATCTGCTCTGAAGATTGTGGCTCTTGTTACTCAGGTTCGGGTTCGTCGTCAGGAGGAGGTAGCTTCATGATGAAGGTTAATAATACTGAACAAATAATAAATGAAGGCAGTTTAGATAAAAATGATACAGAAGAAAATCTAACTATCATAACTGAAAATAAAAGCGAGATAGAAAACAAAATTTCAGATCACAATATTAAAGGCAACGAACAAGAAAATTTTGGAAAGGAAAAAATTTTTATTTTTATTGGAATAGTTGTCTTGATAATTTTTATTATAATTAAGATAAAGAAAAATTAACAAACCCATTGCCATGGGCCATACTTAGAAACATCAGCTCTTTCACATTGTTCATTGATGCATTCACAATATTTATCTTCTGGAATCAAATTTAAACATTCTAAAGATCCTGTGCAAACAGGCTCCGCCATACATTCCCATTCAGTTTCCTTTGATTTTGAATTGTTATCCCATTCTAACTTCCAATGTTTATTGACACATTTTGAAGGAGAAGAAGGATGATTATTAATAAGGATGCAATCATAATTTGTTTTGCAGAAAAAATCTGAAGGGTTATTTTGATTAAATTTAAAAAATAGAATGCAGGCAAAAATTAAAAATATCACAAGGATAATTATCAATACTTTTTTCATTTTATGCAAAATAAAGGAGTAATTATTTAACTATTTTTAGATAACCCCATATTTCTTTAAAACTTCTGAAGGATTTTTGTAATAATCATTAACTAATCTTTGCAGTTCATCAAAACTGAAAATTTTTCTTTTGTATAATTCACAGATTAATTTTGTTCTTATATTAAATTCTTTCAAAAGTTCAGATTTTAATATTCCATGCTGTTTCTCAATTTTTTCAAAAACCTTTATGTCTTTTTTTGAATAAAATTTGTCTTGGGCAGGGTCCCAGACTAAAGGGGTATTTGTTAAAGCAACACCATCAGATTTAACATCGACAACTTCTATAATTTCTTTTAGCCTTCTTGATTCCTGATTGTTGACAATAACATGGCTCATTACAGCAACTGCATCAAGGCCCTTGACAAGTGTCGGATTAAGACTAATAGGAGGAGTCTCAAGCCTTCTTATTACCGTATCTACTGAATCTGCATGCATAGTTGAAATAGAAGCGTGCCCAGATGCCATACCCTGAAACAAAACATAAGCTTCAGTACCTCTTACTTCCCCTACAATTACATAATCAGGATTTTGCCTGAATGAATTTTTAAGCAAGCTGAACATATCAACCTCGCCAGCCCCAGAAACAAAAACGCCTGTTCTTGCAACAGAAGGAAGCCAATTTTCCCTAGGAAGATTTAATTCACGGGTATCTTCAATAGAAACAACTCTTGCTTCAGGGGGGATAAAAAACGCAATTGCATTAAGCAGGGTAGTTTTTCCAGATGACGTCGCTCCTGCAATCATGACATTAAGCTTATACTGCATTAAAATCCAAAAATATGCAAGCATTTCCGGGCTTAAAGTTTTTAATCCTAAAAGTTGAATAGGGGTCCATGGAATTTTGGTAAATTTCCTGATTGTAAAAGTAGGGCCTTTAGAGGTGATATCTTTAGTATATGTAGCATTTACTCTTGAACCATCAGGTAATGTCCCGTCAAGCAAGGGAGATGCATAAGAGACATATCGTCCTGACTTCTGCGCTATTTTTTCGATAAAACTGGCAAGGTATTCTATTGAATCAAATTTAACATTAGTTTTTAGATTTCTAAAAACTCTATGGACAATATAAATAGGCTCGTTAGCTCCATTGCATTCTATATCTTCAATGAAATAATCATGCATGAGGGCTTCAATTTCATTCAATCCGATAAAATTTCTATAAAGGTAATAAAAAATTTTTTTATATGATTCTTCTTCTATTTTTAGTCCAATTTCAGAGATTATCACTTTAATTGTTTTGTCAATATAATCTATTAATTTTTCATTATTGGTCTCTGCAACTAAATCAACGTTTATTATCTCCTGAATTGCTTTTTCTATCTTTTTTAGATTTTCTTTTTCCTCTGAATTTAGAACCGGCTCTTCAAGTTTATAAAGAATCTCCCCTACCTGTTCATCATAAAATATGTGGACAACCGCATACGGCGCAATTACCATGTATCTAACATTAATTTGTTTTTTATCCAATAGTTTAGGAATATTCGGAACTTGCGGATTAAAATTAATAGTCTCCATTTCACCCTGTTTTAATTAGAAATTATAGTTTATATTATTGTCGGATGATGATTTTATAAATATTTTTAAAGTTAAAGGGAAAATAAAATCTGAAGAAAAAAGATATTAAAATTATTTTTTGTTAATTCTGCAAAATCTAATTCTCATTAAAGTCAACCAAAATTTTGTTGTTAGAATCTACGCCCAAATTTTCAAGAGATATGTAATAAGAAGTAGGCGCAGAATCTATCTCTTTTTTTGCATTTTCACCGGCATAAGTAAAATTAAAATTTTTGTCGCTGTAATTTAATGTTATCAAGACATCCCATGAATCTACAGCTGTTTCAGTAAGAATAATTAAATTCCCTACAGGAATATTTTCTCCGGGCTGGCTGTATTCGTAGCGTGAATTCATCTTCCAAAATATCTGTTCGTTTTTCGCGTCAATAGTTAAAGTTCCTTTTGAAATCTTAAGTTCAAGTATTCTCTTATTCCCGGGAGCTTTTTGGACTTCATAAATTTTAGAATCAATTTTATTAAGAATTTCTATGGTTTGTTCAATAGCAATTTGGTCTTTTATGGAATTTATTTTTGGTCTTGAAACTGCCAATAAAAGTCCGATTATTGAAAGTCCTATAAGTGTATATATTACAGTTTCTACCCATACTTGTGCTTGCTTATGTTCTTTTTTGTCAATCTTTAAGTTTAAGTGCATTTTTTGATATTAGATTTTAAATCAAAAATTCTTATTTGTTATTTCACATTGTTTTAATTTTTTGGCGCCAGTTTTCTTTGAATTTTTGAATATCAGCAAAATTCAATTTGATTGAATTTTGCAGTCACAGAAAATTGCAAAATCTAATAAGCAATTTCCCCGTGCTCAGAAATGCACGCACACTCTGTGTGCGGTTTTGGAGCATTTCTAACATAAAAAATTAAAATAAAAAATTAAAATTTTAGCTTGAACAAGGCCTTATTGCAACTTCTTTTGTTGGGTCACAAAATTGCTCTTGATTTCCTACCTGTAAAACAGGAGTTATCTTAACGGAATCAGCGTTATTAATGCCCCACATTGTTGAATTAAGGTTGTATGTTTTTTCTGAGTTTCTCAAAGGAATGTCTGTTTGTTTTGAAACGTTAACAGTACTTCCTTTCTCTGAAAAAACAAGCTCTATTCTTTTCAATTCATAATCTCCAGCCCCTCTGCTAACCTGAATGCTGGTATTGTGAGTTACACCATCATAACAAGTCCATCCTTTTTCTTCCAATATCATCAAATCGGGACTTACCTCGTTACAATTTACGCTCTTTGTAATCTTATCCTGTACAAGACTATTAACTGCTACCCATAAGAATGTAACAGCTGCTACTGTGATTAATATGATTAATACAGTTGCAACCACTGTTGATACAGCTTTTTTATTTTCCATACCTACACCTCCTTACATTTTTTATTTTAATCATTGCAAATTAAAAGATTGTCCCTGATCCAAGCATGTGAATGCTTTATTAGTTGTCTTATCTTTAACCCTCCCTAAAACTTTTGGATAGATTATAACTTCATTTGAATTTATGTTTTTCAAACTTAACTTTTCTTCTTTTGATTCACCTGAATCTAGAAAAAAATCAAATGTCTGAACTTCAGAGTTTCCACCTTCTATTTCTTTTAAGTCAAAATTGTATATGGGAATATTTCCATAATTAGCAAGTTTAAGATATTTCTGGCCTAATTCAGTTTTTAATTCTGCCTTGAAATTAACTTGCCCACAGACAGATTCAATTGGCTGGTCAAATTTTTGAATTTGCTCGGCAATGAAAGATTTTGAAAAAGTATAAACAATAACTGCCAATACACATACTAACGCAATTAAAAAAGCGCTTGCAATAACTGGCGATAAAGCTTTTTTATTCATCTATTTTCCTCTTTTTGGTATAAATTTAATTCTATTGATATTTATAAATTTGTTGCTTCTATAAAATCATATCTAAAATCTAAATTTTGTTGATTTTTTATCATTTAAAATGAATTTGAAATTTTACCCGCAGATTATATCTCGCCTAATAATTCGTTCACAAAAAATTTTTCGTGACTCTCCTCCAATAATTTCTTCAGTAAAAGGCTGCAACTCAATAAATTTAAGATTCAGACATTCATCAGTAGCAGGAAGATCATATGAAAAAGTTTTAGGAGATTCCGAAGGTTTAAACCCATTAACCCCAAACCATGTTTCACCTGCCCCACCCATGCTGGAATTTTTTAAGAGACACGTTCCGATTTTGCTGTTCTCGTCATTGCTTCCGCGCAAAGTATATCCACTTATTGTAAAAAGCCCCTTATTTTGCACTGTTAAAATCAATACTCCGGAATTGCACGTATAATTATTTATAATCAAAGAAAGGTCTTCAGGACATTCCTTAAGGTCATTTGCAGAATTTGAATAAAATTTTAACCAGCTATAAACTAATAAAGAGATTGATAAAGCAATTACGACTAAAAAAACATAAGCCATAATTTCACTGATTCCCTTTTTATGGCATAGCAATATAGGTTTCATTATTTGACCTCTTAATTGTAATCAAATAAAAGATATCATCCTGGCCTAATTGAAATTCATAAGGGATATCATTTAATTTGATTTCAAGTTTATCTTTTCCGGAAAATGAAGCAGAATGTGAAGAAGGAGTTTCAACAGACTGCTTAACTAAGATTTGAAAATCAGAAAATGAGATTACACTTTTCGTCTCCGAACGCCCTTTATGTACAACTGTTTCTTCTCCTCCAACTGTTAAATCTTGCTTTGCATTATTGACTACAAAAACTTCATTCGAATCGCCATATATATAAATTATTTCCATTTCAGGATCAATGCCTTCTAAATTAGTTTTTGTTTGATTCAGAAAATCTGGAAGTGCAGATACCTCTCCGGAATAAACCCCATAGTCGACCACATTCATGCTTTCCTCTTTTATTTCATAAATAAGATCATAAAATTCTTTTGGCTCGTCCTGAATTCGTATGTAATTTTGAGTCACATTAAAACTAATTAAAACAGCAGATAATATAAGAGCTGCAAGTATGATAAGCTGGCCTCTTTTATTTTTCATCATTAATTTAAATTTGTCTAGTTTTTAAATTTTTAGAATAAAAGAATAAAAACATAAATGCAGACTCGGAAATTTGCTCAAATTCCCTGTTAAGAGATTTTTAATTCTCCTCAGTCATGCAACCCCCCAAGCATCCAAACCAAAGTTTAGAGCTGCTCCAGTCAAGGCCTGACTCATTTTACTATGGAAGGATCAAAGAGGACACAACCTCAACGTCAAATTAAAAACATTAATAGGTTCATATCACGCCTTTCCTTGCAGTCTGCCATAAAGCCCGTTTGCAATTGGCAGAGGGCTAGCCCGCCGACCTAGTCTGCATTAATGAGAGCAAATTCAATTTTATAAGCATTGTGTTTAATCCAGTAGATAGGAAAGCTCGAAAGTGGGCAGGTTTAGTTGAATTTTGGAGGGTATATTTTATTGGTTTAGATTTTTATAAATAAATATTTTGTCATTCCGTTGTCAGAAAAAGAACAACATAAAATTTAAAAATATCCTAATCTTGCTTTTTAAGATTTAAACCCCAATGTAATAACTGAAAGGGGGTATATTTAAAACAAATGGCAAAGCATGAAACATCTATTATGGACAAGGTAGGTGTCTGGGCTTTTATTATTGGACTTTTATTGACATTAATTATTGCTTTGATTAAACCTGCAGCTCTTTCCAGCAAAGGAATAGTTGCATTAATCAGCATTTTAGGTTTAGTCGTCGGATTAATTAATGTTGCTGATGCTGAAGTTAATCTTTACTTGTTAGCTACAATTACATTATTGCTTAGCGCAAATTCCTTGATAGGAGTAATGAACTTTTTATCGATAACAAATGTGTTCACAACGTTCTTACAAGGAGTAATAATATTTGTAGCTCCTGGCGCAGTAATAGTCTCATTAAGAGCATTATATGATGTAGCAAAAAGCAAATAAATTTCCAAAATTTTTTATTTTATTTTTTATAATTTATTTGCATATTTTTATGAAAATTTATAATTAAAACATTTATAAACATCGGATTTATTTTATTTTTATAGGCCCACGTCGCATAATGGTATTGCACCGGATTGCTAATCCGGGCCTTTCGGGGCTCGCAGGTTCGATTCCTGCCGTGGGCGTTTAGCTATTGAGCTTGCGAAATAGCTTATGTCTCAGGAATTAAATTAGTGTTTAGGTTACATTCACTTAAATTCGTGAGAATTTAACGTTCTCAAAATTTCTTTAGAATTTTTAAGACTGCCGTGGACGAAATAACTTAGAGCGGATCTCTAAATCAAAATTAAATGACATCCTTCTTCTGCTCCCTGTATTCAATATAATCATTCTGAATCACATAAAGATCATCTTCACTCATAAGATTTTCAGTTTCAGGAAAAATAATATTTTCCTCTTCATTCATGTGATGCTCAAAAAGTTCTTTCAAAACTTTAGTCCTTACTTTGAATTCAAAATCAGCAGAACTAAATCCAACTAATTTTCTTAAAGCCCTATCGGTAACCTCATGCAAATCAAAAGACTCAAGAGAAAATTCCTGCATTTCCTTCAGTTTCATCAATTCAGGATAAAAAAATTTTTCTTCCCCATTCATATGAAGATTCAATTCCTTTGACAGCAGTTTAATATTTGATTTTCCATTGCCAGTTTCTAAATCTTCAATTAACTCCAAAATTTCTTTATGTTCTTCAATTAAAAGACTAAAAAATTCATGTGGCATTTAAATCAAAATTTAAACATATTAATAACTATAAGTTGTATATTATATTACTATAATTCGAAATCAACAATAACATACAAAAACTTAAAAAGCATAAAGCCATTTAATTTAAATGGAAAAAGATATAGGGAAAATCCGAAAAAATGACAATACAGATATTATTGTAAGAATAGATGATTTTGGTGGAAGGGTCGGCGTTACAATAAGGGAATATACCACTTCCGGAAAATACACAGGGTTCACAAAATCTGGCACAAGAATTTCTTCAGAAAGCTTTGAAGAATTTAAGAAACTTATAAACAGTATAGACATGAAAGATTTACCTGAATTGGAAGAAGAAGAACCTGCAGAACAAAAGCCATCAAATTCAAAATATAAAAAGTCTAAGGTGTCAGATGAAGACTACCTCTAAAAAGTTATCATTAAAATCAATTCTTGATGAATTTAAAGAGGAAGCCAAACTTTCTGATTTATTTAAATCTGTTCAAGAAGAATTAGATTCGAAAATGAAAGAAGAGCTTCAAAGTCCAAAATATTTGATAAATGCATCACTCTCTGGATTCAGGACAGAACCAGATTTATATGGACATTCTGGCATATACATTTAGAACAAATTCTTTTAATAAAGAATTAAAAGATTATTTTCATGATGTCTTTGTTTTTGGAAAGTTAAAGCAGGATTTGGTGCAATTTGAAAAATCAATTCTTCTAAAAAATCCGAAATTAATTATTGGCATAGCGAAATCAGACAAAACCCGGTTTGAAAAAATTGCCATAAATAATTTTAATAACAAATTAATAGAACGATCAGGAAAAGACAGCTACAATCTCTTCGTTCCAAAAATCTTTGATATATCAAAAATTCCTACAAATTCATTCTGCAATTATACAATGTATAGAATTTCAAAATTCATTGATGAAAACAAATTACAAGCCAGATTTTCATTTTTGCATCTCAACCAAAAAGAGCTTGATAAATTCTTAAGTTCTATATTCCAAATAAGTTTCTAAAAGTTTTTATATTAATTTTTATTCTATAAATAAGGATGAAAAAAGAGGAAGCGGTTTTTTTAATCTTAATTCTGATTGTAAGCCTTATAACAGTAGTTATTGCACGAACTTCAAGCTCAAGCCAAGGGCTGAATCTTGAACTTTGGGATGATACTGATGAAGCTGAACCATTACATTATTCAATATGCACCACATATTGTGATAAAAAAGATAAATCAATAAATGATTCTAATAATTACTTTTACGCCAATTTTACTAATTCTACAAGTATTTTGAATCAAAATTATGCAAACTGTACAATTAGATTTAATGAAAATGGAACATGGACGACTTGGCAAAATATGATTTATAACACAACAAATCAATCATGGCGATATAATAAGAGTTTTAGCCATAAGGGACTGTTAAACTCAAGTGTTAATTGCACAAATAATTCAGTTGCAATCATAGTTTATGATGCCATAAGTATAACGAATACTCCGCCATACATTTTAAACAAGTTAGGATATATTGATTTCAATTTAGATGGAACCAAAGATATGTTAAGATGCAATGAAGACACATTTTGCTATTATAATTTTAGTTCAAATGTAAGTGATGATGATTTAAATGATGTTTTAACATACGGCTATTATCCATCAAGCAATACAACATTGACAAATTTCACAATAAATTCAACAACAGGTTTGCTTGAAATTAACATAACAACAGATTCAAATACAGGATTAAAGAAAATAGAATTAACAGTGAGAGATACCGAAAGTCCAATAATATCGGCATTTCTCGATGTAAACATAACAGCAGTGAATGACGCTCCATACTTCACAAATCTTGCAAATCAATCATTCAATATAACTGAAACATTTTCAAGAACTTTTAATGTAGCAGACGAAGAAACAAATACGCCATACATTTTAAACTTAAGTTTTCTAAGCTGCCAGACAATCCATTGGTCTGATAGAAATAATACAAATTGCACATTATTCAGCCAATCAAATTATACCTTCAATTCAGCAACTGGGGTTTTTAATATCACATTTATCCCTCAAAAAAATGATGTCGGAAATTATACATTGAATCTTACAATTACAGATAATGGTACAAATCCTGTCAATGCATCAAAAAGCCAGCTTTTATTGCTAAGAGTTTTAAATAAAAATTCTCCTCCGTCAATCACATATATTTGCAACAATGAAAGGACAGCAATAGAAGATTCAGAATTTACCTGCTGGATAAATACAACAGATGTCGATGAGACTCAATATATAAACTTCAGCTCTAATTTTACATGGTTCAAATTCAATAATTCTGCAAATTCAATAACCATTTCAAGCAATATATCTACGGGCTACAACGCATCAGCCCAAGTAAAATTTACACCAAATGATTCTATCGTCGGAAACTGGTCTGTAAATATAAGCGTAATTGATAATAGTACAAGTCCAGGAGTATTAACAAAGATGAATTCATCAGTGATAAATTTTTATATTGTCAACAAGAATGATAGTGTTAACCTTGAATTCAGGAATAATTTCACAGCATACCAAAATTACACATATCAAATTAGAGTTAATGCAACCGATGAGGATTTGCTGATGAGGCAAACAAATATTTATGATGAAAATCTTACATTTTCTGTTAAAAATATATCAGGCGAAGACCTCTCCTGGATTAACACAATTTATCTCGCTGAACAGGGAAATATGAGCAGTATAGCTCTGAATTTTACTGTAAATTCAACATTAGCCGGAAAAAATTATACCTTAAATATAAGCGTAACAGATGCAAATCTAAACTCATCTGATTCACAATTGTTTACAATTTTCATGATAGCAAATACCGCTCCTCAATGGAATACTGGCTTGAATTTAAGTTATAATTTAAGTGAAGATGAATTCTTTTATTTAAATTTAAGTGATTATGCAAGTGATACTAATGAAAATAATTTGACTTTTAATTACACATTAAATGGAAATTTTTCATGTTTTTCAATAAATTCAACTACGGGAATAATTAATTTTAGCGCAAATGATTCTAATATCGGATTTCATAGGGTAAATGTTAGCATTTCCGACGGATTTGCAATAAGCGATATAAAAATTCTCAATTTTACAATAAACAATACAAATGATGCCCCCGAAATACAAAGCAGCATTGGAACAAATATCCCCAATTCAACATTCCTCTTAAATACGGCCCATGCAAGCGAAGGAAATTTTACGAAATTTATTATAAATATATCTGACGATGATTTTCTTATTCCAGATTCACAAAAGCAATTTTATAATGAATCAATTACAGTAAATGTAACAATAATCAATTCTACAGGATCCAATGTAAATTTGCTGAATTTCACATCACTCTATTTAGCGGGCTCAATATCCGGGTTCCGAAATATGTCATCTTATTCGGCAGAATTTACTCCTGAAAAAATTAATGTCGGAAACTATAGCGTAACAATAAATGCTTCAGACTTAAACAATCAATCAAGTCTTTTTAGTTTTAATCTGACAATACACGAATCAAACCATCCCCCAGTTTTGGATTCTATTCAAAATCAAACTTCTTCAATATTAGAACAGCTTTATGTTGACATAGATGCTACAGACTTGGAAGATATTAATGACAGTTATGGAAATTTTACATATTCAATAAGAAATATGACCATAAATGGAAATTTTCTTGTTATAAATTCAACTATGGGAATAATTAATTTTACATTAAATTCCACTTATGCAGGAACATGGGAATTCAATGTCAGCGTTAATGATTCACAAAATTTAGTTTCTTCAAAAATTTTTAAGTTAACAGTTTATAATTATCCGGAGATGAATTATCCAAATAAAAGTTTTAGTTTTAATTTAGAAGAGAATTTAAGTTATAATTTTGTTTTTAAGGCAAATCACTCTGTTCAAGATAATCTCAATTATTCTTTGTATATTAATGGAATTTTGAGAAACTCAACAACCGGCTGGGGAAACAATTCAAATTTTACTTGGGCATTTACCCCAAATTTTACAGATGAAACAACTTGCAGTGGTCCAATTAGCTTTATTCTAAATGTATCAAATCAAAAGTTAAGCAATTCCAGCAGCTGGAATATAAGCATTAATCATTCTAATTATCCCTTGTCTTTTATTCAAAATATTGGAGGAGCAGCACAAAAGATTGTTGGCTATTCTCCCTATGCTTTAAATCTTTCAGACTTTTTCCAGGATTTCGACGCATCAGATAAATGCCATAATCAAACAATTGGATTCACATATTCAATGTTTAATTCAAGCTTATCATCTGTCCAGGTTTCAGAGACTAATTGGACAAACAGCATTAATCCAAGCTTAATCTTCACTTTTTCAGGAGCTGGATTAGCAAATTTCAGCATAACAGCCTACGAATTTAATGAAACGAATTCAAGCCATTTTCTGAATAATGCAACAAGCAATAATTTTAGCCTGGATTTGGTTGTGCCAACAGCGCCTTCAACTCCTGGAGGAGGCGGTGGAGGAGGCGGGGGGGCAAGTATTTCTAATGTAACAAAGTTTATATCTTTAAAATTAATTACCCCGCAGGAAGTTATAATACATAAAGAGAACAGTGTTCAAATCCCGCTTCAGATTAAAAATAACGGATTTATTGACCTTGAAGACATTGATATCAGTGGAGCGGTTTTATTTAATAATATGATGACCGAAGACGTAAAAGTTTATTTGCCGTTTTCACACATTGACACTTTAAAAATAGGGGAATCAGTAAATTTAACATTAGACATATATACAAATAATAAAGTGGGCCGATACAAGGCAACTGTTTATGCAAATGTAAGCTCTCCGGAATTATTTGACTGGGCGGATTTTTTTCTAGAGCTTATGGAAGCAAATGAAACCGAAACTCAGGAAATCTTATTGTTTACAGACCAATTAGTTTCAGGCAATCCTGAATGTATGGAACTTAATGAAGTCCTAGAAGAGGCAAAAGATTTATTTGATCATGGAAATTTTGAAGAAGCTTTCAATAAGGCACAGGAAGCAATTAATGCCTGCAATGAAGCAATAACCCATGAACAAGTAAAATATGCAGACAAATTCTTTAAAGATAAATTTTACTATGCATCAATTGCCACCCTTATTATCTTTGTATTCGGCCTTTTAGCTTATGTATTCAAAAGAATAAGATTTAAGAAATTAGAAAGAGAGAATTATATATAATGGAAGAAAAAGAGGGGAAAAAAGAATTTGAAATTGCGGAATCAGCAGCATTAGAAGTAAAAAGATTTATAGGCGAAATAGATGAAGAAATATCAAAGATTGTTATTGGCCAAAAAGAAATCATAAAAGATTTTATAAGGGCAATTTTATGCAATGGACATGTATTGCTTGAAGGTGTTCCGGGAACAGCAAAAACATTGATAGTAAAATCAATGGCAAAAATAATGGGCTGTGATATGAAAAGAATTCAGTTCACAGTGGATTTGCTTCCAAGCGACATCATAGGCATTACAACATATGATCCAAAAAAAGGATTCGAAGTTATAAAGGGGCCGATATTCACAAATTTTATTATTGCAGATGAAATTAATAGAAGCCCTCCGAAAACGCAGTCTGCACTTTTAGAAGCAATGCAGGAGGGAGAGGTAACTCTTTCAAGAGAAACATACAACCTACCAAAGCCGTTCTTTGTCATGGCAACAGAAAACCCAATAGAAGTGTCGGGCGTTTATGCATTGCCTGAAGCGCAACTAGACAGGTTTTTGTTCAAAATAACTATCAAATGCCCAGATTTTAAGGAAGAAAAAGAAATTTTGACAAATAATATAACCTTAAGAAATTTTGATGATTTCAAACTAAAAGAAATTTTAAATCCGGAAAAAATTTTTAGGTTGCAGGAGAATACAAAAAAAGTTTTTTCCTCGGAATCTATCAAGGATTATATTGTTAAAATTGCAAATTCAACAAGAGAGAAAAATTTTGAATTTTCAAAATATATATCATATGGAGCAAGCCCCCGAGCTTCAATTTCGTTGTTTATAGCTTCCAAGGCAGAAGCATTGATTAACGGAAGAAATTATGTAATTCCCGAAGATGTCAAAAGCGTATCTTACCCGGTCTTAAGGCATAGAATAATCTTAAATTATGAAGCAGAAGCAGAAAAAATTTCCACTGACGAAATAATTAAAAAGATTTTAGAAACCATAAAAGTCCCTTAAAATGCCAAAAAAATTCAAGACAAATTTTGGATCAAATATTGCGGCCATCCAAAGGGCAAAATCATTAAAGTATCGAAGGTCTATTTATGAAAGAGCTTTTGGAGGGAAGGGAATGGAATTTGATTCTTATAGAAATCTTACGCCAGATGATGATGCTGCATTGATAGACTGGAAAGCCAGTGCGCGTGCAAATGAATTAATTGTGAAACAATATGTTGAAGAAAGAAATCTTGATGTTTACTTCGCAGTTAACGTCAGCAATAGTATGTTATTCGGCTCAAAAGACATTTTGAAATCAGAATATGCAATAGATTTAATATTGACATTCAGCCATCTTGTATTGGGTTCAGGAGATAACATCGGTTTGGTAATGTTTACAGATCATTTTGTGAAAGTCATTCCTGCTTCAAAAAATATCAAGCAATTTAATTTGTTTATCAAATTTTTAACAGAACCGGAGTTATATGGGGGGAATACAGATTTTGGAAAGATTGTTAATAATATGCTGAATTTTACTAAATCATCTTCAATGCTCATATTAATTTCAGATTTTATTCATTTAAAAAAAGGCTTTGAAAAAGAACTGAAATTTTTAGCTCATAAATGCGAAACTATGGCAATAATGGTACGTGATAAAATGGATGAAGAACTTCCGGATATCCCCTGTCAAATGGTAGTGCAAGACCCTTTTTCCAAGAATCAGATGCTCATAGAACCGCAGCTTGTTGCTGATAAGTACAAAGAAAATGCCCTGCTTCAAAAAAACGCAGTCAAAAAAATTTTCAGGGAATCAAACATAGATATTTTAGAATTGTCTACAGACAAGCCATTCATCATGCCATTAATGAACTTTTTAAAAGAAAGGACCAGGAGAAGAAGATATGGTTAAAATTTTATTTTTGTATCCTTATTTTCTTTATCTGCTTTTAATCGTGCCTTTATTTATTTTTATTTATTTTATGGGACTAATTTACAACAAAAAGAAGGCAATTGTCTTTTCAAATTTCGAGGCGCTCGAAAGATTTTCGAACATAGAATTCTTCTCAAAGAATTTTTTATCATTATACATTAATATATTAATTTTAGTCCTGATAATTTTTGCAATTGCAGGGATGCAGGTTTCATATATAACTAAAACAAGTGCTTTTTCATATGTTATAGTTATCGACACATCATCAAGCATGAAGACTGCAGATATACAGCCAAATAGGTTGGAAGCAGCAAAAAAATCAGCAGGCAAATTTGTAGACTCGCTATCCTCAGGCGTGGAAATTGGAATTGTGGGATTTTCAGGTGTTGTTGAAATTTATCAGGACTTGGAAACTTCAAAATTAAAAATAAAATCATCTTTGGATAGCATAGAATTCAGCAGTATTGAAGGGACGAATGTCATTAATGCAGTAAAGACCGCAGACGATTTAATGCATGACAGAAAAATGAAATCAATAATTTTAATCAGCGACGGCCAATTAAATAAAGGAGATATTGCAGATATTATAGATTATACAAAAAATAATAACATTGTCATAAATACAATTGCAGCAGGGACAATTGAAGGGGGAATAACAGAATTTGGAACAATATCAAAGATAAATGAAGATACCCTAAAATCATTGGCATTCAGCACAAATGGAAGATATTTCAGAGGAGACAACATAAACAATCTTGATCAATCATTCCAAAATATTCTAGCAAAAATTGAAAAAGAAGTTACAATAGATTTATCTCTTTATTTATTGATAGCAGCGTTAGTTTTATTTTTATTAAACTGGACTCTTTATAATTTCAGATTCAAAATCTTTCCATAGTCAATCTAAAATGGCAGGAATTCCCGAATGCCTAAGGAAGAATAAGGCACATCAAGGCCTGAACAATTCAGATAAACCCTGCTTTTATAAATGTCAAATATTGCAATTTTATAAGAATTTCCAAGAACATTTTCTTTTTCCCCTAGAAATCCAAGCACCTAATAGATTCATTTTATGATAGGTATAATCTATTTCTTGCACATTAGTCGTATTTAACAATGCTTTAAGATAATCTCTATCCGCGCTGTTTTTTATCCATTCCTCTGGTCCAACCAAATTTACTTTAATACTATTCTCATCCGGCATGCTATAATTATGTATAACTCTGTCAAGCCCGGGATAATTATAGTTTATCCTTGTCAGAGTTAAAAGTGAATTTTGCATTTGTTCTTTTACTAATTTTAATGCTTCCTGATTGTTGGATGCTATAATAATTCTAAAAAGCAAATGATAAAATTGCATAGAGCCTGTATAAAATTCTCCCTTTTTTCTCGCATTATCAGAGTATTCAGCCCATTCATCTTGCTTTCTTGTTTCTCCATTCTCCAAAGGTTTTTTTAATAAATCAACATAAAGATTACAATCAAAACTCATAAATCTCCAAAAATCTCTTTCATCAATTGACATTACTTTGTTAGTTATTTCGTTAATAGGTTTTCCATCTAAAGGGATTTTTCTCGTTTCCTTAGACTGATTATTAAGTTCCCGAGATAAATCTCTGATTCTGTTCCAGTTTTTTCTGTTTGAATCTCCTAAACTTTGTATATTCATTTTATTTTGTTTGATTTTTTGCAAACCAGTCATTTATTTGTGTAATTAATTCAGGCTTGATGCCTTGGAGCTGATAAAATTCTTCAATTGAAATAATCCTAAGATTAATTTTTACAAGATCAAAATCTCTTTTTGCAATATAGGTTAATTTTTTGTTGTTGCCGCAAATATATTGTCCTGTCCAAGAAAATTCAGTAGGCAAAGTTCCGCTGGCCCAAGTCCATCCTGCAAATTCATAAATCCTCATCAATGTATTAAATTCTTCTTCATTCTGAATATCAATGACAGTCTTTGTAGATTGTAAATTTATTTCGGGTTTTGGGTTTTCATATTCATTTTTTTTGGGTTTTCTGATCAATTCCTTAGTTACCCTGTCTGTTAAATCTTTAATCTTATTCCAATTTCTGTTTGAATCCCCCAACATAGAAGTCATCTTAATCCCTCTCTTACAGCGCGTACCCCAAGAACAGCATCGGAGACAGAACGATCCCCATAGCAACCGAGATCAGCCCAGTCAGAGTCCGCATCGAACCTCGCGACTTTGTTGTTTCTAGGATGATAAAAATAGCTGTTTTGTCCCAGAATATAATTTTGAGAAGATTTCTGAGTTAATAATCCTTGATTATTTATTGAATTTAAATCTGCATAACAATCTTCCATTAAACAACTTTCAAGTTTTTCAGAACATTTTGGAATTAGTTTTCCATTTTTAAATTCATGATAATAATTTACATACAAGTCTTTGCCTTTTTTTTCAAAGTGTGCATCGAGCCATTCGGCTCTCCAATTTCCAACTTTGAAAATATCTTCTAAAATCTTTTGTGCTTCAGCTCTGTCAGGATATTCATTCTTAAGATAATCTATAAATTTCCAGAATTCAGGAATTATCAGCATTCGGTTTCCTTGTTTTTGAAGTTCTTCATGTGCCTCATTCCAATTCTTTCCATTTAAGCTTCTTTCTTTTGCGACATATAAATTAATTGAAGGAATATAGATGAATCCTTCAAGTTCTTGTGGATTTTTTGGGATTGATTCTTCTGTTCTAGTTTCTTGTGTTCTATTTAATTTCAGTCTTTTATTTAACTCGTCGGAAAAATCTTCAATTCTGTTCCAGTTTTGTTCTTTTGAATCTCCTAAACTTTGTATATTCATTTTATTTTGTTTGATTTTTTTCAAACCAATTATGAATATCAGAAAGTTTTTGGGAGCTGACATTCAAAGATTGATAAAATTTATTTAATGAAAGTATACAGCCATATTGAGGAGGATTCTTCAGGCATTCATAAGTTAATTCATGGAGAATACCATGGTGTATCAAAGTTTTTTCTTTATATTCTGGCCAAACATCTCTTTGAGTAGGCAATTTGCCATTAATCCATGAATAACCCGCGCATTCATAGACCCTCATTAATTCTTCATATTCTTTTCTGGTTGGAACAAGAACTGCAGTATTAACTAAATATGCAAGCGCAAGAGTTGGTTTTTTTGATTCATATTTTTCAACAATTACCGGCCCCTTGATTATTGGAGTCTCATTAGGTTCTTTTGGAGTAATCCTCAATTCATCAGAATGATTTCCAATCCTTGACCAGCCAGGTTTATTCCCCAAGTCTTTCCGCCTATTTAGCATTTTTCCTTAAATTTCCGATTTTTATTTCAGTATCAATAAAATTTAGGACCCATTCAAGTCCAATAGGACCTGCATTTGTAAAAGGATTCAATGGCGTTACCCGATTTCTAATTTTTCCATCTAATTTACTATAGCCCAAAGAAAACATTTTCTCTCCTTTCTCATCTGTGAATTCAAAATAATCAATACATTTATTCCCTTTTGAAGCTTCATCCAATGAAGTCATGATAAAATTTTCATTTGTTTTAAAATCTGTTTTTAATCTTTCACAAACTTTTTTCATCATCTCCTGTGGCTGATCAAGATATTCTGATTTCAGAATAGCAGGATTAAGAACATTCTGATATGTAGAAACCAATTCAAAAGATTTGAACATTAAGTCAACAGCATTCACTTCTAAATCTTCATTTTTCAATTTTGCAAGATAAAATAATGCAGACGCATATCTTACCGTAGATTGCAATGTTCTCTGGACAGGAGCATTTATTAAAGAACAAAGGAAATCATTATTACTATTTCTCGGGCAGTCCTGGCAAGTTATAGGCCAAGATTTACCTTTTGAATGAGGCATTTCATTTTCATCTTTTCCGGGGCAGTTTTCTAATCCAAATTTCAAATAATTTAATACTGCTAACGCTTCTAATCCAATATCCAATGTCATTTCTGAAATTTTTTCATTTGCATGCATTATTTTATCAGATAAATTATGCTTTGGAGCCTCATGAATTCCAGAATAAGCAGATCTTAGCATATCCATGATGATTCTGTCTTCTTTTGTTGGCTGAAATTGCGAATGATCCAAATCAAGGATTAATCCAAATCTATTTTCAAGCGCTTTATCAACCTCAAAAGTTCCTCTAAATTCTCCGTTTCCATAATTTGCAGTAGCTATCGATGTTACATAACCATTTCTTCCAATATTAACAGATTGCCCTTGATGGATTAATCTGCCGTTTCCAACCGCAAACCATTGATTTTGTGAAATAGGGGGGCATCGGTTAAATTCTTCAATATTCCAAAACAAAGATTGATGTGCATTATTTAAAACTCGTTTTCCTTCTTTTAAATCAACATATGTAAGTACATCCCTGTAAATGTCTAATTCAGGATGCCCTTCAATAGTCAAACTTTCACCGCCTTCAAATTTATTCCCATTAAAATAATAATTATGTATGTCCCGTGCAAGCTGAGACTTTCCGCAACCAGTGTTTCCGACCAGCAAGATGTTCATTCCGGATAAAATGCCGGCAATGACCAAATCAGTTACATTCAAACCTGCAAAAACAGGATTAGTATTAAGATATGCCGGGCATTCTTTTTTGATATAATCGGAACTTCTGCCTGCCAAAAAAGCTTCTTTTGCCTTTTCTCCTAATTTTAATTCTTCATATTGCAATTTCATTTCAGTATAAATTTTGAAATTTTATTTCCAAGCTCTTCTTAAAGAATTTTAAAAAAATGCAAAATTCTCTATAATCCCAAAGGCGAAAGGAGAATATAAAAATCTTTCTATCATGTTATATCTTAATAGTAATTACAAAATTAAAAATCAGAATAAATTGATATCAAAAGAATATTCTCCCTCTTCAGGCAGGGCAATTCTTGCAATTAGTTTATTATCTAATTTATTGTATACTTCAAGATAGTTTTTGCCATTTACAGAAAGAACTTTTGTATAAATATCTAGGCTGACAAAACAGTCCTGAGATTCATAAACATCAGCAATGCATTTATTTTTATCCTTGCAAATCCTTGACCTAAGACCCATAGTCTTTTCAATGCCAAAAACTAAATTTTCAAAATTATAATCAACATTACAATTGCCCCATTCCGAACATTCCATATCTGGGGCGCATTCTGAAATTTCAACGCATCTCAATTTTGTTGGTTTTCTGAATTCAGTCTTGCAATTATTTTTGTCCACACATTTAGGAATGGAATATCCATTAATGCAAGCAGACCATTTACACTCCCAATTTTCATTGCATTGCTCTTCTTTAATGCAAGACCTGACAGTATCAGGAACATTGGCAACGAGAAAACAATTTTTATTATCCACACATTTTCTTCTTTGAACACTGTCAATACATTCATCCCAATCAGAGCAATTCCAATCAGAACTGCAGTTCGTTTCTAAATTAGTCGAGATATTGAATTCGAATGAATCCTCTGTAGTCGGATTAATGCGTCCTTGATTTGTTTGAACATGATTATTGCTTAGGTTTAAAATTGGCCTTATCAAAGTGTTATTGCATTCGTTTACGAGTATTGTTTTAAGATTAACCTCACGGCATATTTCTTTTAATTCAACCGGTCCTAAACCAAGCTTAACATTAAATTCATGAGGATTTTTCTGAGCAGGGATTTTATAATATTCTGTTTTATTTGGCCCAGGAATTGTATTAAAAACAAATTCATTAATAGAACTGCCTTCTTTCACATAAGCTTCAATCTGATTTATAGGATAATTGTCGCTATATCTTTTTATTGAAAGAATTATGCTATCATTAAAATAACATGCATCATAATCCAATTTTATGACATAATTTAAATCTATGCATGAGGGCTCTTCTGGAGTAGTTCCTATAAAGAAAAAATAGGCTAAAATAAAAACTAAAAATAAGATTATGAAGAATATAAGCTTCTTTGGATTCATTTTTGCCCTTCAATCAAAACTCTCGAAATTGAGATAATTTTCAAAAGATATTTGGAAAATAATTCAGACTCTTTTATTTGTTTTTTCAAGGGATTTTTTATGCAAGCAGACAAATTTTTTTGTTCTTTATACCATTGTTTGATTATATATTCAAATTGTGTTTTTTGGTGCTCATTTGCCTGTTTATAGATAGTTTGATATAGAATGTTCAAATCCTTGTATAATTTTTCCAAAAGATAAGCAAGCTTCCTAGATTCATTCTGAATTTCATGATCTTCCCTTAAAGTTCTGTAAAAATCTTCATTTATAAAATCCCTTTCGAGGATATTTTTTATTTTTTTATTTGAGAGCATAGATTTTTTTATTTCCTCAAGTTCATCTTTAAATTCAACGATCCTTGAAATTTGATCAATAAGGCCTGTTTTGGAAGAACTGCTTTTATAAAATTCATTTACCTGAACAGGCTCTTTATGGAAGTTGAATTTAAGGTTTTGAAATGAGAAATTTTTTTTCTTATTTTTCTTTTTGGGAATTTTCTTCTCGATTATTTTTGAAAGTTCAGAAACCAATGAAGCAAAACGCTCATTCGTCAGGTCTTCTTCAATATAATAAGTAATAAGCATAGATTCACAAAAAGAGGCGCATTCATGATTTTTGGATTTTTTAAAAAAATTAATTAATTCTGAAAATCCCGCATTGCTTTCTGATTGAAACTCTTTATTGAAAAAATTTTTAGCTAGATTGCTTAATGCATTTAATTTAATTTTTAATTCTTCTTTTGAATCAGAGATTCTCTTAACATCTTCCAAAAAGATTAAATTTTCATTTTCAGGTTCAGATTCTTTATTTCTAAACTTAATTAAGGTTAAAATTAATGATAACAAAACCCCTATTATTAGAATAGAAGATAAAAGATAGATCGGATTATTAAATACCCCTAAAATTACCTCTTTAATCATATGTCTTTTATGAAATTTGAATATAAAAACCTTGTGAAATCTGTAACAGGTAAAATGTTGGCCTGAACTAAAGCTGCAAGATTTTAAATTGAGATAAAAAGCATTTAATATAGCCGGAATAGTGCAAAAAAGTTTAAAAAGCATTTAATATAATTTAGATTATGGTTAATGGAATCGAAAGACCATTGGATTTGCTTAATGCAGCAAAAGGGAAAGAAATTTTAATACAGCTGAAGAACAACAAGCAATTTGTAGGGACTTTATTGGCCTTTGACATCCACATAAATGTGGTTTTGGACAATGCCAAGGAAATTGAAAACGGAGAACAAACAAAGAACTACGGCTTGACTTTCTTAAGAGGAGATACAATAATTTTCATTTCTCCTTCATCTGCTGGAAAAGAATAAGCGTTTGCCAATTTATTTCGCAGGGGCAAAATTCTTTAAGATTTTTATTTAGCTGAAGCTGGGATCCAATGACAAAAGAGAAATTAATAAAGAAAAATATATTTTTTATTAACAGAGTTTTTATATACTCCTCAGTCTCTTGAGGGATTGCATGAAAAAAGATTTATTTTTGCCTTATGATGGAAAGATTTGCAAGATAGAATCACGTTCTCTAATTCCTGGAAAAAATGATCCTAGAAAAATTTATACATTCACATTAAGGACTTTTAATGGAGAAGAAAAAATACAATTTTACGGAGAAACAGACATTAAAGTAAATGAAACAATAACAATATATGAAAAACATGGTTCAGAAGATCATCTTTGGACAGATTCGTTTATGAATCAAAGAAATAAAAAACCTTACTTATCTTATTCAAGTTTAGAAAGATTAGAAAATCAAATCAAACAAATAGACTAATGTTCCTCGGTTATATTAAATTTCAATCTCATCAAAATCATTGGCTAAAATTGTATTTGAAAAAATTTTCTTTGCCTGTTCTAAAATTATTTGAGAATTAGCGTCATATCTTTGCGAAAGGTGAGTTAAGATTAATTTCTTTGACTTGGATTCCTTTGCAATCTTTCCAGCTTGTTCAGAAGTCAGATGAAAACGCTCTTTTGCCAATTCCTTTTCATCTGCAGAATAGCTCGATTCACAAATTAATAAATCCGAATTTTTCGCAATCTTCTTGCAGTTTGCATTGTATACTGTATCCAAAATCAAAGTTACTTTCCTTTCAGGCTCTTTGAAAATTAAATTCTTCCCGCAAATTTTTTTTCCATTAAGTTTTATTGTCTTTCCTTTTTTAAGTTCTCCAATCAAAGGGGATTTTTGAAGATTCAGCTTATTCAATTTATCTTTGTCAAGCCTTGTTCTGCCTTTTAAAATTAATGAATATGCCAACGAAGGAACATTGTGAGCCATTTTTTCAGCTTCAATGTAAAAATCTTCGGTTTCGAAAAATTTTCCGGAAATATCATGGCAACTGATAGAAATTTTTTCCTCATGGACAAATAATTTTTGATATAAGTCAATCATTTTTTTAGAAGTTTCAGGACCGTAAATTTCGAGGGTCTTATTATATCCATTTAATGCAAGAGTTTGAAGCAACCCCGGCAGGCCCAATACATGGTCTCCGTGCCAATGAGTAATTAAGATTCGTGTAAGTTTGCATGGATTTAGATTTCCAATTCTGAATTGCCTCTGCGTTCCTTCACCGCAATCAATCAAAATATTTTCATCCTTAAATTGAAACAAGACTGCAGGATGACTTCGCTTTTTAGTCGGGATGCTCGAGCCTGTTCCCAAAAAGATTATTTTTACTTTATCCATTTTTATTTTAGGGAAAATGGGTTTTTATTTCTTCGTTTCTAGAAAGAATTCATAAAAAATTGATAACTTTATAGTAATAACAAATAGAAAGATTTATAAATTCAAATTATCTTATTTAAATATGGAAAAACAAAAAAGAATTTCAAATAAAAGTTTTTATGAAGGAAAAGTTTCAGGATTATACAGTCCTTTTGATTTGGCTAAACAAGAATCTAAAAAATTAGGCGGAAGAATAGCATCATTAGAAGATTGTGCTGTTTGGAGAATGGCTAAAGGTTCAGAATTTGTTTGGATAAATGATCCTCATTTTGTAAGCAATTATTTTATTGTGAATCCGAATAAAGAGGTCTATTTATCAAATTCTGATTTTTTAGTAAGAAATGCTAATCCTGCTGTTGAAGCAAATAGGAATAATGAACAGCATTTAATAACAGAAAAAGAAATTGAACAAACATTAAAAGATTCAATTTTTTTAGGCACATCTGGCCAAGATCCATTAAAAATTCCAAGCTGTAATTTTTCAGAAGATCCTCGCACTATATATATTTTTGGAGAACATGCTCAAGACTATGGAACATTCTTATCTGAACAAGGAATTCATAACCTGCCAATATATTTGCCGAGTGACAAAAAATATTCAGACCATAAAAATGCAGCATGCATTGTGCCAATATTTTTGCATGATTTGTCGCAAGATTCTGCAATTCTTTCTAATGATAACATAGCATATTTTAGCACAAGAATAGTTTATCCAAATCTGATTAATAGGATACTTAAAAGAAAGATTTAATTTCTATAATGTAATATTCTTATGTTTTATAACAAATTCCAAATTAGATATTTGGCAAAAGCATAATAAACAAAAGCCAGGCATAAATTAGCGAAAATAATATATCAAATACAAAAACAATAATCCATGAAAAGTTCATTTTAATTAATTTAATGCTGTAATAAGACGATAGAAGAGATAAGCCAAATCCTGAAATAAATAAGAAAATTGAAAAAGAATCTTTTAAATAAGTCAATTGAACATTTTTTATAACAAATTTATAAAAAGCAAAAATTAATATTGATAGCCCAAAAAAGAACAATGCGATAATTCTATCTTTTTCCATTTTATTAAAAAGATTCTAATCTTTTAAATCTGTGTTAGTTATAACAAAGGTTCAGATAACCTTTGATATAAAGGGAAAGACTGCAAGTATGTTTAATTATTTATGCCTCACTATAGATAATGAAAATTATATGGGCCGGAAAGACAAAGTCATGATAAAAGAATTGATTATGACAAATGTAATAATACCCACAATTATTGAAACAATTAAGGATATTATTCCGAAGAAATAGATTTTTTTAACAACTGCTCTGATGCTGACAATAGTTGAAGTGATAATTAACAACGATATTAATAAGATGAGTTGGAAAATTTGCTTTGCCCCAAGCATCCCGAGCGAAAACAAAAAGATATAGCCTATAATAAATATTAAAATAAGTGCACCAAATAATGAGAATATGATTTCTCTCTCGTCAAATATTTTTATTGCATTTGTCATTGTAAAAACAAATCCAATTAAAAGCAAGACAGAAGTAAAAAATGATATGATTTCAGAATTAATGAACAATAAAAGATTTGCAAGAAAAATTAAGACTGTAAAAATGAAAAATATCAACGTATTTCTTTCTTGATTTTCCATTAAAATATTATACAGTAGATATTTTTAAATTTAATTCAAAGAGGCATCAGTAATTTCCAAATTAACACTAAGCAGGCGCCGGGAATTGCACCCAGGATGAGAGGGTTGCGGCCTCTTGCCTTGCTGCTTGGCTACGCCTGCATATATTTAGAAAAAGTTAATGTTTTTAAAGATGCTCATAAAAATTTAAATTATAGTTTGATTCAAATTTTCAGCTGCAATTTTGTTCACTGCATCCCGGACATAATTGCTTTCTAGGGCAAACCCCAGGCTCTCCCCACTTACTTTAAAGTTATTTATTCCTACAACTTTCCCTTCCTTATTTATTAATGGCCCGCCCGAATTTCCAGGGTTCAATGCAGCGTCAGTCTGAATGTAAGCTGGCAATTTATTATCACCAACTCTATCCACTGCAGATATAATGCCCTCAGAAACAGAAAAAGATAACCCCAGTGGATTGCCGATTGCTATCACCTTTTCGCCTACTTTAACCTCATTAGAATCCCCTAATTCAAGATGCGGATAATCGCCTTCAATTTTTAACAATGCTATATCAAGATCAGAAGCATATCCAACTAAAGACATTTTTTTTACTTCTTGATTAGAAGTCCATGCATTTGCATATCGAGCCCCAGACAACACATGAGCATTAGTTACTACAAATCCATCCCCGGTAATCAAAAAGCCCGTTCCCTGGCCTGCATTCGTTTTTATGGTTACTACAGAATCTATAGAATTTTCAATAATGCCCGAAAAATCAGAACTAACCCCTGCCTTTAAACTGCTTATTTCTTTGTCAACATTTTTTTCAATATCAATCATGCTTGTACTCAACTCACTTAATTCATAGCTTAATTCATTAATTTTATTTTGAGTTTCAGCATTGACTGTATCAATCTTGTTGTTCAAAGAAATTTCAGTTGAATTCAAATTTTTATTTAGCAATGAAACATCCAAAGATAGTTTTATGATAAAAAATGATTGCACAATTATAATGAGAAGAATAAAATAGATGATTAAATGTTTACTCTTATTCATCTCTAATTAAATAAACCTAAATATTTAAATTATTTTATTGATTGTATTGTTCATGGAATTGAAAAATTTTGATGCGCTTGTTCTTGTACATCCTGATTTAGACACTATTCATAATCCCATTCCGTTCCATTTCAATTATAGGGAAAATCTGGAAAAATACATTAAACTTTTTTTATCATTAAACAAAAAGATATTTGCGCCAGACCCAGATTGGCTATCAACATCATTGAATAAATTAAATCCAGAATATTTTGTGCCAAAATTCAAGGAAGATTTTCGTATTGATCTAACGCATCAAAAACAAATAGATTTTATTTCTGAAAAAATCAATAAAAAGCCTCCTCAAATAATTCTTGCATTTGGCGGATTATGGGCAAATGCCTGCGTTTATGCGTATGCTACCTCATGGTGCAAGGAAGTTATAACAGATTATCTCGGGGATTTTAAAGTTCCAAGATACCCTCCAAATCCAATTAAATTAGGGGTCGTTTTAAACGATATTGTCTAATGATAAAGTTCGGGCCCGCAGGATTAGGGGGGGCGAAGGTTGCAATAAAAAATCTTCATGAATTTCACAATTTAGGAATCTGGGCATGCGAAATTGCATTTACATATAGCATTTATTTAAAAAAAGATGACGCAATAAAAATCGGAAAAACTGCAAAGGATCTAGGAATTTCATTAAGCATTCATGCGCCTTATTATATCAACCTAAACTCTTCAGATATTAACAAGATAAAAATGAGTGAAGAAAGAATTTTAAAATGCGCAGAAATCGCCAATTATCTTGAAGCAAAAAGAATTGTTTTTCATCCAGGTTTTTATGGAAAAAATACTCCTGAACAAACATTCGAAAGAATAAAAAGTTCTATAAAAAACATAATAAAAAAGTTAAAGCAAAATAATTGGAACATAGAGTTGTGCCCTGAAACAACCGGCAAACTAAATGTATTTGGCTCAATAGAAGAAATTTCAAGATTAGTGAATGAAACAAAATGCGGTTTTTGCATAGATTTTGCCCATATTCTAGCAAGATATAAAGACTACAATCTTGAATTGGTAAAAAAATTTTTTCCGCAAAAGAGCTGGCATTGCCATTTTTCAGGCATTGTATATGGCAAGCATGGAGAAAAAAATCATAGGAAAACCTACAAAGAAGAATGGCAGGAATTGCTGAAAGGAATGCCAAAAGATAAAGATATAACTATTATCAATGAATCCCCTGCCCCTCTTGAAGATAGTATCGATGGAATGAAGATATTTGAAGAAATGAAAAAATAAAATGACAAAAAACACGAGAGAAAGTTTGATTAAATTGCGTTTGATGAAAGCTAAAGAATTAGCGATACTTCTTTATAATATACCTAAAGCCTATGCACTTACAAGCGAGTTTTGCCATAGAATATTTCCTTTTGATTCAAATACATCATCAAACATAAAGACCTTGGAAAGAGTTTTATCAGATGTTGAATTATCAAACATAGCATCAAAATTAACAATAGAAGAAAAAAATTTATATCAATTTTCAAAAGAAGCCTTGGAAAAAGCCAGAGATTCAGAGAAAGAATCAAGATATATAAGAGAAGAGGAAATAAATGAATATCTTAAGATTGAAGCAAAGATAAATCAAAGCGATTTTTTTGGGTTATGTTATCCAAAATGATTAAAACTTTATAGTAGTAACAATACTAAAAGTTTATAAAGTTGCAAATTATATAATTATATGGAAACTTATACATATTCAAATCAAAATTGGAAAATAAAATTCAAAAATTGGTTTTGTGGATTTTTTGATAATCAAAAAGAAAATCAATCGCAAAATCCGGGGGAATTATTAGAAAAAAGCAGGCATTTGGCAACATTATTATTTAATTATCCTGTGCTTCATAGTTTAGGCGGAAAGTTTGCAGAGAATGTTATATATGGCAAGAGCAATGTGCAAGCATTGAAATTCTCATTAAGGCTGGCTGAAAAATATGGATTAGAGAATTTGACAGAACAACAAAAAATATTATATAATTATGGAAAAGAAGCATTAGATAAAGTTAATATTTTCTCAAATTACAGTTGGGGCAATATAACCGAAACAGATTATATAAGATTATTAGACGCAATTGAAATGAATATGGGAATAAATTTGTCCACTAAAGAACAAATGGATTTGGTTTTCCCTGGGCAAAAAGAAGAAATTCAAGAATATGCAAGAAGAACATTAAATGGAGCTAATGCAAAAAAAATAGCTTACCTTTTATACAATTTTCCGCAAGCGCGAAATTATCACAGCGAAATTTCTGGGAGCCAGTGGAATAGGCACGCTTTGGAAGGAATTATAAACCAGATTAATACAGCAGTCATTCATTGGAACTTAAGTTTAACAAAAGAAGAAAAAATATTGTTTAGATATGTACAAGATGCAGAAAGAAAAGCACAAGACTGCGAAAACCAGAATATTAATTTTAATACACAGGGAGAAGAAGAAAATTATCGATTTGCAGTATCAAATATGGAAAGAGGATATTTAGTTGGTGATAAAAAAATTTCATGGGAAACTTGGTTTGATCAAAATTATCTTAAAAGATAATTATATCTATTATCAAAATTAATTATAAACATTTAATATCACTGTAATAACAATTACAAATCCTTCTCTCCAATCCTCTTCCTTGTTTCATCAATCTTTTCCAGAGTTTCCCTTGCCTTTGGAGGATCAAGTTTTAAGGTATTCAAAATCCAAAGCATCTTTTTTATTATGTCTTCATATGTCTCTCTTTTATTTTCTTTGAGCTTTTCAAGTCTCTTTTTTGTCTCGGATTCAAGCTTTATTGTGGTTATTTTTTTATTACTCATTTTAGATTATAAATAGTATACGCCCGTATACTTTTTAAATTTTTTTGTCATTGCATAATTACTACAATCATAAGGTTTATAAACTCCTTTTTGTTTCTTCAATTAACTAAATTGAATTGATCGAACATGAACAAAAAAATATTAATGCCTTTAATAGCGATTTTAGTGATTGCATTGGTTAGTTCAGTTTCTGCAGGCGAGTTAATTTCAGGAGGAGTTACAACAACTCTTAATGAAGTTATACTTGATAATACAACCTCCATCTCCGGAATTACAGGAGAAGTTGTTCCAATAAGGGTTGTTTTTAAAGCAGGTGTGGATGAAGAAGACGTAAGAGTGAAGGTAGAATTAGAAGGATATAGGGATGATGTTTCTGCATCAACCGACAGGTTTGATATTGTTCAGGGCAGAACTTATTCAAAGCTATTATCTTTAGAGTTGCCTTCTGATATGGATACAACATCCGAAGAATATACCTTGCATGTAAGTATAACATCAAAAGATAGATCAGATAGGGCAGAATACGACCTTACTTTACAAAGAGAGTCTTATGACCTTAACATTCTATCTGTTGATTACGGCGCTCAGGCTTCTGCAGGAAGTACAATTCCAGTTTCAGTTGTCATTGAGAATGTTGGAATGCAAAAATTGCATGATGGCTATATTGTAGTTTCTATCAATGATCTTGGGGTTTCTTCAAGAGGATATTTTGGAGACTTATTGCCTATAGATGATTGTGAAGGTGACTGCGATATTCCAGACTCATTGCAAAAGACTGTTTATTTGAGTATTCCAGCAAATGCAAAATCGGGTGTCTATGATTTGTCTGTAAAGGTTTACAACAAAGATGTTGTAAAAACAGCTACAGGCTTTATAAAAATCGAAGACACTGCAACTACAACTGTAATAAGTGGCGCTAATGTCAAAGATATTGAAGCAGGACAGACAGGAACATACGATTTAATAATCGTTAATTCCGGAAAAACTGTTGGAATTTACAACATAAAAACAACAGCAGTTCCAGGAATAAGAGTTTCAGCTCCATCAGTAGTTACTGTTGGACCTGATTCCAGCACAAACGTTCCAGTAACTGTAACAGTATCTGACAACGCAGAAATAGGTGCTTACGCTTTTTCAGTGGGTGTTAACAACCAACCAGTAGACTTGATAGCAAATGTTACTTCAGAGAAAGTATCATCTCCAGTAATGGCTTTGACTATAATCTTAGTAGTAATATTTGTTGTGCTATTAGTCATTTTGATTGTGCTTTTAACACGAAAAGAAAGGCCAGTTGAAGAAGCTGAAACAAGCTACTATTAAATTTTTTAAGTTTTAGCTTTCTTTTTCTTTTTCTTTTTTATTTTATATTAATTTGTTAAATCTTCAAACTAATTATCTTCGAAATATTCTCCTGCATAGAAACCCCATATAATGCAGACGCCTCTGAAATCAACGCATCATTATGGGTAATTATTATGTATTGCCCGCAGGTCATGTATTGCTTGACTAATGCAGCGAGTTTCTCAGAATTATGCTTGTCTAATGCAGCATCAATTTCATCGAATATATAGAAACAGTAGGGTTTATATTCCTGGATTGCAAATATTAATGATAAGGCAATTAAAGTTTTTTCTCCGCCAGACAAGGAAGTGACATCAAAATATTTTCCTTTAGCAACTTTTATGATTATATTCAACCCGCCTGCGAAAGGCTCCTTCTTGTTTTCCAAATCTAAAAAAACTTCGCCCTTATTGCTTAATTGGGAAAAATTCCTTGTAAAGAACCCATTAACAGCATCCAGGGTAGTTAAAAAAGACTTTTTCTTTTTCTTGTCTATTTCCTCAATAATTTTGCTTATCTTTTCTTTTTCTTTTTCAATGGTGCTCATTTTTTCTTGGACCTGATCACATTGCTCTTTAACTTGATTGTAAATGTCCAATGAACGAAGATTAACAGAGCCTATTTCAGAAATTTTCATTTGAGACTTGGACAATTTTTCCTTAGCCTGCTCAAATGAAATCTGCAAAGGTTCCAAAGATTCAAATTCTTTAAGCCCGAACTCAATAGATTCTTTTTCAGCATTAAATTTTGCCTTCTGAATATTAAAGAGGTTATTTTTATCTTCATGATTTCTTAATATATTCTGCATCCCAATTATCTCAGTTTCGACTGCTTTTTGGTTGTCTTGAATGGCATTCTTTTCATTGAAAAGTTTTTGAAACCTCTCATAAAGTTTCTGCTCTTCAATTTCTTTTGTTTCAAGAATTTTTTCATTCTCCTTAAGCCTTTCATTTATGGATTTTAATTCCCCCTCAGTTTCTTCCTCATCCCGGGAAATGGATTTTATCTCTACGCTTAATCGGCTTAATTCTCTCTGCTTAATAGTAATCTCTGTATCAACATCCATATCAAAAAATGAAATTTCCTGGAGCTTCAGCCTCATATCATCATATTCTTCTTCAACATTTTTTAATTTCTCAAATTCCTTTCTTAAAACTTCAATCTTTAAAGATATTTCTTCAGCTTCTGACTTTGAACTTTTTTCATTTTCAAGAATTCTCTTAATCTGTTCTTTTTTTTCATCAGCATTCCTTATTTTGAAAATATCAATCTCAATCTCATTTAATTTAATTTTAAGAGATTCTAATTTTTGCTTTAACTCTTCAGATTCATTTTTTGTCTTAATCTTTTCTTTTTCATTCTGTTCCTGCTTTTTTTTAGCAGCCTCAATTTTATGGTCAGATTCTGCTACGACTTTATTAATATGTTCCTTTGTTACCTTGCTTTTGCAAAGAGGGCAAATATCAAGCTTTAAAATTTCTTTTTTTATTTCCTCTTCCTTCAAAATTTCCATGCTTAAAATTGCATTTTCTTTTTCCATTTCTAATTCTTTCTTAGAGAAAAGTGCAAGCTTTTCGGATATTTCAGATATATTTCTTGAAATTTCCTGTTTTAAAGTTGCACCTTTTTCGGATGATTTAACATATTTTATCTCAGTAAAAAGAGAGGAAATATTTTTTTCAATCATATCAGCTTCTTTTTTCAGTTCAATGAGAAATCTTTCTTTTTCAGACTTTTTATTTTGCAGTGTGTTAAGTTCAGATTTTATGAAATAGAATCTTCTTCTGTCCTTTTCTAATGAATCAAGTTTTTCCTGATAATTTTTGACTTTCTCCTGTTGTTTTTTTATTTCAGGTGAAGAAGTTTTAATTTCAGAAATTTCCTTTTCAAGCGTTTTTATTTTGTCTTTAAATGTAACATTTTTGGATTTGTTGCTTTGAATCCTATTTTCAAAATTTTCTTTTCTCACTTTTAGCCCCGCAATTTGTGCTTTAAATTCAGAAATTTCTTTGTGAAGTGTTTCCTGCTCATTGCTGGTTGACGATTGAATCTGTTTACTTATCTGGTTTGCTTTTAGTTCAAGTTCTTCGACAATTTGAGATTTTTTCTTAATCTGCTCTTTAATCTTTTCTATTTCCTTGTTCAGGTTTTCTATTTCCTTGTTCAGGTTTTCTATTTCTTTCTCTTTATCTTTAAGCTCTTTTGAGATAATGGTTAATTTGCATCTTTTAATTGTCTCTTCAAGCTTTTGGAAATTCAATGCCTCCTCGCGCTCCCTTTCAAGATTTTTCAGATAAGCTATTCTTTCTCTCAAAACTGCAGAAACTTCTTTAAGCTTTTCATCAGTTTTTTCTATCTCTTTTAGTGACTTCTCTTTTCTTGATTCATAAATGGAAATGCCTGCAACTTCTTCTATTATTTTTCGCCTTTCTTCGGGATTTATTTTTATCAATGATGCGATCTCCCCCTGCAAAACAATGTTAAAGCCATTTGGATCAATCCCTGCCTGAGCTAATAATTCGACAATTTCCTGCCTTGTTTTAACAGTATTATTTATTTTATAAATTGAAAGCCCATTTTTTCTTACAATCCTTTTTATGGAAACTTCATTTGCATCCATCGCAAAAGTTTTGTCAAAATTGTCAAAGACAAGTTCAACAAATGCTTCGCCAGCAGGCTTATGATATTTATTTCCGGAAAATAAAAGATTTGCAGCTTTTGCAGCCCTTATTGACTTAATAGATAACCTTCCTAAAGCAAAGCATAATGCATCAGTAATATTTGATTTGCCTGAACCATTTGGACCGACTACAACATTCATAGCATTTTCAAAAGGAATTTCAGTTTTATTTGCAAAACTTTTAAAGCCATGAATCACCAGCTTTTTAATATGAGTCATAAGATTATAAAGTTTAGATGTTTTTAAGGTTTTTTAGATTCCTGATGAAATTGTTAGAATATAATGGGAAAATGCCCGAGATAAATCTGCCATAATAATGAAAATGAAAATATAAGCCAAGGCTTGATATATATGACAAAAATATCAACATTCTCCTTTTTAAAACTAAATCTAATTTTTTAAAACAAAATAATAAAAGCTTTCTAAATTTTTTTTAGAATTAAATTGAATTCTGGTAAGGATGCAGTTTCCAAAAATGATTAGCTGAACATAAAAAATAAAGATGCCCAACAGAATTAGTTTCCAGCTAAAAACAAATGGCGATAAAGTAAACAAAATAATACTAAAGATGTGAATGCAAATAATCAATTTTTGTTTAAAGCTCAACATGATTTTTATATTACCTCGTCGTAATAATTGCCTTTTCTTCAAGTATCAAAACGGTATGCTCAAATTGGCTTACCGGTTTTTTGCTTTTCTCAATTAAAACAGGAAAATTATGCAAAATGCCCTGATGGCAAAGTTGAGCTAAAGAAAAATTTATTTTAGAAAGGTTTGCCCTTTCAAGCCATCGTTTACAAAAAGGCTTTGTTTTATAATTTTCTTTTATGAATTTAAGCAAGGCACGAGAATCTTTATCTCTTAATGGCTTATCATCTTGAAGCATAAAAATTTCAGATTTTGAAGATTCATAAACATAACCATCTCCAAAAGTCAAAAAAGGTTCAATAGCAATTGCTACATTCTTCAATTTGTTCATGTTATCATTTGAATAATTAGGGATAGTTATTCCGGAATGAATAGAATCTTTTTCTAAAGAATGGCCGGATAAGTTTTTAACAATTGAAAATTTTGAGCCGACAAAATTTTGAATAGCACTTCCAATTTCTCCTATCTTAACATTCGATTTTATCACCAATAAAGCGGATTCCAGTGCTTTTTCATTTGTTTTAATTATGTCCTCGAATTCACTTTTTTCAGAAAGGTCAAGAGAAAATGCACAATCAGCAATATAACCATTAATATCTACGCCCAAATCCACCTTAAGTATTCCTCCTGCTCTTGTTCTATCACTCAAACCAGGAGTATAATGTGCAGCAACTTCATTAAGAGAAAGATTCACAGGAAAAGCAATACTTCCGCCAAGTTCCTGAATTTTGCCTTCGATTTTTTCAGCAATTTCAATTAGAAACATATTTGGCCTAATAAAGTTCTTGGCAAATTTTACAACTTCTGAAGCGATTCTTCCTGCATTAATATAATCTTCAATTACTTGTTTTTCCATCAAATTTTAATGTTTTGGAGTTTAAAAGTTTTTTAAAAATATTTTTAAACTCAAATTTAGATATCTTCTGATGAAAATAGATATTAGAACTTATGAAAGATATAGAATTAATGCATATAATCAGTTTTATGCTCAAAATGAGTTTTTGTATAAATCAAATCCAGTAGAATTTTTTAGAAAACAAATGTTATATGTGGATAATCAAACAAGACATTTAAAAGAAGATAATGTTAAATTAGAAAAGATTACGGGAATAGATTCATCTGCTCAAATTTATGCGGCCTGACTGGGACTTGGCTATAATAGCAAGAATCTTGCTTAAAAATAATTTTTCCATTTTCCCTTGATTTTGAAAAGTCTTGCTCAATGCAAAATCCATTTTTTGAATAAGACTTTTCATAGTACAATAAATAAACTTTATCCCCTTTCAGGCTAATTTGCTTTTCAAGTCCGCTCTCTAATAAATGGTTGTCGCAAGAGTCTCCATTATAAAAAAAATATGCTCCATAAATTGAACTTTGGCTTTCGGTATACTGGAAAGCATTATCAAAATCTTTTTCTAGATCTAAGGCAGAAAATGGTATTAGTAAATTAGCTTTTCTTTTGTCCGGAATCCCGCGGATTAAATCCCCAGAATAATTTTCGCCAACTATGATTCCAATATCAACATGGTAATTTGTATCCAATTTATATTTGATTAAATTTATATCTTGAGGTGAATCGATTAATTTGATTTTATTTTTTTTAACAATATCCAAATGGCTTATTAAAGTACAAATCCATGCATTTGTTCTTGTTTTGTGTTCTCTTGGATTGTAGTCTGGAAAAAAACTAGAAACCCAATGCCCAGATTCTTTCATTTTTTTATATTCAAGCAAAATAGAATAGAAAAATGGAGAATTTTCATCAATGGCAGAATGATTGTTCCCCTTAATCATTTTATTAGAATAATTGATTGAGGATTTTTAAGCATTATTGTTTAAAATTATATTAATTTGATTTTATCCTTCTTGCCTTTGAGAGAAATGAAAAAACAATTTTTCTATCAGTAGAGATTTTTCCAGTCCCAACAAAGTCCTCTCCGGTCTTGACTATTACAAACCCTTTAAAAGACTTATATTTTTCCTGCTGTTCTGCATCCAATATTATATCGCGCCCATGCAACCAATCTGTTTCTTGAAATGTGTTTAGTTCAACAATAAAATCTGAAATTTGATCTTTAAGAACATGAATAGCATCAATATTTAATCTTATCTGATTGTCAATTTCTTTTCCAAAATACAAGCCAATCCCTTCAATTGGCAATAGGTTCTGTATCTTTATAATCTCTTCATTTGAAAGCGAACCAGAATAAATCCTTATTCTTTCTTTGCCAGTCCTTAACAAAAGATATGGAATTTTTTGAATGCCAAATTTTGAAATTATCTCAATAACTTTTTTCTTTTTTGTTTTGTCTAATATTTGAATCATAAATTAAATAAAAATAATTGCTTTATATCTTTATCTTAAATGGACAATAATAAATAGATTAACATAACTATTTTTAGCTTAAATTCTGCAATTATTCAATTTAACTTGAATATTCTAATTTCCTCAAAACAAGTTTGCTGCTTATTAAAAATATCCTCATAAGTTTTGGAAAATTTTTCAAAAGGAACTTCAAGATTTTTCAGATAATTTTTATTCTTTTCAGTTCTCGATTTTTCCAAAATTATGGCGGATTGCAACAAAAATAAATCTTTAAAGTATTTTTGTGTTAATTTAAAAGTTTCATTAGAAAAAAGATTGCTGTAAATTACAGAAATCCCAAAATACCCAAAGCTTTTCAAAGGTTCTATATCAGATTCATAATTTTTAACTTCATCAGAAATTTGCTCTTCACAGAAAACCCTTGCTGAAACAATTCCTGCTTTTAATGTAATCATTTCCAAATCAGAATTAACTCTGCTTAATTTCTGCATTTCTAAAGCTAATCTGTTTAATGAATAAAGCAGTATGTCCCCATCTTCCCTTCTTATATTAATTCGGGTATTATCATGCAAATTTAATTTTATGAACATGCAAATAAATTGTCTAAAATTCTATTTTGATTAAATTAAACAATTTAAAAATATAAAAGTTTATGCTGTATTTTTTTTTACTTTAACTAAAAAAAATCCGTCTGTATTATTATCCTGCGGATAAATTCTGCAGCCAAATTTTATATTTTCATCAAATTCCTTCCCTTCCCATGATTTGATGCCTTCCCGTGTTTTTAATGGAAGATTAATTTTTTGGATTGTAACATCAAAATTTTTTGCTAAAAAATCTGCGACAGACTCATCCTCTTCAGGAGTAAGCGTGCAAGTGGAGTAAACCATTTCCCCCCCTGGCTTAAGAAGCTTAAGTGCAGATCCTGCTAATTTTTTTTGAACTCTCGAAAACTTTTTTATCATGTTTATGTTCCACATCAAAAATGTCTTCGGGCTTTTTCTTAATGTTCCCTCTCCAGAACATGGTGCATCAACTAATATTTTATCAAATCTAAAATTTGATTTTTGAGCCAAAGTTTCGCATAGCTGGACTCCATCACGCCTTGTTACAATTGCATTCATTACCCCGCATTTTTCAAGATTGGCAGAGAGTATTGCAATTCGATTTAAGTCATTATCATTTGCAATGATTGTACCTTTATTTTCCATCATTGAGGCCGCCTGTGTTGTTTTAGAACCAGGCGAAGCGCATAAATCTAGAATCATATCCCCTGGCTTTGGCATTAATGCAAGCATTGGAAGCATAGAGCTGATTTCCTGAACATAAAAATAACCTAATAAATGTTCTTTGGCATTTCCAAGCTCTCCAGGTTTCAGCCTGCTTTCAACAATCATAATTTCAGGAAATTCCTTAAATGGCTGTTTTATTTTCCAGCCCTTTCTTTCTAATTTATTTTTTAACTCTTCAGGCTTTATTTTCAGTGTATTGCATCTTATTGAATCAGGCGTTTCTGTATAAGATATTTCAAAAAATGTTTCATAATCTGGAATAAGCTTTTTCATTCTTTCAACAAAAAGAGGCTTAGGGAAATATTTTATTTTTTCTTTATAATTCATTATTAAAAAAAGAGAAATACATTTAAAAAAGTTATTCAGCTGGCATTATTCCAACTAGTCTACTTTTTCCATCATCTAAGTCAAGCCTCCCATCAATTTCAGAGCTGACATAGATTGATTTAAGGCATATTCCTTTCATTTCAATTTGAGTTATGTCCGACTCAAAATAAGTTGACATTGCAGTGTTATAATTATATTTTTTCTTTGTTTCATCAAATACAAAATCAGTATAATTCTCAAGTATATCTTGATTCCTTGCAACAGTTTTCCAGAACAAGGAAGCTTTAATTTCTTCTCTTAATTTCCAATTTGTTCTCTCAGATTCAATCTTAAATTTTATTCCGGATAATGCTTCATAATAATCTTTGATTGAAATTAATGCTCCTCTGTTTATTTTGCTTCCAGGATTTATTTTTCTTAAAATTTCAGAATCAAGGTCAACTTTCATGAATTCTGTATCATATATCACTGAATCTGCTGAATCAAAATAATTGTCTAGCCAAGAGAATTTAACAACATTCCAATCATTCAATGCTTCTTCTTCTGAACTATAAAATTTTTTCCAATTTTCTTCAACATATAATGCCAATTGTGATTTAAACATTTTATGTTCCTTACAAAAAGGTTCTGCAATAAATTCAAGTCTTCTTTGCATGACATTTGAAATATTCATCGGATTCCTAATCTCTGCAATAAGCCTTGGCATCTCTTCAATCATTGGGCCTGAAAATTCCTTGTATATTGGAATCAATAAATCCTTAGCTCTTATTGTTTCATGATTTAAACTTAACTTTAATGCCATAAATCTTAATGCATAGTTTATTTATAAAATTAAATTGTAGTTTTTTTTACAAATTATTATAAGTCGTTTAAAAAAATACTAATGCAAATTAAAAAAATTGCATCAATCTTTCCTTATATGGAGAAGAAAAGTTTGGAAGAGATGCCCTATCCAACATGCGGGTTAGTGAATGATAAGCCGAGTCATATCGGCGAATTGGATGAATCGCTTTCAGGAGAGAAATATCATCTTTGCTACGATTCAAGGCCCTGCCCGTATAAAATAACTATTGAAGGAAAAAATATTGTACCTATAATTTAAAGATTGCATTCTTAAAAAAATTCTACTAAAATTCTCCAAGTTTCATTTGCTTTTTTCCATTAATAATATTTTTAATATCAACTCCAAATACTTCTAAAATATTTTCAACGGCAGGGAGGACTTGTCTTTCAAGATAATAATTAATATCATAATTTCCTTCTTCATTTGGCAGTTTTACTTTTTCTCTTACGAGAGATTTTTTTTGATTATTCTCAGCAATATAGAATTCAATCAATGAGCCTTGAGAAATCGGAATGTCTTGTTCAATCATTTTTCTAGCCGCAATAACGTGTGGTGAAATTGCCTTGTAATCCATTATGTCCTTCCTTAACTGCGACTTGATTATCAATAATTTTTTATCAATTTCTCGCCTTTTTACCTTACTAACCACCTCCTTGATTAATTTTAATGCTTCTTTTTCATCTCCATTAGTCAAAACTTTTTCAAGGACTTTGTTTTGCAAATCACGTGTTAGCTCACACCAATCTCTTCTTACTGTTTCAAATCCACGTATCTTTAATTTATTCTTGAAATCAATCAATGCATATTTTTTCTTTGCCCCTAACTTCACAGTTCTTTTCGAAACAAATAGGCCCCTTTTATAAAAATCTTCCAATTCCAATTCCATTATGCCGGGAAGTTCAGAATTAATCACACCCAATAAGTCCAAAACATTATTTTGAGATTTATTTCCGGCTAAAAATGCGACACTATCCGTATCAGAATATATAACTTCATATCCATTGCTTTCAATTTTCTTAATTGTCTCATTTGTAAATTTTCTTACAAGTGCCAATGTTGTGGCCGCAGCCTCGACACAATAATATCTTGCCCCAAAAAATCCAAGATAACCGTATGAAGCGTTGGCTAAAAGTTTATATGCATTGCTTCTTGCCTTCAAGATAGGATTGGGATTTTTTTTAAGCTCTTTCTTAAATTGCTTTCTTTTATCTACAATCTCTGAAAGAAGTTCCGGGAAAAATCCGCTTTTCTTTGAAAAATAAAATTTAATTTTTTTTCCATTAAAATCCAATTCAGGAGATTCATAAGAGTCTTTTTGTTTTTTTTCAAGAAATGTAGATTTTGAAATATTAAAAGAAACAATTATGCTCGCATGCATGCTTGTAAAATCAAATATAACTATATTTTCATACAATCCCGGTTTTGGCTGAAAAACAAAAGCACCCTCATATTTTTCCCTTCCCCTCCTTAAAATAATTTCATCATGCAATGGCCTTTTCTCTGCAATTTCATTAAATCGGCTTAGATTGTGAAGAATGTAATTTTCAACATGCGAAGACATGCTATCCCTTGAAACATCAAATAATGGCTCTTTCATAATTTTTGTAAATTCAAACAGATCCGGCCAAAGTTTTTCAGCCAATTTATAAGTAAGGCAGGAATCATTAAGGTTGTATTCAAAAAATTGCCTCCAATCATCCTCTTTCATTTTCATTAGCTTGGCAAAATCAAACTCGCACTTTCTTTCTCCTAGCAATTCGGATGCAACCTCATCCAATGACAAGGTTTCAGATTGCAGATATTGAGAATAGACAGCTTCTATAAATCTAAATAAGTCAACATGAACAATTCCTGAAAGTTTTCCAGAAGGAATTCTCCCCCGTGCAAAAATAGGCTGAGATTTATCTACGCCCAAAGAAAGGCGGATTTTATTTTTTATTGCATTAGCCCTAAGATAAGGCAGATCAAATCCGTCAGAAAAGTATCCTGTTAAAATGTCCGCATCATATTCCCTTACATAATGAACGAATCTTTCTAGCATATCTTTTTCATTCTTTGAACATTCTACAAAATCCTGCCTAATTGAACATTTTTTCCAAGTTAATACTTTTTTGAAATTTTTCCCATACAATGAAATCATCAGAACATCCCCCTTCCCAATTTCAAATTCATCAGCTTCAATATCAAAAGCAAGAATTTTCGGCTCAAATACTTCCTGATTTTCAGACAGCCATATTTTTTCGGCTTTTATACACAAGTCAATATTTAAATTAAAATTAATGCCTTCAAAATCTCTTGGCTTCAAAAGTTCCCCACTAACACTATGCCATGTCAATGGATTAATATTCTTTTCCATGATGTATTTTGAAATTAAAGAAATATCAAATTCTCTTCGTTTGTCAACTTCATCAAAATCAATCCTGTCCGCAACTGCATGTGCATCTTTATAGTTAGTAATGAAAACTTTTATGGCTTTTACTTCTTTGCCTAAAAATTTTTTATTGAAAATTTCAGTTTTCAAAACCTTGGTGGTCCTAGAAGCAGATTTAATTTCAATCTTTTCAATCTCTTTTTTAATTGAATCAATGCGTTTTTCATTAACATTTTCCTTAAGTATAACCCAAAAATTTGCATCATAATTATCAATAACACAAATTCTTTTTCCTTCTCTTGTTCTTCCAATTAGCCTAACATAATTATTTTCATTAAAATCGAAATTGGAATAATCTATTGGGATAAAATCTAATTCCATAAATTACAAAAACTAAATTAATTTATAAGTTTTAACTTATTTTAATAGAATTATTCCTAATATTAATAAAACTAGAATTATGAGTGCCCAAACCCACCAATTGCATTTCTTACAAGAACATTTTTCTTCTTGAGCTTTAACTGCAATTGTTTTTGATTTGGCAGAATTCCCCTTTTTTGACTTTTTAGCTTGTGGCATATTTTCACCTCCTTATAATAATTAAAAATAATACATATTTATAAGTCTTTCTTTTATTATTTAATTTAATCGATTAAATTAATATTTCTATGATGCATACAGAAGAACAATTGAAAAAAATTATTGGAAGAATAACAACATATTTGGACATCCATTCAGTTACAGGGGGATTCAGAAAAGTTGCATTAATAGGATTAATTACGCATTACAAATCATTCAATTGTTATGCCCAGACTAAGATTCCAAGATTTAAGAATCAAATTAATTTTCTTCAGCACTATACTAAAGATTATCAAATGATAAAAGCATGGGAAGATAAATATTTCATAGCTGAAAAAAGCCAGATTAATAAAATTAACAATCTCTTAGAAAGATTTACTAATCCAACAAAAATAAAAGATGGTGAAAGAAGATTAGGTTTAATTTTAGGATACCCTGAATGCTGTGTAAATGCATATTGTGAATATACAACTAAATTTCAAAAAAATTTAATAATACCATTTATGCCATGTTCAAGCCAATGCAGAATGCAAAATCTTTGGATTGATGAATATAAAAGATTGGCCAATTTATACAATGTAAACATTTCTGAAAAATATTTTCAAGAATAAAAATTTATTAATCTTATATCCATAAAAAATATATGGGAATTCAAATCTCAGAAATAATTCCAAGAAAAGAAATTTTGTTAAAAGATTTGAGAAACAAAACTATTGCAGTCGACGGCATGAATGCGTTATACCAATTTTTAACTACAATTCGCCAGGTAGATGGAACGCCATTAATGGATAAGAATGAAAAAATTACGAGCCATTTATCTGGATTATTTTACAGAAATCTTAATCTCATTCTAGAAGGAATAAAATTAATTTATGTTTTTGATGGGAAGCCCCCCGAATTAAAAGCAAAGGAAATTGGACAAAGAATCAGATCAAAAGAAATTGCAAAAGAAAAATATGAAAAGTCTAAAGAAGAAGGCAACAACAAAGATATGAAAAAGTATTCACAGCAATTTGTTAAAATCACAGATGCCTTAATTAAAGAAAGCGGGGAATTATTAGATGCGATGGGGATTCCTGTCGTGCAAGCTATTGGAGAGGGAGAGGGAGAAGCAGCATGCTTGGCAAAATTAGATATGGCATGGGGTTCTGCTTCACAAGATTACGATTCGCTTCTTTATGGAACTCCAAGGCTTATAAGAAATTTGACCTTAGCAAAAAAAAGAAAGACTGTTTCAGGGTTTGCTCCTGTAAGCATAGAGTTAGTAGAACTTGAAAATGTTATAAATGCCCTGCAGATTAATATAGATCAATTAATATGCCTTGGAATTTTAGTAGGAACAGATTACAACCCCGGGGGAATAAAGGGAATTGGGCAAAAAAGGGCACTCGAAATTGTAAAACAGCAAAAATATCCGGTTAAGATATTTGAATATATCGAAAAAAGCGATAAATATGAACTAGATTTCGATTGGCAGAAGATTTATCAAGAATTCAAGCATCCGAAATGCTTAAATTCTTATAATCTGACATTTAAAAAACCCGACAGCGAAAGAATAAAGAAAATTTTAATGTCCAGGGATTTTTCAGAAGAAAGAATTGATTCAGCTTTAAACAAACTAAAAGAGGCAAAGGAAAAAGGCCAGCAGACTACATTATTTTGAAAATATTAAAAATTATAGTATTGACTATATCGCATAAAAACTTTTAAATTAGAATTGTCATAATTTACTGATGATAAAAGGCATCTTGCTGGCAATCTCAGGGGCGCTCTTCATTGTTTCTTTAATCTTTACTATCTCAAGTTTAAGAGGGCGCATAAATGATAATTTAGTTACAGGTGCAGTAATTGGGGTGAGAATTGTATCTATTAATATAATCTCTCTTCTTTTATCATTTGCATTAATTCTCTTCTTAATTTCGAAAATCAGAAATCAAGCTAATTAGTGCTTAAAGTTCCTTCAACAACTTTATTGAGAACTTCTTGATTCAATTTTTCTGTTTCTTTAGCTTTTTTCTCAATTCCATCTCTTCGTGATTTGAGCCAATTTATTCCAAAAGCCCCTAGAATCAGAATTAAGAATATCTTAATTAAAGCGCTGTACCAAACATCTGTCCATATTTCATAAATTAAATTTGCAATTCGAAAAAAAATTTTTAAGGCAAGCAAGATAACGAAAACAACAAGACCAAAAATCCTGGCAGACTTTTCAGATAGAAAAACGAAAATCGTGTCGCCATAAAAAACAAGATAATTCAAAAAGAACAATATCAAAAATAAATTCATTGCAAAAAGCCATGAAATTTCTGGCCTCATTCCGAATATCGCACTAAGCCAATAAACATTGTTATCGAGCCACTGATTGATTTTTTCAATTCTCAATTCTGCATTAGATTTAAACCCTTCAACTTTGCTTGAATCAATTTCTCCAGATTCATCTAATGGAATTTTTTCTGCTGCATCAGAAATCTTATTCATTTCTTCATCTGATACTGGGCTGTTAAAATCATCAGCCCGAACCGAGTGAATTGAAAGAAATAAGTTCGTAATTAAGATAATTGCAACAAATAAGATTATGCCTCTTTTCATAAGCTGATTATGCTACTCCTATTTTTAAAATTATCTGGAAAAAATATAATTAAAACTTTTTAGTAGTAACATTTAGAAAGATTTATAAATAAAAATTGTCTCCCAACCTTATGGCATGGAAAAAAGATTATAATGCACAAAGGGCAGAATATCTGGCAGAGTTTGTGACAGATTGCAAAAATAATGGAATAATCAGTTATTCCCCAATCGTATATCCTTATCAAGGAACAGACTTACTGATTAAGCTAGATATCTTAAGCAATAGCTTTAACAAAAAATTGCCTGCAAAATGGCTTGAAGAAAGTACTGAAGAGCCATTTAGGACTGCATTTGATGATACTCCCCTAATTTTAAGCAGGTATGGAAGTTATAAGTCGCACCAATCAAGATTACTAAATAAAATACCTTTTCTAAAAATTAATAATGAAATCAAAGAAACTAAACAAATCCAAAAGGATATCATTGGATATTTAAAGGAACTTGATAAAAAAGGATACGAATTGCTAAATTGTCCAAAACTTAAAGAAAATATCAGAGTATTCAATGAATTAAGGACTTTTTTAAATGAAATGATTTTTCGTTGCACCAATGAAACTTTAATAGAAAGGATAAAATACATTACAAAGCGTGAAGGGTTTGATAACTTTTTATACATGCCATCTGAAAAATTCGGCCTTAATTGGTTTGAAGCTCAAGATATTCATTTAGCTTCTCCTTTTAGCTACAAATACAAAATAGAGAACGAATCTTTTAAAGAAAATTTAATCTATAACGGGCAAATGCATCTGGACAATGGAAAATCATACATTACGATAGATAATATTTTGTTAGATAAAAGAAATGGGCTTATATTAAGCAAGGATAACATAGAAGAATTAGGTATGGGAAATAGAATCATTAATCCAGAAAAAGATTATTCGAGTTTGGGTAATTTATCACTTATCAATGGATTAGAAATTAAAACTTTGAGAGATTATATAATAATAACAAATCCAACCCCTTTTAGTATATATCCTACATGGACAATGGAATATAATACAATGCCTGCAGAATTGGAAAATCTAGCAGTTTGGCTTGCAGTTCACAGATACAAGAATTGAAAAATTTTTAAATCAGAAAATTAATAATATTATATGAAAAAGAGTTGGACCATAATTATTCTGCTTTTAATCTTAACTTCTGCGTTTGTTTCTGCGCAAGTTATGGATAAATCAGAAGAATCAGGTAATGCGAAACAAGAGGTAAATAACATATTAAATGAAGAGATTGTCATCATGCAGCCATTTGCAAGCTTGCTAAGTATAAATGAAAAGGTAACATTGCAATATTTAATTGTTTTAATCGGGGCATGGCTCATGGTATTTATTGTAATTCTTGATGTTATGAAATTAATTCCAATATTCAAAAGCAAAGCCATTGAATTTTCAGCTTCTTTGATTGTAACATTTTTAATATCATTCACAGGCACTTTAAACATCCTTATTAATTTCTTCTTGAGCATTGCAGGATTTTTTGAGCTTTCAAAAAAATATCAAATCATTAAAGTGATTGTTGCATTTTTGATTGCAGGAGCTTTAACATGGCTTGGAAAATCTATGGTGGGCATATTAAATAGAAGAAGAATGCTTGGGAAAGCTGAACAAATTGGGGAAAATTTAGCACAAGGGCAAAAGGTTGCCCAGGCATTTAAAGATGCTGGGGAAGATTTAAGCAAAGATAAAAGAAATCTTTAATCTTATTCTATATGTTTGGTTTGTTTAATTCATGTTATGAACATCTCGTTTAACAATGTGAGAGAATTCAAATGTAAGGGCAAGTTTGCATCTAAGAAGCGATTTAATAATTATTATTTTAAGTAAAATAGAAGAAATCTTCAATAAAGCGTATTCAAGAATAATTAATAATTAGGGGGAGGAAGTCCACCACCAAGATTTCTATTCATTCCAGCCATAGTGATAACGGCATTTGTAGCTGCATTAACTGTGTCTCTTGTCCTTTCACTTTCATCTCTCGTCCTTGCTCTTCTCCACCATCTTTGAATAGTTCCTTCCATAAATAACCAGATAAGAGAAATTAAAATTGTAATTATATAAATCCAAGCCATTGAATTGTCATTTGTCCTTATTGAAATCCATTGCCAAATTGCATATATAATAAATCCGACAATTAATAATTTATTGACAATAATGGCAATGCCAGGCTCATTTTCATGCAATTTTATTGTAAAAACCATTAAAATGATTAAAGGAAAGACAGAGGTAAGCATTACTCCCAAAGCTTCATAATTTACAAGTATATATCTAATGCTATCCATTGTAACAAACATGAATGATAAAAGTCCTACAATTATAGCAATAAGCCATTTTATCCCTTCTTTATTTTGAGGGATAAATGGGAGAAAATCTGTTACTGAATAAACAAGTAAAACTACTAAAATAATTAATAATATTCTTGAAATTCCCAATCTGGTGTTATCATCAACTTTCTCACCAGAAAAAAGTTTGCTGAAAAAATTACCGATATCTTCAGCTACGCTTGTAGGTTCGGCAGAAACTTTCACAGCGACAAATGCAATCAATAATATTGTTAGTAAGCTTAAAGCTAAAATTCTCTTTTTTATCTGTGTTTGCATTTCTTTTTTATGTTTCATGTTTTTAAAAATGTTTCTCTTATTTATGAATTTCCAAATAAGGTTGTTTCTATTTCTTTATATCGTTTTGATCTTTTCTTAAGGGCCTCCCATTGCCTCTTGTATGGCTCGTCTGTTTCAGGGTTTGCTCCGGCTCTCGCAGCCATTTCTTCTAACTTTAATTTTTGATCGATAATTTCAGCGATTTCTTTGTCTTTCCAGTAATCTTTAATGTTTTTCATCTTAGACTTGTAAAAAGCCCTTTGAATTGTTCTATCCATCAGCAAAAATATTAAGCACAAGATAGCTGTGAACAAATAAATATAAGCAGGATTAAATCCGCCAATAGATGCTTGCTCTAATTGTTTATATCTTGATAGGAACAATGCAAAAAATACAACGCCTGAAAATATCCAGGCAATTTTTCTTAAAGCTCCCTCTGGAACTATTCTTTCAACAAAATAAAATAAAATTATTAATGGAAAAAAGCTCGTTAAAACTATTCCAAGAGTTGAATATGGGATTAAGATTGCCTCAACCCAGCCCCATTCAAGCATCCTCATTGAAAGAACAGACACAATCAAGCTGATAATGAACATAACTACAGAATTTTGGTTAAAGAACGGAACCTGTCCGAGAATAGCATATAAAATAATAAAGATTAAAATCATCAAAAGCAGTTTAGCAAAGAAAACATTTGCATAAGAAGTTTCCCCAATGATAAATTCTAATGGCGACCTGAGCAAGTTTTCCCAAATGCTTGCTCCTGCATTTGATAAATCTTCACTGATTCCAGCAGAAATAAAAGTTAAATTTAATGTTAAAAATAATCCGCACATTAATAAGAATAGAAAATAATTCTTCGCTTCTCTTTTATTCATGCAAATTACTGCATAATTTAGTTTATAAATATTTCTTCTTTTTCAAATGACAGATTTTAAAAATATTTATAAACTTCTCTAAATAATAGAAAATATGAAAAGAGGAAAATTTTTATTGGCATCTTTATTAGCCTCGACATTTTTTATTAAAATTGCTTCTGCATATTCATTGGCATATAATTTACAAAGTGGGGCAGAAGGATTTCTGGAATTAGTTCAGTCATTTTTAACACCATTCTTTTTAGTATTTTTTGGGGGCAATGGAGAATTTTTATTTGAGAAAGCTCTTTTCTTTTTGCTTGTGTTTACAATTGTATATATTATAACAAAAGAAAAAATAGAGATAACAAAAGACAAACCTGCAATATATTGGACGATTACAATTTGCGTCTCATTGCTTGCAACAAGGTTTTTGACAGAAAGTACATTTATTCAAACAATTCTTTTGCCATACACAACTCTTGGCATTGCGCTTGCATCTGCAATCCCATTATTAATTTATTTCTATTTTGCTGAATCTTTCAAAACTTCAATTTCAAGAAAAATTTCATGGATATTTTTTGCAGTAGTTTATCTTGGAATTTGGTATACAAGAAAAGATTTGGTTGGAAATGCCGGATGGATTTACGCCATTACAGCAGGGCTTTCAATCTTATTTATGCTTATTGACGGAACAATTCAAAGGGCTTTCTTAAAACAAAAATATGAACAGTTAAATAATGATCAGAGGAATAGGCTTGCATCAGAGATAAGAGAGCAAATTGCAACATTAGAAGATAGATGGAGAAATCATCCGGGAGTTATGAGCCAGGATGAATATGATGGAGAATTAAAAAGATTATATAAAGAATTAAAAAGAATCAAAAGATACTAGAAAAATAGAAAAACGAAAGGTTTAAAAACTAAATAATCATTAAAAATTTAACATGAACAAGTGGCTTGAAATTTTATTAGGATTGATTTTTATAATCGCTCCAATCTATGTTTGGGCTATGAATTATGCAGGATTTGGGGTTGCTGCTTTAGAATTCTTAAAGGGCGGATTGATTTGGCTTGTAATAATGATCGGATTGCTTTTCCTTATGTTAGGAATAAGTGATTTGAAAGATTAATTAATGATTTCTATTTTTCAACATTTATAATAATATAAAGTCTTTATGTTTTTAATCTTGCATGGAACAACTATGCATAAAATGCAAGGGAAAAGGTTTATGCAAAAAGCCATGTAAAATTCTTTCAAAATTTATAGATTCTGCGCCAAGAATAAAAACACATTTTTCAGGTTCTTCTCCTCCCGAAATATTTGTCGGCCATGCAAATTATCCTAATGTGTTTTCAGGGATTTTATCACCTGCGCAGTACGGTGAAACTGAGATTTTTTCAATTCCTGAATTATGGGTTAAAAACAACCTTTCTATTGAAAAAATTTTAGAATATAGGGGGCAGATGATTTATGGAAGATCTATGGGAAATATTAAGGCACAACAGAAATTAAATTCTTCAATGCAGGAATTTGCAATGGCATCAAAATCAGTCTCTGCAGAATTTTTTTTAAAAAAGAAACCAATCTTAAATTTTACACCAAGCAAAATTTTTAGCATAATGGCAAACCCTGCCCCAATAGAAAAAGTCATTTTAGAAGAAAATCCAAAGGTTGAAAAAAAAGTTGATTATCTTGTTTCAGATTACGATGTCAAGGCAACAGCAGCATTAGAAGAACTTTACAAGTCGAGCATACAAACAAGCTATCTTCAAAAATTATTGTCTGCAGGATTGTTAGGGGTCAAGTCACAAAGAAAACTGGTTCCTACAAGATGGGCAATAACCGCTATCGACGATATTTTAAGCAAAAAACTTTTGGAAAAGATTAAATCTTATTCTGAAATAGATGAAATGCAAATTTTCAGTTCAGAATATAACGGCAATCATTATGAATTTTTAGTGCTTCCATCAATGTTCTCATTTGAAGTCATTGAAGCAGAAATGCCTGAGAATATGTGGAATCAATCGCAAAAATTATTTTTTATGCAAGATTATGAAGGATTTTTCAGCAGGAAAAAATATGCCTCAAATGTTGCAGGCGCCTATTATGCAAACCGCTTGGGCGTATGTGAATACCTGGAAAAAATAAAGAAGCAGGCATCAATTTTAATATTAAGAGAAGTTCGTCCAGAATATTACGCCCCTTTAGGCGTTGGCATACTTAGGGAAATTACCAGAAAAGCATTTGAACAAAATCCGGAAAAGCCGAATTCACTGCAGGAGGCATTTGGCCTAATGCAATCAAGAATGAAAATAAATATCAATGAATACTTAAAAAATTCTAGGATTATCAAAGATTACGGGAAGCAGAAAACATTAAAGCAATTTTTTTAAAATCCCTCTTTTCTTTTTTTCCAGACAAAATAAACTATTGCAGAGATTATTCCAACCAAAGCGATTATTAAGATTATTGTTACAATCAATTTTATTAGTGCTTTTTTATCTGAGATTTTTTCTTCTTGTGATTCTATAATAGTTGAATTTTCAGAGCTGGTTAATACTGCCGGAGTGGCTTCTTCAATCATTTCATTAATTTTACCGATAGTCAGGTTCGCCTGATTTTCCTCAATTCCATTTAACTTAACATAAAGATCATAATAATTATCTTCATTAATTTCAAATTTTTTTTCATCGCCAATATTAAAATTAGCCTGTTGAGGGGTACTGCTTACATTTATCGTAGCAGTGTTGCCCGAAATGTTTATTATTCCGACATAATGATATTCGTTATCTATCAAAACTCTGAATCTTTCCTTGGCTTGTAATCTTTGGGTATATCCATTACTGAACTCTTCATCACTTACAGAACGCGTCCCACGTGTCCAGAAATCAGGATCATCTGAAGTTAAGTTTTGAGTTACGTTTGTAAAAGAGGCACCTGCACCTGAAGAGCTTGAATCAGTTGAATTTGAAATAGAAGATCCTGTAATAAAGCTGTATTGTCTTGAGGTATTACAATTATTCCTATAATCACAGCTGGTTATATTGAAATAATAATCTGTAACAGAATCCAATCCGCTTATTATAATTGAATGAGAAACTTCTAAAGAGCTGTTTTGAGATTTGCTGTTAGTTGCCGTTGTTTCTCCATAATGAATGGTTGAATTCGCAGGCTCATTAGTAGTCCAAGTAATCGTAACTGAACTGGAATTAATAGAGCTGTTTTCAATGTCTGTAATTGAAGGAGAAACTGTATCTGTAAACTGCATTCCGCTTATCAAAGGCTCTGTGCCTGAAAAATGAGGCAAACGAACCCAGATTCTGTTTGATTCTGTATCAATGTAACAGGGATTTGTTGAACTTTGATTGCTCACATTGGATGTACAGGTATTGTTCCCCATTAAAGTCTGCCATTCATTCGATGAATTTGAATAATAAGAAAAATTTCCTGCTAATGCGCTTCCAGAACTTCCATTATTAGAGATATTCCAAACTACATTCCAATCTTCATCATAAAGTAGAGGGATAGACATATTGAAACTTACAGTTTCATTAAATCCCAATTGTGTAGAATTTCCTTCTGAATATGGTATAGATACTAAAATATGATCATAAATTTTTGGGCCATTTGAACCAAATTTCATGATGGTTTTAAATGTGCCTATTAAACTCGTTTCTGTATGATTATTGTCAAATAATGCATCAGGGGGACCTGAAGCCAACATATCTACATTTGCATAATGAATCAAAGCGCCAGAGGGCATACCCATCCTAAAGCTTATTCTTCCCCCCCCAATTATTGTAGATAAAGGCCGAAAATCAGAAAGATTTGAAGAAATAACCAATTCACAGCTTGAATGAGGGGAAGGCACATCACAGCTCGAATTCGATTTGTAAATGTAAATTCTGATTTGATTTTTTGAAAGAGTTCTCTGTATATCTATTGGATTAAAAACATTTAATGAGATATTGTTATTTTGACTTATTTGGGAAATGCTCCTTGATGATACTCTTCGAGGTGCAAAGTTTTGTGAATAAACATTCATCTCTTTAACTCCTGTAATGTTTAATAATGGAATCGAAAAATTTGCAGATATAGAAGAAGTTTGAGCATATATTTCATCTATAAATGTAAATTCAGTAGCATTATAATTTGAATAGTCAACTTTTAATTCAACATGTGCGTTTAAATTTTGAAGGCTTAAATTAGAAGTTGAATTTACTAAATTAAAAGATTTTTTAGATGTATTAATCTGAAAGTTTCCGCTATCTGCTTTAGTCATATTAATAGTTGAATTCTCTCCCAAAAGCCCATACATCCTAAAATCAAAATTATTAGTCCCTCCAGAAACAGTTATGTTTCGATAAGCCCCATAAAAAAAAGAACCATTTCTTGCAGTCGCAAATAGCAAAAAATTAATTGTTTCTGCAGGGTAATAAGGAAGAGTAATATTAAAAAAGCCATTTGAATCAGGAAGATAAATATCCGTACGTGGAACTGTTCCTCTCCAAGAACTTAGATTATATTGAAGCACACCATTGCGAATTGAAATTAAATTTCCAGGCTCAAGCAAAAAAGGAACAATTGCCATCTCATCCCATCCTCTAATTCCCAAGTGACTTCCATTAATGAATCCCTGAATCCATGCAAAACTAATGCTTAAATTAAATTCTTTGCTCATTGTTTTTGTAGTAAAATTATATTCAGAAATTGAATCAATGTTGTAACTTGAAGCCGAAGAAAAATTGTTCCAATTAAAGCTTACGGGAATAAAATGTTCGGGCGAACCATCAGAAGGATATATCATTATAGAATAATTTCTGTCTCGAGGAACATAACATAATGCATTATAATTTCCAGAAAGATTGCAACTTGAAATTTCATATCCCAACTTTTGGTCCTTTACTTTATAAGCAAATTGATTGTTTTGAATTCGCGAATTAGTTGAATTTCTTGCACTGATATTTATCGTTCCTGCTTCCCTCAAATAAAACGTTATATTTGAAAGCTGTGAAAATTCAGAATAGGGAAATAATGGCAGAGATTGGCCAACCCAATCAATGGCATTAGTGCTTGAGTTTAAATGATAAACAGATAATTGATAAAAATAATTGTCAGATGAATTGCCAGAAAGATTAATAGCAAACAGGCCAGAAGAATTTGAATAACTAAAATTTTCACTTATTTGCGACCATGAAGAATTTTTAAGAATAACTTTTATAGTCGTATAATTAAGAGGATTTCCATTTATGTCATATATGCTCCCATTTAATTCAAATTCTGCATTAACAGTGCTTGCACAAATTAGCAGAAGTATTAATAAAATAAATACAAACTTTTTCACCATCTTTTTAATTATACAAATTACTTATATTTAAATTTTATTTTTTAGGAATTTTTATTTCAAAAAGAAAACGAGAATTCCTTCAATAATTCCTGCAATCACCAAGGCGGGCAATATAACAAAGACAAAAGTTCTGATAGCATCAAGAATTTCATCCTTAAATTTTTTGTTTTTCTTTGGCCATATTAATATAAATCCTAACCTTATCCCCATCCCAATCGAAATTATAACAGCAGGAAGTTCAAAAATTCCATGAGGAAATAGCCTCCATAACACCAATAATCCTGCCTCTGCTGTTACCTGTCTTGAAACGAATCCTATTAGATAACCATTGATTATTGCAGTTACTATCGGAAAAACTCCAAGCATTAGCCCCAAAACTATTGAAAAGAAACTTGTTTTAAGATTGTTGGTAAAGATAAACCAAATGACTTCTAACAGTCCTAAATTTGAAATTTGCATATCCAAGCTTTTTATAAAATTAAAAATTTCTTCTCTAAAAAAAACAGGGAAAATAAAGCCTATTGCAATAAAAATGATGAACAGCACAATCGAAGCCCATATGTAATTTTTAGAATCTTTAATGAATTTCCAGGATTTCCTGTAAGGATGCCCCTGATTTGTGAACATGGATAATACCCCAATATACAATATGCTCCAGCTAAAAATCTTTAATAAAAGAAGCCCATTGTAAAAAGATGCTAAAGTATAGCTTAAAATTAATAAAATTAAGCCTAATGTCAAAAGAATTTTTCCAAAAATTGTTTCATGTTTTTTATTTGAAGATTTTTTTTTCATTTTAAAAAAAGGGGTATTAACAATAAAAATTTATTGTTTTGAGAAAAATCGTGAGATCATTTTAGTTTTTCGTGGGTATTTACTCTTTAAATAAAATCCATAGAAAAGCCCGACTATCAATCCCCCAAGATGCGCCGTATTGCCAATGGGCAATGGGAAAATAATTCCAATAATAATCAAAGGGGCTATAGCCACTATTGGAAGAAGCCAAAATGGCATTTCTATCGGAATTATATATTTTCTTAAGGATGAATCAAATGAAAAGATTGCATAAATAATAAAAAATGAATATAAAATAAGGGCTAAATTAAAAATTGTAACAAATACGCTTGAACTAAATTTAAGCTCTAATATTATCCCGATGATTAAAGCAATAAGGGGGCCCGCTATCAGGGAAACTCTGCCTTCTGGAATTAAAACTGCAAGCAAACCCAAAAGTCCGAAAATAGCACCAGAGGCCCCCAAAGCATAAGTCAAAGGGTCACCAAAAATTCTTGCTCCAATCACGCTATTTCCAAAAAAGAAAGCAAGAAGTGCATAAAAAATTCCAGCAAAAATTCCAGATAACAAATAAAGCCATAAGAATCTCTTTTTTCCTATCAATCTTTCAATAAAAGTGCCTAAAAAAAACACTGAGATCATATTAGCAAGCACATGCCACGCTTCAATGTGGAAGAACATGCTTGTTATAATTGTCCATAGATTTTTACCTGCGAGAACCAAAGCAGGCTGTAGAGCGAAAATATAAATTATTTTATCAGCATTGAAAAATGTCATTAAAATTCTAAGTACAAGAAATAAAGCAGCATTTACAAGGATTATTTTATTAGTGTATGTTGAGAAAAGTTTCATTTTTTAGAAGTTTTCTTTAAATTTTTAGAAGTCTTCTTGGTGGCCGCCTTTTGTTTCTTTTTCTGTTCAGCTTTTTCTTTCTTTTCTGCATCTAATTTTTGTTCAGCTTTTTTCGTTTTCTTGGCTTCTTTATCATTCAAAATTTTCAATTCATCTTGAATAACTTTAAGCTCCCTGCTTACTCTTACTATCTTAGAAGTTATCTCTCTTATTTTATCTTCACTGCTTGATAATTCGTAAACCTCTAGGCATTCATTGCATGTAAAATCATGTTCTAATGCAGTATCTTCGTTGACTTCTATGTTGCAGCTTTTACATAGATAGTATCTTTTCATTTCTCTATTTCGCAGTTGAATATTCAATTCTTCAATTCTTTTCATTAAATTCTGTTCAAGTTTAATCAGGCATTTTTTTGTGTTTAAAGTCCAATAATAAATATACCAGCCCTTTCTTTTGTCCTTTTTTCTGGTGAATGAAACAAGTCCAAGAGCAGATAATTTGTAGAGAATGTTCCTTATCTGGTTTATATTCAGATTCAATTTTTTTGCAATTAAGAATTCGTTAACATCTTTTTTGTTAAATAAAATTTTGACAATTTGCTCTGAATTTGCCCCAGCTATTTCTTCAATTAAAGATTCAAGAAGTTTTATCTGCATAGAATGTAAAAAAAATAATATCTTAAATACCTTTCGTTTTTAATTTGATGTCATTATGTAATTAAAATAAAATTATAAAAAGAATATGTGAAATTAAGGTATATGGGTTGGTTTGATAAAAAAGAGAAAATTCCAGAATTGCCGCGCATAACAAAATTGCCGGAATTGCCAGATCTTCCTGAACCTCCAAAAATGAATGCTAACAATCTTCCTTCTCTTCCACGAAATAGTACTGGAGAAAATTTAAATCAGGAATTAGTTAAATCAGCAGTCTATGATTCTGGGGAAAATGAGGTGAATGTAGAGGAATTACCGAGGGATTTTAATTTCCAAAACTTCGAGGAAAAAATCCCTGCGATTCCCGATCAAAGAATAAATAACAATTATTCTCCTTCAAAACCATTAGAAATAAGGCAAATTGAAGTTAAACCATTAAAGCCTTCTTTAACTGCAAATGAACCTATTTTTGTAAGGATGGATAAATTTAGTTTGGCCAAAAAAAATTTTGAGGAAATTAATAAAAAAGTGAAAGAAATAGAAAATGTTCTTAAAAAAGTGAAAGAATTAAAGATAAAGGAAGATGCTGAAATTTTAGAATGGACAGAAGATATAGAAAAAATCAAATCAAGGCTTTCTGAAGTAGATTCCAATATCTTCGCAAACATAAAATGAAAAAACAAGATGAAATCTATTTTTCATTAGATTACGAAATCTATAAAAACGGGAAATGTGCACTTTTAAATTCACAAATTGATATGCTCGATTCCGTCAAACATCTAAATTCAATCAAAAAAATAAGGGCCCAAAAAAATAGTTTAAAGATAAAGTTATCAGAACTATTAGCTTCTGTTTCGCAGGATTTAAAGAGCCTTGATAATAATATGCCAAATCCCAAAATACCCAAAGATTCTGGACAAAAGAATAAATCTAAAAAAAAGGATAATGATGAATATTCAGAACTCGAATATCAGGAGAATAATGAAAATTTCGAGATTGACAGAGAATTGAGAGAGATTCAGGAAAAATTGCAAAGGCTAAATGCAAATTAAATAATTAGATAGTATATAATTTTAGAATGTTAACTTTTATAATTAATCTTATTGTTTAATCCGAGATTTACCTTAACCCGTGCAAATGGGTCAATTCCATATGAATAACCATGCCGGGCAATATGCCCTCTTGAGGCTATTTCAAGATTTAATTTAGGTATATTTGTTCCAAAAATTTTATTAACATTATCATGAGTAACATTTTCTAAAAGATGATTTGAAATTCTCAATTTTTTGAAAATCATTAAAAAATCCTGCCATGATGCAAGGCTTGCAATTCCAGACATGTGATGATAAAATTTATCTCTTGTTGTATGCGGAGCATGATCTGTAGCAAGGGTATCAATTAAACCCTCTTTAAATTTTTCGAATAGTTCTTCTTGAGTATCTTTATCTCTTAAAGGGGGGTTTACTTTAAAATAAACATTCTTGACATTTTCTTCCCCATCCTGGTCTGAATTGCCAAAAATTTCTTCGTTTAGAAGAAGATAATGAGGGGTCGTTTCACAACTAATGTTTAAATATTTTTTAGCTTCCTTTATAATGTTAACAGATGTAGGTGTTGATACATGCAAAATATGTAACTTCCCTTTCCCGCCCTTCAAAGCATAACCTGTTTCCAAAGCCAAACGAATCTGATCTCTTATTGATTCAGTTTCGCATAATTTAGGTCTCGCATAAGAATGAGTTAAAGTAAAATCAGGGTTATATTTTTTGTGATTTATTAACGATGCCTTTTCACAATGTTTCGCCAAAACCCCATCAAACCCAAATTTAACCAGCCACCTAAAAATGTCCTTCTGCTGTTCAATTTTAGATATGTTTAAGCATTCAATATTATTCGTTGTGAATTCTTTCAGACCAATGACCCCTTGTTTAGATTTAAAATCTTGAGGGAAGAATTCATTATATGTTTTTACAGCATCTTCAACTTGTTCAACATTATGAGTTAATGCTATAAATATACCATAAAAAAGTGGAGAATTAATCTTTCTTGCAGATTCCAATCTTTTTACTGCTAATTCTCTAGAACTTAAAACAGGATTAGTATTGGGCATATCAAAAATTGCGCTAAGTCCAGAGTCTTTTGCAACATCTAAAGCTCTCCCAATAGTTTCCTTTAAGGATTCATTCCAATCCCTGCAATGAACATGAGAATCAATCATAAGAAGTTTAAAAAAAGATATTATTTAAATTTAAAATTAATTTTTTATTACTTTTTAAAGATGAAGGTTTAATATATAAATTTAAATAAAAAATTGCGCTAAATTGATATGGATCCTATTTTAGAAAGGAATCTCGAAATGCTTGCCAAAAATGATGCATTTGAAATATCCAATACTTTTTTTATCTGCCCTTCGGGCCAAATAACCCCTTTAAAAATAAATCCATATGCAATACATAAAGATGGCACTTCAATAGAATTATCTATTTATAGTTTTTCCAAATTTATATCATCTAAAATAAGAAATGCAGAATATGATGTGATTACAGGTGAAGAAAGCAGTTTGTTATTCTCGATGAATCTAGCAAAAATAATGATAAAACCTCATACAATTCTTCATAAAAATTTAGAAACATTGGGTGCAGACCTTAATCAAAAAAGAATCATTCATATATCTTATGTGAATTCAGATGGTTTCATGATGGAGAATTATTGGGCTCCATTAATAAAATCAAAAAATGGAAAATTAGGTGCAGTATTTTTTTATATAGACAATATGGAAACAGGGGAAAAAATCGGAAAAAATTTAAACATTTTTAGTAATTCTTTTTTGCAAATGAATCAAGAATCTATAAGTTATTTAGCTGAAACAAAAAAAATAAGTTCTGAACAATTTAATATATTATTAGAATACCTTGCAGATAGAAAACAATGGACTAAAAAAATGTTAAATGGAAAGAAAGGGCTGAATTATTTAAAAGAACTAATTGAATCTACAGATAAAGAAAATCAAGACAAAGCATTAAATTTTATCTCAAGAGACTTTTATAATATAAAAAAAGAATTAAAGGTAAGTTTAAAGAAAATGGGATGTAATATTTCAGATTATATACAAACATTTAAATTTCCTCTGCATTATTAATAAAATTAAATATATAAAATTCAACTAAAAGATGAGCTTCAAAAAGGAGAACTTTGAAGATTTTATACTTAATCATCATGTTGCCGGATTTTCTCAAGAGCCATTTGTATTAGCTTCAGGAAGAAAATCCTATTTTTATGTTAATTGGAGAGACATCTGCAATGATGTTTTTTTGACACTTCAATTAATTAATCATATTTTTGAATTTACAAAAGACAATAACTTTGAACCGGATTGTTACATTGGAATTGCCGAAGGGGCTTCAAAAATAGGAATATTATGCAATTTCGAATTGGGATTAAGATCCGCAAATTTTTGCAAAGGAAGCCATGTAATTCCAATGATGAGAAAAGAGTCTAAAAAATATGGCGCTGCAAAAGATAAAAATTTTATTGGCGAACCTCGTGGCAAAACAATAGTTTTAGAAGATGTAACAACAACAGGACATTCTTTATTAAAAGGCATCAACAGTTTAATTAAAGCAAAAAATGAAGGAGCTAATTTTGATATTTTAGCAATAATCGCCCTCACAAATAGGCTTGAAAAAACACCAATTTATGAAGAAGAAAGTTATTTTATGTTTTCTCAAATTTATCAAAGTTTGACAAAACGCGAATATGTAAATCCTACAAGTGTGGAGGAACTTATAGAATCAATAGGGATAAAGTATTTGAACATGAGCGATACAACCACAATACTATCAAGGGCTATAAGTCGTGAGCAGATAGATAAAAGAATCATAAATAAGATACAAGAAGAATTTGGACAATATGGGACAATTAAATTGGAATTAAAGTGAGGCCGTCTAAAAAATATTAAAAACCCATTTTCTTTTGTTTTAACATGATAACGCGAAAAGAACTCATCAAAAAGTATATTGAATTTTTTAAATCAAAAGGCCACAAAGAAATTCCTAATAAATCCTTGTTGCCGGAAAATGATCCCACTGTTCTTTTTGTAATAGCAGGCATGCAGCCTCTGGTCCCATTTCTTCTAGGCCAAAAGCATCCGCTTGGAAAAAGATTGACCAATGTCCAAAAATGCATTAGAACAATAGACATCTATGAAGTAGGAGACACAACCCATCATACTTTTTTTGAAATGCTCGGAAATTGGTCATTGGGAGATTATTTTAAAGAAGATGCAATAAAATTTTCATTTGAATTTTTAACAAGAGTTTTACAGATTTCAACTGAAAGATTGGCAGTGACCTGTTTTGGAGGGGATAAAAAATTAAATTTGGATAAAGATAATGAATCAGCAAAAATTTGGGAATCGTTAGGAATTAAAAAAGAACGTATTGCATTTATTGAAGGAGGAGTTCTTGAGCAGTCTAATAATTGGTGGGGCCCGGCAGGACAGACTGGCCCATGTGGACCCTCAACAGAAATGTTTTATTGGAAATCCGAAGAAATTCCAGTTCCAAAAAAATTTAATCCCGAAGACAAAAAATGGGTGGAGATTTGGAATGATGTTTTAATGCAATTTAGCAAAGATAAAAACGGAAATTATGTTGAAGCAAAACAAAAAAATATAGATACAGGAATGGGTTTGGAAAGAACTCTTGCGGTTTTAAATGGATTCGAAGATAATTATCTAACAGAAGTGTGGCAACCAATAATAAAAAAGATCGAAGAACTATCTGGAAAATCTTATGATGGAAATGAAAAAACAATGCGGATAATTGCAGATCATATAAAAGCTTCTATATTTATGATTTCAGATGGAATCTTACCAAGCAATACAGAACAGGGTTACATAGCCCGAAGATTATTAAGAAGAACTATAAGGCTTGGCAGAAATTTGAATTTGAAAAATTTTACAAAGCGAGTTGCAGAGTCTATTTTTGAAATTTATGATGATTATGAACATCTTCAAAAAAACAAATGTAAAATTTTGGAGGAATTAGAAAAAGAAGAAAATAAATTTAACCAAACATTGGAAAATGGAATAAGCATGTTCGAAAAAATATCTAAAGAACAAAAGACAATATCAGGCAAAGATGCCTTTCTGCTTTTTCAGTCGTATGGCTTTCCAATTGAGATTACACAGGAGCTGGCAAAAGAGAAAAAAATAAATGTAGATAAAAAAAATTTTGAACAGGAATATGAAAAGCATAAAGAATTATCAAGAACAGCGTCAGCAGGAATGTTTAAATCAGGATTGGCAGATAACTCTGAAGCAACAACTAAGTTGCATACCGCAGCGCATTTATTATTGTCTGCAATAAAAAAAATTTTGGACAATAATGAAATACATCAGATGGGCTCAAACATTACTTCCGAACGGTTAAGATTAGATTTTAATTTTAATAGGAAACTTGCAGATGAGGAGTTAAAGAAAATTGAAAACCTCGTGAATCAAAAAATTAAAGAACAAATCCCAATAATAAGAGAAGAATTGTCACCTCATGAAGCAAAGAAACAAGGGGCAACTGGGGCTTTTGACAAAAAATATGGCGAGATTGTTTCTGTATATACAATCGGAGATTTCTCAAAGGAGATTTGTACAGGCCCTCATGTTTCAAATACTAAAGAGCTTGGAAAATTTAAAATAACAAAAGAAGAATCTTCTTCTGCAGGGGTTAGAAGAATAAAAGCAGAACTTCTATAAGAACTTATAAAATATTAGAGAATTATATATCTGCCTTATGGAAAAAGAGTTCTGATTAATTAAAATGACAAAATTAGAATTCAACATTCATAAAGTGCCAAGCAATAAAGATTTGCTTCATTTTGTAGAGGAAAATCTTGATAAGAATGTTTTAAAAAAAATCGGAAAAAATTATTCTGAATGGATAGAAGAGCTGAATATTATCCAACAGATTTTAGAAAACGAAACATTGATCATGCATAATGGGGGAATATTTCCGGATTTAAAAGACCCTGAATTCAGAAAATTAGGAGAAAAAGTTTTTCTTTATCGCGGAAATACCAAGGAGTATAAGGGATTATGGATAAAAAAATTGGATTATCCCGAAGGGATGGAAGAATTTTATAATTGGAGCAAAGTTCATCTAAAGTCAACTGCAACATTGAGAATAAATAAAGAGTTGAATAATATTTCTTTTGAAGAATTTTTACCTCAAAATTTCAAGCAAAAGGCGCGAAAGCTAAAAAAATCAAAAAGGCCAATCTACTTATTTAGTCTAGCTGATAAAGATAGAGTGTTTTCTGTTTTTGCAAAAGGAGCATATACCGAATTTTCATATTTTTATGAAAAGCCTCGTTATAGACTAACAGACCTTTCCAGAATGAAAAGGTTTACATCAAAAAAAGAAATGGATATTTCCTTAGATTTAATAGATTTCAATATACATTTGCCAAAAATAATTGGATATTACGAATCACTCGCAGAAGAATATCTATTTGTCGAAAAAGTTGAAGGCAAATCTATAACTAAATGCTTGCAAAAAAAAGAAGATATAATTCATCAGGATGCCGAAATGCTTGCAAATCTATGTTTGGCAGGCTACAGAAAGGTTGGATTCACTGATTTTGATGACAAGATATTTGATGGAAAAAATTTGTATTTAATAGATACAGAAGATTGCAGGGATTTATATGAACCAGTCTCTTTAGAATATAAAAATATATTGAGAAATCCTCTCGATAAGAAATCCATGGAAGATTTTAGAAATCTTCAAAAAGATATTTTTTCAGTTTCTTTAAAAGATGCGATTTTCAATTATAAAAATAATCTTTTGTCAGGAGTTGATGATAAAATAATCTTTATAAAAACATTCTATGAAACGCTTCATTGGAAAGAGCCGACAAATCGCAGTATAAAAGAATTGATAAAATTTCGAGAAGATTATATGACATTAGATTCTCATAGAAGTTTCATGTCTGATACAAATTAATTAAGAATTAACTGTTTAGAATAAACAATTTCTTCAAATGCAGATATAGATTGCTAAAGATAATCATTCAAAAAGAATATTCCTTAAAAATGTGAATGCAATATAGAAGAATGAAAGATTATCTTCTCTATCCTGATGTAATGTCAAAATTAAATAATTCGGGATTAGTAGAAAAAATAGACTATTTGCTAAAAGAAGACAACAATCCATTAAATGCTATCGGATTCTTATTTGAAGAAGATCTTAAATATTATCAGCAACAGATGAAATTTAAAGGGTATTTCTCGTCATGGACAGATGAATTAAAAAGAAAATTAAATCAAATGTTTGAAGCATATGAAAAGTTTTATTGGACAATTGAAAAAGAGAAAAAAGTTAAAGAAAAAATAGAGCTTGAGGATTTGCTTTTATTCATGGGCTATTATACAAGTTTTATTTTGTCTCCACAAGAAATAAGCAAGCCTGAAAAATTTCAATTTACAAATATTATTGAGTTAAATGGTTCAATAGGTGCATATATGATTTCTAAGAATAGCAAACCCCCTAAGGGATATAGTTGGATATCTAATGCATTAAATAAAACGTTCAGGAATTATATAGGCGGAACCGATAACTATGATTTGATAATAAATCAGGAGGATATAACACAATATAAAACATTAGATCCTTTCGCAAATTTAATCTCTTATAGACCAAAATTAAGTGATTCTTATGGAATCTTTGCAGCAGATTCTACAGAGGCAGATTTTTTAATCATCCTGCTAAAGTATTCTTCTCAGGAAAAAATAAAATCTGAATTTTTGTATAAAGATAAAATTATTAGCTTTCTTGCAAACTCTGGCAATTCATCAAATTTTTTCGGAGAAGGATGCGCCGAACATTTTACGGGGCTTGAAAAAAGTACTGAAAAGCTCTTTCGCTGTTGGGATAGGCCAATTCCCAAATTGGATTCAGAATATTTAACAAGAGAATCAAGTTCTGAGATAATTTTAACCAGGACAATAAAGCAATATTACGTATTTGTGGGGCCAAATAAGGAATTAATATTTTCTCAAACTTATGAGAATAATAAAAAAGAAATTTCAGCAATCTTCATGCCAAATGATTTAGATGACTTATTCAAGGGGCTGTTCTTGCAAGCCCAATTACAGCTTGGAAGAACCCCATTAATTGCGTTATTGGACATTTTAGATTATTCAAATAGAAAATAGTATAATTAATAAGTAATAACAAATAATAAAGTTTATAAATAATCTAAAGATTAAATTCAAATGGATTTAACAAAATTAACTGAATTGGAAGACAATTTAAAAGGTAAAGAAAAAGAAAAGCAGGATTTTGTATTAAATCTGCTATACTTAGATTTAATAGGAAATCTATGTGGAAAAAGTTTGCATGAAAATAGAGAAAATAGTCCGCATTTAAATTACATATCAATTCACAAATGGCGATAGAAATTCTGAAATAGAATATATACAAAAAGCAGCGGAAATATTAAAAAAACATAAGCATCCTGGTTTTGCAGCATCTTTAATAGACTTTTATTTGAGCACAAAAATTAGTTTAGAGGGATATTTTTCTATGAATCATATACGAGTAGATGATTTGCTGTTTAATGCAAATGAAAAGATTATTTTAATTCCAATAAAGCAGGGTCATATTATCGAAACTAAAAGAACTGCAGGGGAAAGTTTTGAAAACTTTTTTATTTCAAAAAAGATTTGCAATAATGAGCAATTGGTTAAAACTGATCAAAAAGCACTTTCAGAATATATAGGATTAAACTCAAATCAATATTCAATCAAAGATTTAATAACATTAAATGAAAAGAATGTTTTTTTGCCAAGCGGAAAATTTTTAGACACAAGATTGGGCAAAGAGGCGCTTAATGCCTGTATAAGCCTTTATGAAAAATATAAAGAAGATTGATCATTCAATATAAATCGCAGGCTTCTCAGGCTTTGCCTTCGAAGCTTTTGATTCGGGGTCGTACTTATCTCTATCGTTGACAGCGAAGATTTTAATTTTCATATTTGTTTTATTTTCAATTAAATTCAAGGAGTCTTCATAAACACTTTTTTCATTGGGAAGGATATATACATAAGCTTTTTTTGCTTCCTTGGATTGCTTTTCTTTTATTAATTTTGAAATATGATTAATGTCTTCGATAAGTCTTTCTATTGATTTTTCCTTTTTCTCGAGCTTGTCATCAATTTTACCTTCATCTGCTACAGGCCATTTTTCAATGCTTGCAAAACCTTTCTTGCTAAATTTTTCCCAAAGCTCTTCGGCAATATGAGGGCAGACTGGAGCAATTAATTTTATCCAGTCCCCTGCAATCATATTATAAAAAGCGCGAAGTTCTTTTTCAGGTAAAGATAATTTTGCAGTCTTAGCAAGATTAAGCATGTCATAAACAACAAAATTATTATATTCCCTTAATTGCATTGCTTCGATTTTTTCAGTTGCCAGTTTTATGATTTTATTGAATTTATGCACAAAAATTTCCTTGACATTACCCTTTTTTCTTTTTTCAATCGCCTCGCTGATAGCTTCAAATAATTTTTCAATATTGTTCTTTGCATTTTCAGCCTCTGACTGTCTCCAGTCAAATGTCCCATTAATTGTAGTAGATTGTGTCAGATAAAATCTAAATGTATCAGCCCCATAATTTTTCTTGACATCCAAAAGGGTAATTACGTTTCCCTTGCTTTTGCTCATTTTTATTCCATCACTCACAACAAGCCCATGAAAGCTGATTTTTTTTGGCCAATATTTTTCAGGCATTAATCCAGCGAATGCAAAAATCATAAATGAGAGATGATTTGAAAGGTGGAGCGAGAAAGTATGCCTATGATCTACAGGCATCCAATATTCAAAATTTTCTTTTAGTTCTTTCAGGATGTTTTCCTTCACGCCTGTTTTTTTGCTGACAGATTTTAGATCACCTTTTCCAAGATAAAGATATTCAAAAAAATCATAATTCAAATTTTCTTTTGTCAATTTATATTTTTTAATAAGATGCTTAATAGTATAAAGCGTCATATAGATAGTAGAGTCAGATAAAGATTCAATGACCCAACTTTTATCAAATGGAAATTTAGTCCCAAGTCCCCTTTTTCTCGCGCAAGGCCTTTTATCAAGCCAGGCAAAAGTATCTTCAAATTGTTTTCTCATTAATTCCGGCTCCACCTCAATGTGTTTAAGGCATTCATAAGCTTTCTGTTTCCATTCATTTGCATTAAAATTCAAAAACCATTGATTATCCAAAACAGCGACAAGAACTTTCCCCCCACTCCTGGAAAATGCCTTTCTGGAAGTTTCATACATTATATCAGCTTCATGCTTCCTGATTAAATCCTGCTTCATCTTCTCCTTAGCTTCAATTACCCTCATGCCAGCATAAGTTCCACATATATCAAGCAAAGTTCCATTATGATATCCCTCCTTATAAACCTCCTGAGTCAATTTTTCCAATAGAGGATCATCTTGCCTAAAAATGCCTGCTTTCTCGACAACTTCAACGCCCGCTTTATCTCCAAATTTTTTTGTGTTAATGATTGGGATTATTTCCAAAGATTCAATTTCTTCAATCTGATCAAGGTTAAATCCATATTCTTTTTCAAGATTTTTGTTGTCCTGCAATTCCCGCAAAGCAACATAATCATAAGGCGCATCGCTTGGAACAGATGTGACAATTCCAGTCCCAATGTCTGTATCAACAAATCTTGAAGGCAAAATAAGCACTTCCCTTTCTATTCCTGGAGCAATAGCTTTCTCGCCTAAAAATTTTTCTTTCGATTTGCCTATTTCTTTTATATCACTCCTTTGATATTTTAGTTTTGCAAGCCCTTCGGGGCTTAGAATCCAGATCTCATTGCCTACACTTGCTTCTACATATTTGATAGAGGGATTCATCCATAAGTTAGTCTGCCCATAAATAGTTTCAGGTCTCAATGTTGCTGCAACCAAAAATTTATTTTTGAATTTAAATTTTAAAAGAGTGAATTCTTGTTTTTCAACAGGGTTTGCATCCCCATCCTGAATGTCATCTTCTCCCATTGCGCTCTCATCCTGAGGGCAATAAAGCACAGGATATTTTTCCTTTATCAAAAAATTCTTTTCCTTGTATTTTTCAAATTGCCATGTAACCATTTGCTGATGTTCTATATCTCCGGAAGTAAAACGCCTTCGCCAATCTATACTCAAGCCCAATTGCTTATATTCTTCCATCATCTTGGGAATGAAAAAATCAACAATATTTTGTGGCTCTGTAAATGATTTTACAATCTCTTTAATTTTCTTTTTGTCAATTTCATATGCAGAAACGTATCCCTCATAAAGTTTTATCCTGTTTTCATCCTTATTTTTGATTGCAGCAGAAATTCCCAAAATAGGGGTTCCAGAAATATGAAAAGCAAGAGGATACAGAACATTATATCCACGCATTCTTAAAAATCTGCAATAAATATCACTTTCAATTGCAGCCCTGCCGTGACCAATATGCAGGCTTCCTGAAATGTAAGGATAAGGGGTTGTAAAAAAAAATTTTTCTTTATTTTTAACTATATCAGCTTCGAATATTTTTGATTTATCCCATTTATCCTGCCATTTTTTTTCAATCTTTTGAAAATCTAAGTTTCCCATTTTAATTTCAATTTTAGGGGATATTTAAATTATTTGATGAAAATTGTTTCAATTAGTTGGTAAACTTTAAAGTAGTAAAACTTATAAAGCAAGATCTATCTTTAAAAAAATGGCTTTTAAAGAATTGATAAAAACAAAATCCGACTTGGAAGACATAGCTCAGGCTATGCATGATGAAATAAAAGATTCAAAAACAAAGGTAATTTACAGATGCTTTCGGCTTTTAACAACCGGCGCCCATTTTATAGACGGGAAAAAAACATGCTGGACAAATAGGTCTTGTAATTTAAATAAAGAAGACATGGATTCCGGAATATATTTTACGACGAATTCAGATGATGTATTCAAACACAATTTAAAGCAAATATCAACTTCAGGGGCTCTTACAGGATGTAGATTCAAATTCTTGCAGAAAGAGATTCCATTGCCAGAAGATAAGCTCATTTTTTATGAAAAGAACCCTTCACATATAAATTTTTATGATGAAGAATTTCAGGATTTTACAAAAGAGCACAAGGATGTAAAGATAACAAGATGGCTTACTATTGAACAAAAGATAGTTGTAAATTCAAAAGGAGGAATAAAAATTCAAAGTATTCCTTTTTTTCATATTTCCTATGCACAAGGATACAATCCATTAGACGTTAATAGGCATATAGGGGTTGCATGCAATTCTAAAGAAGAAATGAAAAATTTGTATAATATTATAAAATATCTCCCTGACCCTACGCCTGATAAAAGAATTAGAAATGCTAATACATTTTTTAAAGCCTTGAATGAAATATATAATGTTTCCAGTAAGATAGAATGCAAAAATCTACGGCAGGGGATTTATGATATAGTAATTTTAAATGGAGTTCCGATACATGAAATATTCGGACATCATTTCGAAGAGCCGATCAGATGTTTAAATTTTGGAGAATCAAATCCATTTAGGATCATGCAAAGATTAAAGAATGTAAATCTTCTATTGAAAGACGATGCAAATACAACTATTGCTGAATTTAGACCAATAGGATTTACCTATTTTGATGCTTATGGAAGGAAAAGAGAAAGCAAAACGCATATAGAAAATGGCCAAGTCAATGAATTTTTAGGTAGTGAATATGCTGATTTAGAAAAATTAAATGATTATATGGGAATCGGAAATGGCTCCCGTCCGGGAAATGCGTCACAGTTTATCGATGGAATGTTTCCTCAATCAAGGATGAGCTGCACAGTTTTGGACGGCATAACAAAAAATTTAGATTTAGAAGAAAAATTAATTATGATTCCACAAAGCGGAGATACAGACTCTGACCTTAAGACCTTTCGATTAACTTCACACGAATGTTATATTCTAAATAACTCAGAATTGCAAAGAATACCTCCAGTTCAAGTTACAGGAGGCATATTAAATGCCTTGTCAAATCTCGAATTACTTGAAGATCATAGTTACAGCATCGGAATGTGTGCAAAACCAGAGCCGATTTGTTTTAAAAGAAAAGCAGAAGTTCCTGTATCTCAATTTGTAAGGGCTCAACTATGGAGAGAACAGCAGGTTTTTCCCCTTCCTATTCCTGAGAGTTATATTCAGTCTTTACAAAAATAAAAAGGATTAATTCAAAATAACACTTAAAAGTTCAGGAAATTTTTCTGTTTTCATATCTTTAAATGTAAAATGCCCTTTTCCTATTAATTCAATAGGGGTTATATAAAATTTTTTGCTTAATATCTGTGATGATTTAATAATGTGATTTTCATCATTTGAAATAAAAATAAATATTTTGTCAACAAAATTTTTAATTTCCTGATTTAATTCGAAGTCATATAATTCTTTTAATGCCCTAAATTTATCTTCAAGAATTAGCGAGGTGAAACTAAAATCAATTTATTCACTTCTCTTTTCGCCTCACTTAACCAATGGAGCAGAAAAGTACAACCAGCGCTATGACCAACCAGGATCGAATCATTAGTTATGTTTATTTTTTCAAATTCCTTTTTCCATTCGTTATAATTTGGTTTCCAATCTTTAGGCATAAGCAGAGCATAGGGTACAATGCCATTTGTTTCAAGTTCATTTTTTATCCAGGGAATCCAATGATTCATATTTGGTAGAGATTTCCCCCTAGCTAATTTTTCTTTTCTATAGATGCTACAACCATGAACAATTATACAATTTTTCTCATTTAAGCTTACCATGATATTTTTTTATGAATTACATTTATATAACTTAACCTTCTAAAATATTCATGAATATTATTGATGTGCATGCCCATTTAGAACATAAAGATTTTGAAAAAGATTTGGATAAAGTAATCGAAAGGGCAAAAAAAGCCGGAGTAAAAAAAATAATAAATGCAGGCACAATGCCTGAAAATAACAGAAAAAGCCTCGAGCTCTCAAAAAAATTTGATATTATTAAGCCAAGCTTTGGAATACTTGCAATTGACGCTTTATTAGCCAATAATCCCGAACTCAATAAAAAACTGAATTTTCCGACAGCAAAGCCATTCAGTATTAATAAAGAAATTGAATGGATTGAAAAAAATAAAAATGAATGCGTCGCAATTGGCGAATGCGGTTTGGATTATTTCTGGATACAGGGAAAAGAGAATGAACAGAAAAAAATTTTTCTTAGCATGATAGAATTAGCAGAAAGAATGAATAAGCCAATAGTTGTGCATTCAAGAAAAGCAGAACAAGATGCAATTGAAATCCTGGAAACTTCCAAAATAAAAAATGTTGTGATGCATTGCTTTATGGGAAACAAAAAATTAATAAGAAGAAGTTTTGAAAATGGCTGGTTTTTTTCAATTCCGCCAATAATAAAAAGATTGAATCATTTCAAAATTTTAACTGAAATCGTCGATATAAAACAAATATTAACAGAGACAGATTCTCCGTTTCTATCTCATTCACCCGGCGAAAGGAATGAACCAGCAAACATAGCAGTCACAATTGAAGAAATTGCAAAAATAAAAAGAATAACAAAAGAGGAAGCGTCAGTGCAAATATTTGGAAATGCAAAAAAATTGTTCAAGTTATAAAGTCAGCATTGAAAAATGTCAAAGTTATGATAGGGAAAGAGTCAAGAAAGCATTAGATAACAGCCTAAGAAATATTGATTTTAAACTTAAAAAAAATATGAAAGTTCTCATCAAGCCAAACCTTCTTATCCCTGAAAAGCCTGAAAACGCGATTACGACTAATCCAATTATTTTAGAAGAGTTATGCAAGATTCTGCAAAAGTTTAACGCACAAATATTTATCGGGGATAGTTCTTCGCATGATACAAAAGATGCATTAGAAATCTGTGGAATAAAAAAATTGTCTAAATATGCTACAATAATAAATTTCGAAGATTATGATAAAAAAATAATCAGCTTCAAGGATAAAAAAATAATTCTAACAAAGACCGTATTTGACTTTGATATTGTCATCAATGTCGCGAAAATGAAAACTCATGGGCTTACAGGCGTGAGCTTATGCATAAAGAATCTTTATGGCCTTGTCCCTGGCAAAACAAAATCTTTTTACCATAAACTATTCCCAAATGCAAAAGAATTTTCAGATTTGTTATTTAGAATATATGAAGAGGTCAAACCTGAATTAAATATAATTGACGGAATAGAAGGAATAGAAGGAGAAGGTCCTGGAAAAGCAGGGAAAAAAACAAAGTCTCAATTGATTATTGCAGGGACAAATGCAGAGGCAACAGATATAATAGCATCGGAAATAATGGGATTCAAGCCTTTTAAGATATACACAAATAAGCTGTCAAAAATAAAAAGAGAACAGATAAAAGTTTTAGGTAGCGGGAAAGATGTTAAATTAAATTTTCAAAAACCGAATTCATTTCCAAAATTGGCATTTTTTATGTTGAGATTATTTCCAAATCCAAAAATAAAAATCAATAGGGACAAATGCAAGTTATGCAGGCTATGTGAAAAAAAATGCCCGATTAATGCCATCTCTTTTAATAATAACTCTTTAAATTGCATGAATGAGAAATGCATAAAATGCTTCTGTTGTATTGAAGTCTGCCCAAATAATGCAATCTATCTGAAAGAAAATTTTATTAAAAGTCTCATGGTTAATTTGGGAAAGAAAATATTAAAGCGTGAATAATTATTTTTTCAAGTCTTTCCAGACTTTTTTATTTTGAATTAAATCTAAAAGCTGAGGCCATTTTTCTTCCAAAATTTTTCTCTGTTCCTGGTAAATTATTCCAATGGGAATTTTCCCCTTGTCAGAATTATAATTCCACTCGTTAGACAATTCTAATGCCTTTTTCATGTCATTTTTGTTTTCAACTTTATACATTGAAGCTTTTAGATTTTTTACATTAGTATTAAATTGCAGGCATGGCTGAATTATTTCAACAAAAGAAAACCCCTTATGTTTGATTGCCTGCTCTAAAACTTCTGCAGTATGCTCGATATTTGAAGCATCGCATCTCGCAACAAACGACATATTAGAAGCAAGGGCTAATTTTATAGGATTTAAAGGCTCATTAAATTCCCCAAGAGGTTCTGATTTATTTGCATAGGTCAATTGGGAAGTTGGTGTTGCCTGTCCTGTTGTAAGTGCGAATGTTTGATTATTATGAACAATTAAAGTCATATCAGAATTAAATCTTCCAGCATGAATAAAATGCTCCATCCCTTCTGAATAAGTATCACCATCACCTGCAAAAGCGATAACTTTCAGATGAGGGTTTCCAAGTTTTATTCCCAAAGCAGTAGGGATGCTCCGCCCATGCAACCCATAAATCCCCGCTATATTGATATAATCAAAGATTTTCGCATGGCATCCAATCCCAGTAACCATGGCAAAATTTTCCTGCTTTTCTCCTTCAAAAATCAATTTCGCAATTGCTCTTTTAATGGATTCAAGAATAAAAAAATTGTAGCATCCAGGGCACCATGTATTTTCGTTATTCGTCGATAAATTTTGCTTTATTTGATTTAGGTCTTTCATTTTAATTTTTGTTCTATCTTTAATTTTAATTCATCAGATGCAAAGGGCTTGCCGTCATATCTTAGAATCTGGTTTTCTTTTTCAATTAGTATTCCAGTCTTCTCTGCAATCAAATCCCCTAGCTGGGCAGTTGAATTATTCTCTATCAAGATAATTTTTTTTGCCTGTTTTAATTCCTGTTTGATTTTATCAGAAAATGGCTCAAGATAAAGAATCTGAAGAAATTTTGCGTCCAAATTTTTTATTTCATCCATTGCGTCAAGAATGTTGGCTTTGGTCGAGCCCCATCCGACAATTAAATTTTTTGAATTTTTATTGCCATGAATTTTAAATATTTCTAAATTTTCTATCTCCTTTTTTATTTTCTCACCTTTTTCTAATCTCACGTCTGCATTTTTCTTGGCAACTTCAGGAATTTCAGTTGTGTTGCCAAACTCGTCATGTTCATAGCTTGTTGCTTTTACAATATTGGAACCAGGCAGTTTTCTCTTTACATTAACATCAAAAACTTTATTTGGACTGTTGCTAAATGAGAATTCAGATTCTGCTAAATGTTTATCAGAAAGAATTATTGACAATGCGCCAAACTTTTCAGAAAGATAAAATGCCTCATTAGTTTTTTCAATGCATTCAATAGGATCTCCTGGCGCAACGACTATCCTCGGGAATTCACCGTGCCCTGATTTCAATGCAACATTCAAATCAGATTGTGTAGAATACGTTGGAATCCCTGTTCCAGGTCCAGGCCGTGCTGCAAGGTATATTACAAGTGGAATTTCCGCCTGCCCCTGAAAGCTTATTGCTTCTGTCATCAAGTCAAATCCTCCGCCAGAACTTCCAATCATTGTTCTTGCACCAGCAAAGCTCGCGCCCAAGCCGGCATTAGCAACAGAAATCTCATTCTCTGCCTGAAAAACCATTATTTTATTTTTTATCTGTTCAGAGGCTAACTCATTCATAAGGCCTGTTGCAGGAGTCATAGGATATGCAAGATAAAGATCAATCTTGGAATTAACAGCGCCTTTAGCTACTCCCCTCGAACCGGTCATAATTGAAATTTTATTGTCCAAATTTTTTAATTCAAATTTTTTTTCTTGGCTTTCAAATCCCTTTTCAGCAGCGTCTAATGCTTCCTTGTTATCAAATTCCTGTTTTGTTCTTTTGATCAATATATCTTTGGAAATGCCTAAAATTTTTATCAATGCTCCTGATAAAGCAATGTTTAGATTTCTTCCTAAGTTCTCAAAATTTTTATAATCAATTAATATTCCGGATTTTTTCAATTCTAATTTATGCATTTCAATTGTCTTTTCGTCAAGAGCAATAATAACATCAAGCTTTGTCTCAAAGCTTCCAATCCTTTTGTCTGAAATTGAAAGAATGTTAAAGTTATGCCCTCCTCTAATCAAAGATGGATAATCCCTATAATTAAATGTAAAGTATCCCTGCTGAGATAAAATCGAAGATATGATTTCAGAAATCTTGTTTATCCCCTGGCCTGCTTTCCCCCCGACTAAAATATTCAATCTCATTTTCTTTTTATGTGAAAACATGACAGGTATTTAAAATTTTAGATTTTTTATCAGTTATTTAAAATCTTAAACAAAACTATAAAAATAGCAAGAACATCCAAAAATAATGCTAGGATTAATTGAAAGCTTCAAATTTCTTGAAAGAAACAAAATTCCAATTGCAAGATGGGAAATTATAGAGGATAAAAATTTTGAAAAAACAAAATTTGCATATCCATTCTTTATTAAGGCCGACCTTCCTAAAGGAGAACATAAAACTGAACAAAAAGCTGTTATAAAATGCGACAACCAAAAGCAGGCTGAAGAAAATTTAAATTTCTTAAGAAAAAAATTTCCAAATCAAAAAATAATAATACAGGAAAGCGCAGAAGGAAAGGAGATGATTATAGGAATAAAAGAAGATAACATATTCGGAAAAGTTTTGCTTATTGGCTTCGGCGGAACAGATATCGAAGTCATAAAAGACGTTCAATTCAGAAAAATACCCCTCTCAAATAAAGAAATTCATGATGCAATAAAAAATTTAAAATTATATGATTCACTAACCAAAAGAAAAAAATTCGCAATTGATGAATTTGAAAGATTAGCTGAAAAAATTTCAAAATTAAAAATAAAAGAGATGGATTTAAATCCAGTTATACTTACAGAATCTAAAGCTTTGATTGTTGACGCCAGGATTGAAGCTTAAATCTAAACAATCAAACCCAAAGCATCACACATTTCTTTAGGCTCAGCAAAAACAGGAATTTGATTTTCCCTTAAAAAATTAATTGCAGATTCAACTTGTTCCCCGCCGATAAAACATGCGACAACAGGCTTTTTTGAATTAACTAAAATTTTTGCAGTTTCTAAGGGTTGGGACATATATTGAGGGGTTAGGATCACAATAAAAAAATCAAAGAAATTTTCTTTTTCTAAAATTTTCAATGTTTTTTCATAAGTGTCGGCAATAGCGTCGCCGATAATATCAACCGGATTGTTTTTGCTCCAGCTTGCAGGCAAAATTGCATCTAACTTATCCTTAACATTTTTTGGCAATTCAGGAAGGATTATTTGATTCCTTTCGCAATAGTCTGTTGTTAAAACTCCTGCCCCGCCGGCATTTGTCACAATACAGGCTTTTTTTATATTGGAATATTTTGAATAAATTTCTGCAGAATCGAAAAGCTGCTTAATTGAGATTGCTTCCTTAATCCCCAGTTGTTGAAATATACCAGAATATACAAGATTGTCTGATGCAACTGCAGCAGTATGTGATGCTGCAGCCCTCTGCCCAGATTGGGTCTTTCCGGATTTTAATACAATTATTGGCTTCTGACAATTTTTGCATACACCAAAAAATCTTTCTCCCTTTTCTTTTTTTAAAGATTCCATGTATAATGTGATAATTTTTGTTTTGCTGTCTTCTGCAAAATACTCTATAAAATCAGAAAAATCAATTTGAGCTGAATTTCCCAGCGAAACAAATCCTGAAAATTTTTTATTTTGATCCAATACAGCCGAGCCTATTGCTCCAGATTGTGAAATAAATGCAATGTTTCCTTCATTGGTCTTTCCTTCAAAAAAAGTTGTGTTGATTTTTTCAGGGGTATTTATGAATCCGAATGTATTCGGGCCAAGGCATTTTATTCCAGACTTATTTGCATAATCAATTATTTCATTTTCAAGCTTAAAATTTCCTGCTTCTGAAAATCCCGCGCTGATGATTACCGCACATTTTATCTTCTTAATGCTCATCTGATTTAATATTTCTAAAACAAATTTCGAAGGAACCGCAATAACAACACAATCAATTTTGTCTGAAATGTCCGAAATAGTTTTATAGCATTTATGGCCAAGCACTTTTTCATGCTTTGAATTTACAGGGAAAACAGTTTTATTTTGCAACATTAAATTCTGAAAGATTATATGCCCTACTTTCTTTTTATCATCAGAAGCTCCTACAACCGCAAAGGACCTTGCCTCAAAAAAAGCATTTTTCATAATGTTTCATTGAGAACAAGTTTAAATATTTTCTGAACTATGGCTTTTGCTTAAAAGTTTTGGATTTAACAAGATTCATCGGAAGTTCAAATCAAGATTTTCTGGTTTATGAAAATTAGATATATTTAAAATTCGAACAAAAGAGATTTTCAACGAAGCATAAATTAAAATTAAAGCAAAACTTTTTTTCTTTTCAGGGATTCATACGCCAAAATATATGCCCCGGCATCCCAAGCCTGAAGCTTTCCAAAATTCTTTTTTGTTTTTGGATGAATCCATTCGGGAAAATTTCCCCGCAAATTAGCATTAGCAATTTTTTCCAGTTGTTCCTCAGCCTCTTTAAATTGCTTCATTTTTACCAAAGCACAGACATAAAAACATCCAATATAAGTCCATATTCCGCCATTCAAATAAGAATTTGGTTTCCCTGCTGCACAATCTTTATAATAATCCTGCCAATCCTTGCTTTTTTCTGTAATCGGAGGATAAATTGCTTTTATAGGGTATGGTTCTGCAATCTTATTTTTTTTTATATAAAACAAAATTTTTTCAGATTGCTTCTTGTCGGCTAAACCAAAAATAATTGCGAGTATGTTTCCCAATGAATCAAACCATTCGCCAATTTCTAAATATTTCCCGTGATTCTTCCAACGATAGGGCACATAAAAATCTGAAATCCAAAGCCCTACATCAATGTTCTCATTTGTATTCTTCTTCAAAATCTTCGCATCTTCTTTTTTCTTGCTTAACATCAATACCTTGTAATAAAGGGCCTGGGAATTAATAGTGTACCCATATTTATGCGGAAAAGCATCCTGCCAATCAGTTGTAGGCAATTGCTCAAGCATTTTATTTTCAGAGCTGTCCTGATAGCTCAACCAAACTAAAGCTTTTTTTATTTTGTTTTTATGCTTATTAAAAAGGCTGGCGTCTCGGTATCTGGATTTGTATATATAATGCCCAATTATGAACCAAAGTGTTGAATCAATTGACTTAAAGTCTACATGAGGTTTTCTCTCACTGAATTTATCAACGCAATTTGGAATCTGCCCTTTTTCGCTTTGGTTTTCCCCCAATAAAACAAGGCTTTTTCTGAAAGTTTTTTTGAATAATTTATTTTTAACTAAACTTGCGCCCAAAAAGCTTATATTGCTGTCTCTGGACCAAACAGCATCGTATCCATTTGTCCCGCCTGACGCGAATAATCCATTTTCTGTTGAGCAGTTTTCTATAACTTCATTAGCCTTTTCAAAGCATTCATCTATAATTTGTTCCATTATAATTTTTTGATTTTGTCTGACAAAGGTGTTTGGCCCATATCAGCTTTCTTTATTTTTGATAAGTAATAACCAAAAAAATCTATAAAATAAAAAGCCAAAAATATCCTTTCTTCCTTAGAATATTTTTCAAATCCGAACTCATAAAAACTATTAAGCTTTTTCTTAAAATATTGAATTTGCCTGTCATAATTTTTCATTTCTTTTTTATCCAATATTAGAATAGGGAAGAATCTTTTATCAGGCAAAGCTTCAAGTTCATTATGAAATAATTCTGAAATTTTATTTGAATGACAGATTGTTTTTGCATCTTCCTCAACTGCAGTCTGAAACCTATAAGCGACAGGATAAAAAAAAGGCGAAGCATAAATTAAAAGATTTTTATCATTTATTTTATTTGCAAGATTTCTTGTAATTTTTTCAATATTTTTTCTTTCAGCATTCAAAATTTCCCAAATACATTTCAATTTTGATTCAGTTAAATCAGATTTTTCGAATAGTTTAAGCAAAGGAAAAAAAACATATGCAAATGTAAATCTCTGATGAATTTCACAGGGAATTTTAATTAAATCAATATCATATTTTTCTGCCTTTTTACCTAGTTCTCCTCCAGAACTTAATATCAAAATATTCCTTGTTCTATTTTTTAATTTTTCAAGGACAACTAAAATTTCTTTTGTATTTCCAGAATAGCTTATTAATACAAATAAAGTAGATGAATCTACAAAAAAATTAGAAGGATTGACCTCCACAAAGATTTTCTCATTCAAAAATTCTTTTAATACTAAACTTGAAATATAAGACCCGCCCATGCCAAAAAAAATCATTTTATCAAATTTTTTTAACCTTAAATCAACATTTGTAGAATAGGCATTTTTGATTTTATTAGGGAAATCCCCGATTAAATTATAAATCTCATCCATCTTGCCTCTTTTTATTATTATCAGAAGAAAGAGTTAATAAAACTATCCTTTAAATTTTAAACCTTGCAGAATCCTTTTTCATCATTCAAACATAAAGGCTTGCAAAATTCTGTGAATGTTTGAAGATTGACACAGAAAATTTCATTTTGCTTGCATCTTGAAGCCTTAGGAGATTTATTAGAACATAATTCATAATCAGAATTAGGAAAAACGTCCGGATCAAATATGCACGTTCCATTCAAACATTCTTGTGCACACCTTTCCTTTAGATTAAAGCTGATATATTCGTTGCAGAAATTATTTACACATCTAAATTGATGAAACAATGTAATAACATCTTTTGACATGCAAGAATCCACTGAATAATCCCTGCCGCAATCTGCATTTTCCAAGCATTGTGACTTTATGCAAGTATTATTTATGCATTTTTGATTGCAAATTTCTTTTGGCTGATTGATTTCATCTTCAACGCACAGATGATTCTTGCAGGAAAAATTATGAATGCCATGAAATAAAAATTTGTTATGATAACAAAAATCTTCTTCATAATACTTTGGACAATCTAAATCTGAATTACATGTTTGTGTGTTCATTATCAGATTTTTTCCTTTTAATGCAAAAGCCATAGAAACCATATTTATGCAGAGTAAAGATACTATAATACCAAAGAATATTTTTTTATTCATTTTAATGAGCATAATGAGTTAAGAATAAATTAATTGCTTCTATATATTCCCGCGTATTTTTCAATGTATTAAACTTATCTTTTTCTAAGTGATAAATAATAGGTTTTGTATTAAATTTATGATTATTTGAGGCATAATTAAGAAGGCCGTCTAATCCGGCATCACCAAAAAAAACAATAGATTGTTCAGCAGGATTATGAATTTGAATTTGCAATGTATCAACCTTATCGCTTACATTTTCATTATAATTGTCCAAATTAAAAAAATAAGTTTTATTTTTGTCTTCAAAAAATAGCTGTTTTGTATAACCTGGGTTCTTCACCCCATCAAATTGTGATTGCCAGAGCTGAGGCACTTGAATAACTTTTCCTTTTTTTTCGATTATGTTAGCGACATTTAGAATTTTCTTGTTTAAATCAGGCATAGGCGGGATATAATCCAATTCTTGGCGATTGTTCCAATTAGTTTTCTCACCTAAATCCCATGCTCTATCTTTAGAAGCCAAATAAAAATGATTTTTATAGCCAAATAAAGTACAGACAGGAGCATAATTATTTTCTTTATTAGTTGAATAATTTGAATCATTCAGTTGCATTAAAGGTTTTGGAGCATTAAAATGAGTCTTATCAGCATAAGCACAATAATCCAAAATAAAGATTGCACTAATTAGGGCAAGCCCAGTTTTGATTTTATTCGCCATATTATTCAATCTAAAATAATATATTTATTCTATAACTGTCTAAATAAAAACTGCGTCCAGTTATATTAAATTCTAAATTAAATTTGTATGGCTATTGCTAAATCAGAATATAAACAATTGGAAGCAAAAATCAAAAGATTAGAAATTTCGATAAAAAGAACAAGATATTTAGTTGGAATAATTTTATCAACATTTATTTTTTCATTGTATGGTTTTGCTCGCAAAATTTACGGCCCTGGATGGAAATCTTTTTCATGGTATATTGTTGCATTCATAATTGGAGCAGTCTCGATATACAAGCTTTTAAGAATAAGAAAAGAAAGATTAAAGTTTAATGCTTTTTAATTGTTTGAATATTCTTTTGCCAATAAATTTAGTGCCATCTCAAATTCGGGAGAATATCTTTTAGTGTCATTATCTAAAAAAATATGATTATTCGCTTGGACTGTATCTAACCCATCGAGCCCAACATCACAAAGTTTTAATTTAGAAGAAATAGTCTCTATACGCAAACTATCCAGAGCTAAAATTTTTTCTTCATTTATATTGTAAAAAGTATAAATATAATCTCCAAACGAAAGACGCTTGCTATATCCAGGATTTTCAATCTTAAGTGAAGCCCACAAGGGGGAATTTATTTTCTGGCCATGTTTATCAATTATTTCCGCAACTTCTAATGCTTTTTGATTGTATAAAGGAATTTGAGGGATGCAATCAGACTTTTTTAATGAATTATTATATCCAAATTCCCAGGCATTACATTCATCATTTGCAACTAAAAAAGATTTTCCGCCATCTTTTACAAATGTGCAAATCGGAATTTTATTGAAAGTTTTAGTATTTGAAGTCCTCCCTTCTTTAGCCCCGACGATGATCAAGCCGGATAAAAATATTAACAAACTGTTCCTTATTTTATTTTTCATTGGAGTTTAAATAAAAAAGATCTTTTAAAAATTTGAAGTCTAAAAAAATACAAATCTTATTTATCGCTTCAAAAATCTAAAATAAGATAAGATAAGATAATTAGATTTATCTAAATTAAATCATAAAATTTACAGATAGCTTGCAAAAAAAATAAAATTTAAATACTGGAGCAGTTTGTATCTATTGAAAAAAAATGAACACCGGTGAAATGTCAGTAAATCAAAAAAAATTCTGCTTCTTAAGTTCGTATCCTCCAAGAGAATGTGGCATAGCGACTTTCACAAAAGATCTTGCTTTCGCAATGGACAGAAGATTTAATCCAAAGCTAAAATCAAAAGTAATCGCGCTAAATGAGAATATAGGCTTGTACAATTACAGCAAAAAAGTAATCATGCAGATAGATTGTAAGAATATTGCAGAATACATTAATGTTGCAAAAGAGATAAATGAAAATGATGAAATAAAACTAATATGTATTCAGCATGAATTTGGATTGTTTGGAGGAGAAGAGGGAAGTTATCTCATCCCATTTTTAGAAACAGTTCAAAAACCGGTGGTAGTTACCTTTCACAGCGTTGTTCCTGGGCCGGATAATATAAGGAGAAATGTAGTTAGGTTCATTGCTTCAAAATCTGCAGCCATAATAGTAATGGCAAAAAAAGCAATAGAAATTCTCAAGAATGATTACGGAATTGAAGAGGAAAAAATACATCTAGTTTATCATGGAATACCAAATATTCAGTTGAGAAATACGGAAGAATATAAGGAAAAGTTAAGATTGCAGGGAAAAACAGTTTTAGCGACATTCGGTTTATTAAGCAGGGGAAAAGGAGTGGAATATGTCATTCAATCATTGCCAAGATTAGTTGATAAATACCCTAATCTGCTTTATATTATAATTGGTGAAACACATCCTGTTGTAAGAAGAGAAGATGGGGAGAAATACCGAAACAAGCTCATCTCAGAAGTTGAAAGGCTGGGCTTGCAAAACCATGTTAAATTTTATAATAAATTCCTTACATTAAATGAACTTATTGATTATTTGTCAGCAACGGATATCTATATATGCACAAATCTTGATGAACATCAGATTGTCAGCGGTACATTGTCATATGCATGCGGATGTGGAAAAGCGATAATTTCTACTCCAATAGTTTATGCAAGAGAGATTCTAGCTGAAAATAGGGGAGTTTTAGTTAACTTTGAAGATCCCGATTCATTTACCTCCGCTATTGACAAGATTTTATCAAAACCCGAATTTAAGGAAGCTTTGGAAAAAAATGTTTATTCATTCAGCAGATCCATGATATGGTCTAATGTCGCCGCCCGTTATCTTAGCATATTTAATAAAGTTGCAAATCTGCGCGAAGAAGTCGTTGAAAAGTATCCTCCAATAAAACTAAACCATCTTCAAAATCTTACTGACAATTTCGGATGTATACAATTTTCAAAGCTTACAATTCCCGATGAAGATTCCGGCTATACTTTAGACGATAATGCAAGAGCATTGATTGCTGCTGTACTTCACAATGAACTTTTTGATTCAGAGATTTCATTAGGTTTAATCTCAACATATATGAATTTCTTTGAAAGAATGCAGACAGAATCAGGATTCTTTCAAAATTTTATTGACCCTAAGAAAAAATTGCTGAGTTCAAGCGAAGATGCATTTGGGCGCGCAGTGTGGTCATTAGGTTATGTTGTTAATAAGTCCAAAAATAAGGAATTAAAGCAAAAAGCTGAAAAAATGTTATTAAAGGCTCAGAATTCATTTAAGAATCTTGGCTCTTTGAGAGCAAAGGCTTTTTGCATTTTGGGCTTATATTATTATTATCAACAAACAAAAAATGAAGAATATCTAAAAGAAATGATAAAGCTGGCACAGCATTTAATAGAAGCTTATGAGCATGAATCATTTGAAGCATGGCAATGGTTTGAGCCACAACTTACTTATTCAAATTCGAGACTGCCAGAAGCATTATTTTTGCTTTATGATGTGACAAAGAATGCAAAATATCTGGAGATTGCTGAAAAAACACTTAGCTTTCTGTCAGATTTAGTTTTTTTTAATGATTATCTAGTCCCAATTGGCCAAAATGGATGGTATAATAGAAATGGAAAAAGAGCTTTTTTTGACCAGCAACCAGTAGACGCCTGTTCTATGGTTCATACATATATTACTGCTTTCAAAATTACCAGTAATCCTGAATATTATAAAAAAGCAGTATTGGCATTTAATTGGTTTTTAGGAAGAAATCATCTAAATCAAATGATATATGATGAAAATACGGGCGGATGCTATGATGGTTTATGCCGGGAATCTGTAAACTTAAATCAGGGAGCAGAATCCACAATTTCCTATTTATTGGCAAGGCTTTTCCTTGAAGAGATCAAAATAGAATCTGAATCTGAGATGAAAGAAGTGGAAGCTATTGCTAATTAATAATATCCAGCACAAAAATTTATTAATCTTTATTCTTTTCTTTTAAAATGAAAAAACTGGTATGGGTTAGCAGTTATCTTCCACGTGCTTGTGGCATTGCCTTTTATTCGTCAAATTATGTTAATAGCTTAAAAAAGTATTTTAAAGAAAGCAACAGAAATATTGAAATAAAAATCATTGCACATACTGATGCAGACCAGGCAGATTATCCAATAATTGATTTAAAAAATAAAAATTGGGACATAAAAGTATTGCAGGCTATCAAAAAAGAAAAGCCGGATGTTGTGCATATACAGCATGAATATGGATTATATGAAACATACGATGACAGAAATAAAAAGCTTCTGGATTTAATTCAAAAAATTAAAAATGAAAATATCAAAGTTGTGATTACATTCCATAGTGTTTTTAAAAAGTTAAATAGTGAACAAGCCAGATTCACGGGCAAGGTTCTTAACATTATTGATGCAGGAATTGTGCATGAAGATTATCAAAAAAGCTCACTAAAGGATAACATAAATTATAATCCAAAAAATGTTTTTGTATTGCCGCATGGTTCAAGAGAAGATATTAAATTTGAAAAGCATGCTATCCGTGAAGAATTTGGATATAGCTCACAAAAGCTATTTGTTGGAGCAGTAGGTCTGGCAGATGAAAGAAAAGGATTTGATTTGCTTGTCAAACAATGGCCAAAAATAGTTGAAAAAATTCCAAATGCCGTTTTAATTTTTGAATTAAAGCCCCACCATGAAAAATCAACAAGAGAATGCCTGAAAAAACTTTTAGATCTGATCATATACAGTCCTGTATTTGAAAATATTGAATTCATTGTAAGGGATTATTCTGAGCCGGAACTTTATAAAAGATTAGTGAGCTTGGATATATTGGCTTTGCCGTATAAAGAAGAAAGCCAATCAGGTATCCTTGCTCATGGATTTTCCGTAGGAGTTCCTGCAATTGTTACGGATATTGAAGGCCTTGGCGCAGAGATAAAGAATAGCAATGCAGGGATTGCAGTAAAAAAGAGAAGCGATTTTGAAAAGGAAATAATAAAACTTTTGTCTTCAGAAAAGTTGCGTAAAGAATTTTCAAAAAATGCATTGGATTATGTAAAAAATAAAAACGGGTGGAATATAATTGCGGAAAAAACATTTAAAATTTATGAGGATGCTTTAAGCTAGCCATAAAATCATCTCCTAATTTCGTTAAATCCTGATTAGATAATTGTTTTAGCTCTTTGATAAGTCGCCATTCATTATAGTTTTTCCTAAAATCATCTGAAAATGGAATCCCAGAATTTACAGCATGAAGAAAGGTAAACTGATCCCAAAAGTAAAGGTTTCGCTCGATTAATCTATTATAAAATTCTAGCAAAGGCTCTACAGTTTTAGAGGATATTCTAAAGCCATTAAAGCATAAAATTCCTGGGCTTGAAGGAATGTCATAAAGGTAAGTATCTATATTTATATCAAAGCGTTCATCATCCAAAAGCATATATTTTTTTCTATCAATCTTGCTGTTAAAATAGACAATACTGTTTGACGGATTTTCTTTCAATTGTTTAAAATTAGGGCATAGATATTTTAATGCGTTTAATGAAACGGATTTATCATGAGCAATTATATGTGAAGGATTTGAAAGCTTTAAACTTAAATAAAAACTGAAAATTTTAGAAATGTTAATCGCCTCTTTCAGATTTATCGCCTCAGTTTGGATTTCAGAAAAATTATAACTTCCTTTTTTTGATGATATAAATATTCGGCTTTCATGTTGGAGAATTTTTTCCAAACAATCCCTAAATTTATTATCTTCAACTATTCTAAATCCCATATTTCGTATAAATTCTCCGATATAAATGGAATCTGGATTGGTTTTTGTGTTCATTTTTTATTCAGAAATTCAAATTTTTTAAGTTTTTCCAGCATAGGAATTTAATCTCTTTGCATATTTTCGTGCTTCATCCAATATTAAATTTTCATTTTCAACAATATAATTCTGCATTACAATTTTGCCATCGATTATGACATCAGATATGCAAGAACCATTTGCGCTATAGACCAAATTTGAAATGAAATTATAATTTGGAACAAAATGGATTTTATTTAAATCTACAAGTGCAACATCCGCAAGATATCCCTCTTCAATTTTTCCAGACATAATCCCCAACGCCTCTGCCCCTTTCACGGTGGAAAGATTAAAAATTTCCTGGGCAGCCGCAATTTGGGGTTCATTCTCAGAATGTTTTTGAAGCAATGAAGCAAATTTCATTGAATCAAAAATGTCAAGGCTATTATTTGAGCAGGCGCCATCTGTCCCAATCCCGAAGCAAATATTTGTTCCCATAATTTTTTTATAAGGGAAATTTTTTCCTACACCTAATTTCATATTTGAAACAGGGTTATATGAAACGTTTACTTTCCTCTCTGAAAGAATATTTATCTCATCATCATTTAACCAAACGCAATGAGCAGCAATTACATTGGAATCTAAAAAGCCGATTTCATCTAAATATTCGACCGGTCTTTTTTTATATTTTTTAATGCATTCATTAACTTCCTTTTCTGTTTCAGACAAATGAATATGTATTTTTAATCCATTTTTTAGGGCAAAATTTTTTGTCCAAATTAAAGCTTCTTTTGATACTGTATAGATTGAATGAGGCCCTAAAGAAATTGATATTCTTTTGCAGTTCAAATCATCGACACTTTTTATGTTATTTATAATTTCTTTTTTTCTATCTTCAAAGTTTCCTCCAAAACTATCGAAAAAAACTTCAGATAAACAAGCGCGCATGCCCATTTCATTTACTGCCATTGCAATAGGCAGGATTTTATGATACATGTCATTAAAACAGGTTGTTCCGGATTTTATCATTTCAAGACAGGCTAATTTAGTGCCAATATAAATATCATCTTCAGTTAATTTAGCTTCCATTGGCCAAATTTTAGTTTCGAGCCATTCTTTTAGTGGCATATCATCTGCATAGCCTCTTAACAAGGACATTGCTGCATGAGAATGAGTGTTGACAAAACCTGGAATTATCACTTTATTCTTTCCTTCAATTATTAAATCTCTTGGCTCATTAATTCCAATCCCTATTTTTGAAATCTTATTTTCTTTTATTAAAATATTTGTTTCATTTCCATTAAATAAAACATTTCTAATCAAAATTGACATGATTAATCTTAAAACAGTCTGTTAAAATACTTTTGGATCATTTAGTTTTTGAAAGCCTTCGTGATCTTTTTCCTTCAACAACATTTTTTGCCCCAAGGGAAACTAGAAAGATTAAGAACATAATAAAACCAAAGAACAAGAAAACGAACTTAAAAGGGAGAAATAAAAGTAATGCTGCCGGCAATACTTCGCCTAAAAATTGATTAACATCAATAGTTGTATTATATGGGCCATAAAATCTAAGTTCTTCTTCTTTATTTCTAAGGATATCAAAGAAATATGCCTCAGATATTGGTTCCAAGATTGAAATTCCCACAGTTCCAAGAATTATAAATATTAAAATTAAAAAGAAATTGCTAACGAAAAAGCACAATATTGAGAAAATACATGGAATTAAAAAGCCTATCTTAAATATCTTTTTAAATCCTATTTTTCCTGCCTTCTCAGAAAGCTTATATTGAAACAATATTGCAGGAATTGCGGCTCCAAATAAAAAATATCCAATCCATTTTTCATGAAAGCCATTTTGCAGAATGTATAAAGGCATATAGACATAAATCAGAACAAACCAGAAATTTATCCCCCCGCCGATAATATAAGCAATTATTCTTTTCTTATTTTTAAAATAATCAATAAAATTTTTCCTTAAATTACCGTCGATTTTCTTTTTTTTGTTTACATCATGTATTTTCGAAAGTTTGAATGCAACAAAGGCTAAAGCAAATAGAAGTGCAGCAAGTAAAAAAATAAAATTAACGCCTAAGATTTCTGCGAAATAACCTGCAATTAACGGACCAATAAGAAAGGCAAAATTCATCGATGTGTAAATGATGCCTTCATTTCGAGAGAGTTTACTCTTGGAAGATTTATCTTTTATTATAATTCCAAAACATGTAACCCTTAATGCTGTAACGATAGTTATAATAAATGCTAAAATCAAAAATATGTAAAAAGACCGGTTTATTGCTAATAAAATATAAGAGATTATAAACAAAATTAATGTGGTTGCATATAATCTGGATTTATCGGATTTTTCGATTAAAGGGATAAAATAAAAATAAGCTATAAAACTTACAATAGTTAATGTTGCTGATATAAATCCAACTTTTGAAGTATTATGAACAAAGCTGTCTATATAGACTGCCCAAACAGTACTAGTGAATGCAGATGCTAAAGATACAACTAATGTAATAAATGCAAGTTTACTCAGACTAGTTATTATTAAATGACCCTGCTTTTTTCTGGCGAATACAACCATTAATTATTAATATGAATTGATATTTTTAAATCTTGATAAATTTAGAAATATGATAACAGTAATACATATAGCCTTTTCTTTGTTGATTTATTTGATTTTGAATAAATTTATAATTATTAAAGCAAATATTGTGTTATTATTAAGTGCCGAACTAATAGATTTAGATCATTTATTTTCTAAACCGATTTATGTTAAAAAAAGAAATCCATTTAAGACCCATTTCTTGCATAAGCATTGGATTACATTATTGATTATTTCTATTATATTTCTTTTTATCAAAGATCTAATGTTATTGGGAATCGGAATAATTTCACATTTATTTTTGGATTTTTTATATATCAAAATTTATCATCTATAAATATAATAATAGGTTATTGAAAAAGTTTTGAATTGACAAAATTTGTAGAAAATTCAAATGAAGATTGAATGAAGATTTTAAATTCAATTAAAAGTTCAAAGAACCTAAATAGCAAAAATTTTTATAATTTGGTTGCTTCTCTAATCTATGAAAATAAAAAGTGCTTTTAATGATGGAAAAGAGATTCCAAAAAAATATACCTGCGATGGAGAGAATATTAGTCCACCATTAGAAATTTCCGATATTCCCAAAAAAACTAAATCGCTTGCGATAATTATGGACGATCCTGACGCGCCTGCAAAGGTTTGGGTTCATTGGATTATTTGGAATATTCCGATTGCAAGTACTAGTATTAAAATAGAAGAAAATGGAGAAATATTTGGAATTAAAGGTGCAAATGATTCTCAGGAATTAGAATATAGCGGGCCTTGCCCTCCGTCAGGAACGCATAGATATTTCTTTAAGGTTTATGCATTAGATGATAATTTAAGCCTCCCCAAAGGTGCTTCAAAGGAAGAATTAGAAGATGAAATGCAGAATCATATTATTGAAAAATCACAATTAATAGGAACTTACTCTAAAAAATAATTTAAGCAAAATTAAGATAAGACAAAAAGATATTTAAACCATTATTTCTGAAGTTTAATATGAATCAAGGAAGAAAAATTACAAGCGGAAAATACAAAAAAACAAGGAAGAAAAAATTATATGAAAAATCTGGTCAAAGAAGAGCTGTAAAACTCGGAGAGAAAAAAACAAAGATTTTGAGAACAAGAGGTGGGGATAAAAAGCTTGTATCTTTATCTGGAAAAGTTATTAATTTAATTGTAAAAGGAAAAGCAACAAAAGTTAACATAAAAACTGTTATAGAAACTCCTTCAAATAGATTTTTAGCCAGGCAAAACATTTTGGAAAAAGGAGCAATAATTGAAACAGATTTAGGAAAAGCTAAAATCACAAACCGGCCAAGTCAGGAAGGGATTATTCAGGGAATTCTATTAAAAGAATAATGAGAATAAGCAGAAAGCTTTATAAAGTTCTGATGCGTTAAATTTATAAACCTTTAGGAAAATGGCTTATATAAAAAAATGTCCCGAGTGCAATAGTTCAAATCTAGTTTATGATGAATCTCGGGGCGAAGTAATTTGTGGAAATTGCGGGCTTCTTGTAGAAGAAAAAATGGTTGATACAACCCATGAGCTTAGAGCATTTAATAAAGCAGAGAAAAAAACCCGAGGAGGGCCTCCAATTTCAATGCAAAAATTCGATAAAGGATTAATCACTAACGTCGGAGAAATTTCCGATATTTACAAATTGAATTCTACACAACAAACAAGAAAATATTTAAGATTAAAAAGATGGCAGGAAAGAGTTTCTACTTCTATTGAAAGAAATTTAAGACTGGCCATGTCTGAATTAAGAAGAGTAGCGTCATTTTTGGAATTGCCTTCAGTCGTCAGGGAAGAAGCAGCAAGAGTTTACAATTATATTTTACAAAGAGGAATGGTAAGAGGGAGAAGCATGGAATCAGTAATTGCAGCATGTATCTATGCAGCATGCCGTTCATATGGGATACCAAGAACTCTTGACGAGATTTCAGCAGCATCAGAAGTTGAAAGAAAAGAAATTGGAAGAACCTACAGATTTATTATAAGAAAAATAGGACTTAAAGTGGTCCCATCCTCGCCGAAAGATTACATTTCAAGATTTGCATCAGTCTTGCATTTATCCCCAAAAACTCAAAATGAAGCATTGAAAATTTTGAAAAAAGCTGAAATCACAGAGTTAACATCAGGCAGGGGCCCTGCAGGAATTGCAGCAGCAGCATTATATGTCGCAGCTTTGTTGAACAATGAAAAGAAAACCCAAAGAGAAGTTGCAGATGTCGCAGGAATTACAGAAGTTACAATCAGAAATCGTTATAAAGAATTATTAGACAAATTAGACTTAGAAGATAAGATAAAGATTAAAGAAGCTGAAAACAAAATCGAAAAAGATAAAACAGATTGATTTTTATTTTAAATTTCTCACACTATAATTAAGTCTTGAATAAGATCCCTCAGTATCCTGATATCTGGCAACATCTGATTTTTCAGAGCCAAATGAGGAATTATAACCAAGTTCAAGAATATCATAAATCATCCCATTAGCCGACAAGCCTTTTTCATGTGCTTCATCTACTTTAGATTTTAAAAGTAAATTAAAATCATGCTCATCGCGAAGCAGAGAAAATCTTTCAGTAGAATCGTGTATAGAATCATCAAATGTAGTTTTAAAAAATTCAATTTTATGCGGGACAAGTCCAGTTATTTCAAAAAGTTCTGCGGTATTACTGCAAATTTGTCGAAGAACCTCACTTAAATTTTCAAGATAATCTTTTAATTCAAAATTGATATTACGTTGAAGTTCATAACTATCTATTCTTTGTTGCAAAATAAATGCCTTGGAATACCTATACCAAAATTTATTAATAATTTTTGGAAAAATAATAGCTTCATCTTTTAAATCATCTATACTATTTAATTGAAATCTTTTCACAGCATTTTTATCGTCCAATGCTTCAATCAAGTTAATTTGATTAAGTTCATTTAAAGTTTCCCAAATTTTGTAAGCATTTTTTTTAAAATAATCAGGTTCACAATTATTAATCATATATGAAATGTTCCGTGCAAATTGTTTAATTCTATCCAAAGGATTTAATTCATTTGTCTGTAAAGGATTTTGTCTTTCATCAACAATATCATTGCATATTGTAACATGAGAACCTCTTTCATTATAAATAATGATTCTTTCAATATAAGCAGAAGTCGAATCTAGAATTCCAGTTCGATATATTTTATCCTTGATAGTTTTTATTTTAAGTCCTAATCTATTTACGCGTGCATCCAAACTAGCAAAAGCTTCTTCAGGGTTTCCTTCTAATCTTTGTAATAGAGTTTTTACCTTAGTTTTATTCATAACATTAAAAAAACTTTTAGCTTAATAAATTTTTCTTTTGTTATAACTAATAAATAGTAATTCAATCCAGTAATTCAGCTTCTCGGACATGATAACATCCTGAATGGCAGACGGCAATCCCCCCAGCCTTGTTAGCTAGCCTTACGCAATCTTCTAAATTTCGTCGTTTTGCAAAAAAATGAGCAAAAGCTGCAACGACACTATCCCCTGCCCCGGTTACATCTTTTAGTTCTCCATTAGGTTGTGCAGGAAAATTAAATCTATCCCCAAGCAAGCCAAAAAAGCTCATGCCTTTTTCGCTTCTTGATAAAAGTATATTTGCATTCAATGTTTTCATTAAATATTCACCCGCTTTTAAATCATCATCAATTCCAATCATTCTTCTGGCTTCATCAGAATTGGGCTTTATTAAAAAGACATTTTTGTACAAATCTTTATGCTCAGGTTTTGGATCAACAATAATTGGAATATTTAATTTTCTCAATCGAATCATTAAATCTTCATTTACAACGCCTTTATTATAATCTGAAATCACAATCAAATCAGCATCCCTAACTTTTGATATAATCTCATTGATATGATTTGATGTTGTAGCTATCTTATCTTCAATATCAAGCCTGCAATGATAATGTTTATCAAATTTGTCTATAATCCTGGATTTTACAATAGTATTTATATTTGAATCAAAGATAAGATCATAAGAAATATGGGATGAATTAAATGAATCTATTAAAATTCCTGCATAAGAATCTTTTCCAATCAAGCTTATCAAACTAAAATCAGAATTCAGTGATGAAAAATTCGCTGCAACATTCCCTGCCCCGCCAGGTAAATATCGTATATCATTCTTGCTTACAATATGGGCAGGCGCCGAGCTCTCAGGATTATTTCGATTCGCAGTATAATAATAGATATCAAGCATTATATCTCCTATTAACGCTATCTTTGCCATGTTATAATTTATAAAATAAGATTTAAATTAATTTCTATTAGTCAATATCTTTTTATACTATCAATTTTTTAAATCATAAAGCGGGGATGCCAGAGCGGTCAAATGGGTTAGGTTTAGGCCCTAATGGCTTAGTGCCTACAGAGGTTCAAATCCTCTTCCCCGCATAGATTGAACCAAGTGGAATCTATGTGAGATTTTAATTTATTAAAGTTAGATTTCAAAAAAAGTTGTCTAAAATCAGACTTCTTAAATATTTAAGCAGTATTCATTAAGTTTAGTCATATTAAAAATTATTTCCTTATTGGAGCAACTTAAAAGAGGTGACATATTCAAAAACTTTATAAATCAAAGAACCCTTAAATAAAAATGAGTGCAAAAAAACAAATAAGATTGACCGGATTAGCTCTCGTAGCTTCTTTAAGCTTCTATTCTGGATGTGCAACTGTTTCATCAGATTACAATCCTGCAGGAAACACTGCACTAATGGATGAAGGGAGAATAAAACAAAAACTTCCAGGCGGAGAATTTAATTTCGTAAATTTTAGAGGAAGAAAATTCTTTGCAATCCCTTGGGAAGAGTCTATTCAGCCAAATTATACCCCCTGTATTAAAGGAGATTTTATATTAACTGAGAATAATGCGCTTGCTTATATGTTTCTTCCACTAGACAATTGCCTTGAAAAGAGAACAAAAGATGGCTCTGCATTTAAACCACATCCAAAAAATCCGGAATTTTATTTCGCAGTAAATTATTGCGCCGCATCAAATAAAACAAATATTAATATGTTGACAGCATATTATCAAACTCGAAGGGCCATCACCGCAGAGTTCCCTGTCAAAAATCCTGAAACAAAAACAATATGGAAAGAAAAAAAATTAGTAGGGATATTAGAAGATTTAAATCTTAAAAGAAATCATACAACGTTAAAATTAGAAATTCCAAAGTCAAAAAGAAAAGACCCATACATCCCCGAATTTGATGAATATGTTACTTTCGGTTTAAGCCCCAATGAAGAATTCTATTTGCCAGGAAATATCAAAACAGATAATCTTGGAGAAATTTTATTTTTGCCCTTAGACATAAACAAATATGCCAGCCTTGAAACATTGAGGACAAAAAAATGCGGCAATGTTGATAGTATAATAAAATGGGGGGGCTATCCTTATATACTAATTCCAGGTGAGCTTAAACCAAGTTCAAGTTGTCCAAATTATCAACAACCAACAGATAAAACAATAATCCATAGCAGGCCTTATGCAGGCCCATATAAAACTCCTGAAATAGAAATAAAAGAACAATCAAAAAAATAATGGCATTGATAAAAATATTTTGTGCAAGAATTATAATCTTAAGATTTAGCCAACTAATTGGCTGGGGAATCCCCTTATAATTAATAACTAAAATCTGTTTGCTTGGAAATCCTGTCTTTATCTTCAATTTTGATTGAAAATTCTTTCATGCTTGCAATCTTATTATTAGAATCAAAACATTGAATATAGAATTTATGAATTCCATCAGATAAAAATTCTTTTTCGCCTAAATTATACAATTCGTCAATGCCTGAAATTTTTCTATCAAATCGTAAGGCCTTGTTTTCTTTTAATTCCAATTTATTGCAATTATGATTTATCTGCACTAAAATTTTGTCATTTCGATAAAAAATATCATCTTCTTTCATTTCAATGTTTTTACCGTCTATCAGGATGAAAAAATTATATTCAAATGTATTTTTCTCAGGTTTAGTTTCAGCAGGAATTTGCAGTTTTGGCTCCCATATCACTGTAAGTATCCCTTCCGCCCCGTTTGCTTTAAATGATTGCACAATTTTATCTTCACTCTCTTCAGAAAAAATGTAAATTCTTCTATCTTCTTCTCTTAAACCAATGTTTTCATTTGGCTGGCTGAATCCCGTAATTCTAAATGTATAATCATTCTCTTTTTGGACATTTTTAACAATCATATTATGTTCACCAAGTCCAGTGCCATCATCTGTTTTAATATTTCCTGAAAATCCATTGTAAAATTGTATCAAGTCACCTGGTTCTGGCGCCACAGGACTCCTTTTATTTCTCTCGTCAGGGCAGTTGCTCTTTCCATCTGAAAAACAAAATTTTGTTTTTGTTATAGGATTAGTTATTTCGGTTCCGACCGAATAAACAGCTAATGGCTCAGCATCAACAGCATCATAAACATCTTTAACAGCAGTCCAGCAAGTGGAAGATTTTCTTTTTTCATCTGCAAATTCTCCTGCTTTTTTTAAGACTGCATTTGTTGCACTGCTGACTGAAGCAAAAGTTTCAGATTTTTCTCCGCATTCGTCAGGAAATAATTTTTGTATTGTTTCTTTCCTTCCAATAACCTTTTCCACATAATCCGCATCTCCCTGCCTGCAGTCATTTGGTGAATATCCATTATAATACCTAATAGCAAGTCTCCATCCGGAATAAGGCCCATTTCCGCAATAATTTGCAACCTTCTCATTTTTATGCTCGTTCCATGCAGGGATTAAAACATTTTTAATAGCGTAATTAACGTTGTTTTCAAAATTATAAACATCAGCATTTTTATGTATGTCTTTATTAACCTGCATGACACCATAACTTTCTTCATCCCCTCCCGCTTTCAAAACATTTTTTGCAGAATCGTCACAATATAAACAGCTACTTTCTTCAATTTTCTTGCAATGTTGAAGCAAACTCTCTTGATAAGCAATCTGCAATACTAAACATTCAAAATTTTTAGAACCAGTATCATCTAAAACTTTTTCATCATTAATGTTATTTTGCTTTTTAATTTCTTTGGCAATATCTATAATTTTATTTCCAATGAAAACCTTACAACCTTCTTGAGAAGCAATAATTTCTGCTCCAGACTCATTTGTTTTATTAGTCTCTTCATTAGTTTCATTTATTTCAGGCTTAGCTTCAAACTTTGGTTTTAATTCCTTAATCTCCTGCTTAAAAATACCGTCAACAACCGCCCTATAAACATCCAACTTTAAGCTAATTGCCTCTGCAATATGATTATTAGAATATGCCCTGCCAATCAATGTTTCGCTGTCTCCAAGGGCAAATTTATCGCTGTTGTTGATTAATGAATTAATCTGATTTCTAATATAATTTTTTAAATCAGAATCGCTATATTTCTTCAACTCCCCTGCTTCCAAATTTTTGATTGCAGTCCTTGACTCTTCCCGCAGGTTTCCCAATTCTTTTAAGCTGTCTTCTTCACTTAAAATCCCTTGATCTAATTTTTCAGATTGTTTTTGCAAATCTGCAATATTATTTGTCCCATCAATCGCATTAATCATGCTTAAATCATCTTCAACACTATTGGTATCAAGCCAGCATTTAAGATTGCTATTACCGCAATTTCCTACTTCAACCCATCTTGATGGTTCAACGCTTTTTCCAGGGTTGTCTGATGCACATATTCTAACAATGCCTTTAAGATTAATTTGAGGATTTATTGAATTTTCAATTCCCGCTTGAACATTTGGATTTAAAGCACCCAAAATAGAAGGGCTTCCCGAAATACATTCTTTCTCAGAATCAATATCTGTACGATTAATCTGTTCTTGATTAACTTTATCAGCTACATAATTAACCGCAAAACTTGTTGAGACTTGTTTGAACCCGCAATATTCTTGAGTATTTATTACGACACATAATTCTTTATATCCTGCAGGGGCAGTTAAATCTAATGTTTCATCAGCGCTTTCTCCTCTTGCGATATATCCATTCTTCACGCCTATTTGAGGAATAGAAGAATAATAGCTTGTTGCAGGAGGATTCTTTAAATAAATTGAATATTGAACACCCGTATCATTTCCAGCATAAATGTGATAATATATCTTATATTGCGAGGTTGCAGGTGTTGTTGCTTCAGTGAAGGGGATTTCTGAAAACCATGCATTAAATTGAACAGGACTTTCAGGCTCTAACAAATTATTTAACATTTTTGCAGAAGTTGGAAAGCTTGTTCCGACAAACATTTTGCAGGCCTCGCTTCCTGCCTGCTCAACATTTCTCAATTCAAATGCCCTAAACATTGTCTGTGCATAATTATTTTTAAAGTAATCAACTGATTTTTGAGAATTTTCCCATGCATTCATGACTGTTAAATATTCTCCTCCTCCTCTCGCGCTTTGTGCAGAACCCTTTAAGCCATAAGCACTCTCAATTGCTTTTGGAAGAATCAATTGCATAAAAGGGGCAACATTTCTCCAAAAAAATTCACATGTATAAATAGACGTTATCTCATCGCAAACACCAATTTTTTCACCACTATCTAAGCTTTTCTGAAGGCATTCTCTTTCAGATTTTAATAAAGATACATATGAATCAATTCCTGCATGAATTCCGGTTAAACAGACTGGAATCATTACACCCTCATTAAAATTAGGCAAACATAAAGCAATGCTTCCAATAATTCCGGATTGGACCACATTCTGAACAGCAAATTTCCCGCCGAAATTACATCTGGAAACAGGGCATACAACCGGATCGCAGACATTGAATAAAAGCATGCATTCCTCTGGCGACATGAAATCTTGGCATTCCATTACCTCCCCCTCCCCGCTGATAGGTGTTCCGGCAGGAATTTTTTTGCCAAGAATAGTTATTTCCTTGTTTCCATATTGTCTTGAAGCATCTCTGATTGCCTGTATTGCATTTTCATATAGATTTTTTATTTCACCTGAAGATAATGTGCATCCTGCAAAACTAGATTCCTGTGCTTCAAAACTATTAATATCAAAACTTCTGCAAATGTCCTTGTCAATTCCTTCTATCAATCCATTCTCGCCCACATTGCAAATATAGAAAAATGAAACATCACCTGAAGCAAGGTATCCTTGTTGTTCGCTTGAAAAAACTCCGTTGATAGTTTGAGGAACTTTTGCATACCATCCACTTTCAACATCAAATGGCACAATTGCAGGCAAATTTTTGTTTGGCTCTAATTCATAAAACTGAACTTTTGCATCGATGATATGAGTCTTGCAGCTTCCGCCTGCAACGAAAACATATCTTTCAAGCTCATTTATTGCATCTTTAATTTCTTCCCTATCAATTAAAGTATCTGCTTTAACGCTTCTTATATCAATAAGCTCTATTCCGTCAACCTTGAAAATCTTTTCAACGCCCAAATAATTACTACGGCCGGTATTCTCTCTTAAGACAAGTATATACTGGTTTGTTTTATATGTAACAGCCTGGATTTTCTTGTCACCTGAAAACCCTTGTATTTGATTTTTTAAATCCCTGTTGTATCTTCCATCCCAGACGCTTGTCCTTAAATTTTCTTCACCTGCTAATTTAACTTTTACTTTTCCTTCACTAAAAATTTGATTTAAGCCAGATTCTGCTTGCTTTATTTCATTATCTGCCCTTTGCTCTTTTATTACAGGAGCTAATTTTACATTGGCATTTTTTTCCAAATCTTGAAGATAACTATCGCCTATATTTTCTTTTTCCAGGCTCTTCATTAAATATAATTCTTTTAATTGTTCAAAGCTCTTGATGTTGTCAATTTTAATAGTTTCTTCTTCATCATCAAGTTTTAAGACAACCGAATCCCCATATTTAGATTTAAAATCATCTTTAAAATCATTTAAAACAGCTGTATTATTGATGACTTCACCCATTCCGAAAAATCCTCCCTTAGTCACGTATTTAGATTCAAGTTCTTTTATCTGAGAATTATACTCTTCAATGCTCTTTTTTGTTTTTTCAACATCTGAATTAATTGAATCTGCAAGATCATTGTAACATTGTGTTCGTTTAGATGAACCATATTGTGGGTCTGCATCACATTTGGCCCGATAGGACTGCATGACTTTCTGTCTTGCCAATGATTCTCCGCTGAATCCAGACAGCGTATTCTTCAAAATTAAGATGCTTGATAGTCCTAGACATGTTCCCTGCATTCCCTGCACTAATTTGTTAAGCCGTTGATTAATCCCGTCCCATTCTTTTATTTGCTCATTAATATCGTTAAGCATCTCTTTAGTTCTTTCAGGAGATAGCTGAATCCCGCGTTTTTCAATTCCAATCTTAAATGAAAAATCTGCATTTGTTTTTGCATTATTAACTTTAGGGATTAGAGAAATGTATGCATATTTTTTTACATTAATGTCAATCAAGGTTAATTCCTTCCCGTCGCGCATGATTGAATGATCTTCTTTATTTAACGTGATTTTTTCAGATTTTCCAGAGCTTCTATTTTTATAACTCAACTTTAATTCATCCACATCAATTTTATCTATTACAAAATAATTATCAACATTGCTTATGTTCATTATGCTTTTACCAAGCCCGATATTTTCGCCCTCGCCAAATATTCCTGTTTCTCCATTGATATTAATATAAACATTCTTATCTTCTTTATTTACAGGATCAAAATTTTCAACTTTTATATAATGATAATCATTACTAAGATAAATATTTGCAAAAGAATTTTCATAATTAAAAGAATATAGTTCAATCAGCTTTTCTTTTGCTTTCTCCAAATATTTTGATTCAGGATATAATTCAATAATCTTCTCCAAATATTTTTTTGCGCTTTCTTGTTTGCCTAATCTTTCAGCTAATTCAAATTGATTCCATAAAGATTCTTCAGCATATTTTTCTGACGTTCCCTGAGCGTAAGGATAGTTTTCGAGCAATTCATTAAGAACCTCATCAGATTCCTTGAAATATTCTTCAAGCAATTGTTCTTTATTTCCCTCGGTGTATTCTTTTTCGATTAATCCCTTAGCTCCTGAATATTTGACAGTTTTTTCATTGATTTTGAATTCTTCATTCAAAAATAAAACATGCAATTTTTCCTTTGATATCCAATTTATAGTTTTTTCAATCTCTGACTTAAAGTCATCAGCATTCATTTCTTTTTTTATTTTAGAAATGCTTGACATTTTTTGCGATATTTTTAGGAAATCTTCTTTTTTTAATTCATTAGAAGATTCGGCCAATAAAATAAAATCGTTAGATTCCGATTTAACATTTGCAGGAGCCTTTCCAGAATATGCAAAATAAAGTTTATTATTTCCGTTTAGATTTAGGATAGAGTCTCCCAAATCATATTCCTGTTCATCATTATTTATCGAGATTAATGCCCCTGATTTTTGCAGTATCAAATTTATCTTTTCCCCGTTGCAATTGATTGAAATTGTGCCAGAATAGTCTTCAAGAACTGAAATTTCAGTTACAGAACATTTATTGTCTAAAAATTTGCTTCCTTTCCGTACCCATATTTCATTTCCATCAATGTTCAATTTAGCCTGATTATCCGCGCTGACAATTTTATTAAGCTTAACTTGCAGGCCCGCCTTGCAATAAAATCCTGGAAAATAAATCATATTGCTTGTTTCGCCTTCTTTCAAAGAGAGTGATTGATAAATATTATCTTTGCTCGTATATAATACAATCTTTGCTTTATTATCTTGGATGTCCGAGACTCTTAAAAATCCGTTTGATTGCCAAAAACCATAATTGCCGTATTGAGTTTTCCATTCATCTTCAGACAAAATAGGGGAATAATATTCTGCATTGCCAGTTCCAAACGCTTTTTCAGCATCATAATATATAGTTGCAGTTAAATTTCCCATAACCCAATCAGGCATTGTTTTTTCTACTTTATTCTTTTTCAAGACAATCACAACATAACCAATATTATTTAACAAAGGCGAGCCCAATAGATTCCCATAATAACTTTTAACTCCTGCCCTTGCAGGGTGAAAACTTATATCCACAATATCATTAGAATAATTTCCTTTAAATGAGATTGATTTGACAGATGAAACTTTAATTAAAGGATTTACTTTTACAGCAGACAATTGGCAAAAAACAGGAACATTTTGTTCTTCTAATAAATCACTTCTTACAACAGCAGGCGTGCATCCTCCTGGAGGAATCATTACAAAAAAATCGTTGTCAGCAGTGCATTGCCCATTTTCAATGTCTTTCAAAATTGGCCAATATTCTGATCCTTCATGAGAAGAATAAAAAAAATTTGGCTCCAAATATGAAAAACTAGTTGTAGGATTTTTAAAATCAGGGGCAGGATTTGTAAACTCTGCATTAATTAAAGAGCTGAATATTAAAATCCCAAATATTAGAACTGCAAAATTAAATATTTTGTTTCGCTTCATCTTAATTCAATATTGACATTAGAATCTTCAAATTCTATATAATTATTTTGAACATCTTCAATGCTCGACGGAGTTTTAAAGATGGGGACTTCAATGAAAATTTCATTGCTTTCTTTTAAAAGATTCTCTGTAAAATAATCAGAAGTTTTTCCTCCTCCAATCAGCACATTGTTAATTTCCTGTTCAGGTATATTAACATTGAAACATTTCTCTTCTTCAATTCCGAATACACCCCCTATTCCTGATTTGGGAACATTTACACATTTTTTATTAGTTAAAGCCGGAAGTTTTAAAGAACTATTATCAAAAGCATAAATGCTTATATTATAATATCCTTCAATCAATTCCACTTCCTTGAATTCGGGATATAAAATAGTTTTTGAATATGAATCTGAACTAAAGCTGATTAGAACATTCTTCTCAACATTTAATTTAATTGGCAGATTGTAAAGCCTGTCTAAAACTATATTAGCAACATTCTCTTCATTTGTCGAAATTTGATATTTGGTGTCAGCAAAATTATCTGCACTTGCTATAATCATCCCATTGACACATTGAGGAAACATTTCATTCAATTGTGCCCCAGTTCCATTAATTTTTGTTTCGCCGATATAACAATCCGAGTTAAAGCATTGGAACCTAATCCGAGATTCAACAGGATTTAATTCTGAATCATAGGTGTACACTTTAACTTCTTGATTTGCATAACTGCAGACATCATTTTCAATGCTTTTTTCAGCCGTAGCTTCCAATTTATTCCGAGCCTGATTTTTATTTATTATAACTGACATCGGAAACTGGAAAATTTCCCCGGCATTGTAAAACTGCACTAAAACCGGAAAGTTAATGTCATATACTAAATTATAAGGAACATAACAGAACCCCATTGCACCCAGCCCAGCCTGCAAACCTATAGGCTCTGCAATTTTATCCCCATAAATTTCAATTCTCGTTGGAAATTTAGAAGAATATATAAAGTTAACATTTTCATCTACATCCTTGCCCAAATCTGTAACAAAATAATCCTTATCTTTAAGTTCGTAATAGTTGCCTTTCAATTTTAACATGTTAATGTTTGCTTCAAGAGCATCTGAAATCTCTTTTCTTATATTTTCCTCGACAAAAACTTTCGGGGCACAAGAAATATCAACTCCTGTAACAGGCGCATATAAACGCATTACGTCTAAAGAATAATCTTCTAAAAACATATTTTGTTTTTCAAAATTGTAAGTTTCTAATGCGAGATCATAAAATTTTCCTAATTTGCTGTCAATTGAAAGCTTGTGTTCATTTAATTCAACAGATTGATTTTCGAAATAGATTATTACGGGATTGTTTACTTCTAAATTAATTTTAGTATCTTCAATAACCACTTTTACATTTCCATTTTCAATAAATACATCAAATCCCTGTCGGTTGAAATCCGAAAAATCACAATAATCTAATCTGTCGTTGATATATTTTTCAAGTTGTCTTTCCATAGAGTCCTTGCTTGGAACCTGTTCTTTTACAATATTTCTTCCTGACACGTACATCCAATAAGGTACGGGCTGGCCGAGAAAATCAAGTTGCGATGAAAAAGGCATATAAGATGATCCCAGTTCATACAGCGGAAGTTCAATATACCCCCCTTGCTCCCCTAGCAGGCTAGCTCCCTGTTTCGCATTTTGCTGCAAACAGCTCAAATAATTGTCATAAACAGGCCTCATGTTTTGCGGAATGCTATTATCTGAAGATTCTCTCAGCACAAAATAAAAAATAATTCCTGCAACAATTAAAATCGCTATAATGATAAAAATTGTCAATTGGGCTTTTTTAGAGATTTTTTTCGTCCTCTTTTTCATATCTTCATAGAGAGAATAAGATATATAAATATTATTAAAATTTTAATAAATTGTGTAAGATGGAACTTAAAGAATTAATCCAGTTTATCAAACAGGAACATGAGAGTTGATGAATTTTTATCATTTCAAAGATAAAGCTCAGTTAAAATATCCCCTCGCTTTAAAAATTGTAAAGAGCTTGGCGAATTGTCTGCAGAGATCCTTCTAAACGATGGAATTCAAAGAAAAGAAAAGTTTGTTAGAGAGGCACAAGTAAACAAAGAAATTTCAGATGTCATCATTACAACTTTATTGTTGGCTGAAAACCTCGATATCAATATCATTGATGAATTAGAAAAAGGAATTGAAAAAAGAAAAAATAGAAATTATTGAAATGCAAAAAATTTTAAATATAGAGCATTTTTCAAAATTAAAAGGTCCCATAGTCCAGTGGCAAGACGTTTCCTTGACGAGTTCAAGATTTCTTGGATTTTCTGAGAACTTGTTCGCAAAATGGAAAAGATCCCCAGTTCGAACCTGGGTGGGACCATTTGACTATGAGGTAAGAATATGTTTTTGGTTTTTTTATATTTAAGCAGAAGTCAGCTCAAACATTTCAATTGCAAAAATTGAATGTCCAAAAAATCTTTGATTTCGGATGAGGGAATTCTAAATATAATAAACCCATTAAATTTATAAATCAATTTTAATCTAAATTATAGATTCTAAGTAAGTCTAGAAATAAGGAAAGTCTTATAAACATCCAGTTTACTGTAATGTTACTGGGATTTGCAAAACAGCAAATACAAATTATAACAGGAAGGTATTATGAAACTGCCAAAAACAACAAAAAGATATTGTCCATATTGCAAAAAACAAACAGAACAAAAGCTTAAGCAAGTTAGCACTGGCTCTAAAAGAGGGGCCATGAAGAGAGGAGGTATTGCAAGAGCAAAGCTGAGAGGGAAAGGAAGAGGAATGGGCAACCTTGGAAAATGGGGTTCAAAGCCTGCTGCGACAAAATTCAAAAGAAAAACAAAAACAACAAAAAAAGCAGTAATTCTTTATACTTGCAAAGAATGCGGAAAATCAAAAAATATTAAAAAAGGAATAAGAATCTCTAAATTATTAATCGAATAAAATGGCATTAAAAAGAAAATTTGTTGATGTAGAAATCCCAATGATAAATGAAATGCAGACTGTGTTGGGTCCAGCAGAATTGCTTAAGGGCCATACAATAAAACTAGACTTAACAAGAAAATTGAAAGGTAAAAGCCTAGAAGTCGTATTTCAAATTTTATCTAAGGAAAATAAATTAGCCGCTTTTCCTAAAAGAATGAATTTAATGAAATTTTATATAAGAAGAATGATTAGAAAAAGCACGTCTTATGTTGAAGATTCATTTAATGCTAAATGTACAGATATTAATGTATCTATCAAACCATTTTTGATCACAAGAAAAAAAGTTTCAAGAGCAGTCAGGAATAATTTAAGAAGCACAGCAAAAGAATTTTTGATAAATTATACAAAAGAAAGAAATTATCTGCAGCTTTGTGACGAAATTTATACAGGCGAACTTCAAAAAAACATGCTTCCTAAATTAAAAAAAGTATATCCGTTGTCATTTTGTGAAATAAGAGTATTAGAAACAAAGGAACTTGAAAAAGCGGAATTAAGGTTTAGCCCTATTAAAAAAGAAACTAGAAAAGTTGAAGAGGAAGAAGAAATAGAGGCCGAAATTGTAGAGGAAGAAAAGGAAGAAGAAATCAAGGAAGAAAAGCCTGTAAAAACAAAAAAGAAAGAGAAATCTGTTGAAAAACCAAAAAAAGAAAAAACTATTCCTAAAAAATCTAAAAAATAAAATGATACAACAGACACTCGTTTTAATTAAGCCAGATGGTGTTCAAAGAGGATTAATTGGAGAAATTGTTAAACGATTTGAGCAAAGGGGCCTTAAAATTGTCGGTTTGAAATTAGTTTGTCCAACAAGAAGCTTAGCTGAGCAACACTATACAAAATCAATAGAAGAAAAACATGGCAAAAGTGTTAGAGACTACCTATTAGATTATGTTTCAAACAAGCCTGTAATCGCTATGGTAATACAAGGGGTAGATGCGATAAACAGCGTCAGAAAAATTGTTGGCTCAACTTATCCTGGAGATGCTTTAATTGGAACTATCAGAGGAGATTTTGCCCATGCTAGCAAAGAATATGTGAAAAAGTTTCAGCAAGGGAAAAATCTAGTTCATGCATCTGAAAATGAAGAAGATGCAAAAAGAGAGTTAGCTTTATGGTTTTCTGTCAATGAAATTTTTGATTATAAACGAGCAGATGACGAACATTTAATTTAATGACTATTTATTTAATTCATTTTATATTTCCTAAAAACTTTTAAACTGAAATTTTATGTTTATATTATGCCTGCGTAGCTCAGTGGTGGAGCAACTGCCTTGTAAACTGCAAGAGTTTTCTTGAAGTTGTTCAGGAAACTCTGTTTCATGACAGCAGTAGGTCGGGGGTTCAAATCCCTCTGCAGGCTTTTAGCTATTGAGCTTGCGAAATAGCTTTAATTCTTTAGAGTTGAATGCGCATCGGGTACAAATACTTCAATTCGTGAGAATTGAACGTTCCCAAAATTTTCAAAGAAAATTTTTAGGACCTCTGCAGGCTTTTAGCTATAAACATCATTTAAATATTAGTATTATTATCCATTTTAATTCTATATCAAAGCTTAAAAAGAATTAAGTACAAAAAAATATATGCAAGTAACCAGAACATTTGACTTAACAAAAGAACCATTCCCTCCAAAGATATTGGAAATGAAAAGTTTTCCTGATGAAAAGTCAAGAATATATGTGCATGCATTCGGAATTGAAATTTTCGACGGAAAAACAGGGAGAGATAAAATAAAAAATGCAATGGAATATGCAGAGCATATTCAAAAATCAGAGGACTTTAGAAACTTGATTGATTATTGCAATTTAGGATATGCAATAGGAATAGTATGGGCAGACAGGATGAAAATGATTGATTGGTTCTGCTATTATAATATTGATTGGTGGCCTGGAAATCCTGAAATGCAAGGTTATACAACAAAAGCAGATAAAACATTAAAGGGAATGAGTCCCTGTGCAGATGGAATGATCATCTCGGGATTGGAAGAAGTTTACAGAAGAAGGACAAAAGATTTAAAAGAATTTTTAGAAAAAGCTATGATACTGAAATCTAAGTAATCAATAATAATCAATGCAAGATAATAATTTTTAAAAATTTATATTCAGCTTTAATTTCATGGTCTATGAAGATTGGACACAAAGAGAAATTGCAATGTATAAAAGAAATCATAAAAGAGAATTGGGAGCTCTTTATGCTTCACGAGGAATTTCTATAGATGAGCCGGCAAACCGGGCAAAATATATTTTAGAAGAACTTTTTCAGCATAGTTTGGAATTGAATGACACATGCATGCAAATTGCAAAAGAAAAGGGCAAGCCTGCAGCATTAAAATTTTTAGAAGAAGCCGTTCTTGACAAGTATTATTAGACTATTCATCATCCAATAGTTCAACTCTTTTATCGATTAATAAAATATCAATAATTTCTTTCTCAATATTTGCTATTTCTCCTTTCTCAAAAGGTCCTATGGGGTCTCCATCAAGACCGACAAATTCAGAAACATCCTCTAAAAATCTGACTAATTTATATTTTTGTTCGGATTTTTCTGATTCAGTCATCATGCTATTGAGAGTTTTTTCAGATTTGTTCAGGCTTTTTACAATTGACTCAAATAATTCCTTTTCAAAATCAAATAAATTTTCAAAATCCCTTTTAGATATCCCTGTTTCCGCAGCAACAAAGGCAAGATTTAAAATCTTTTTTTTCCTCCTTAAGATTAATTCACGAAAAATAGATATGGCATTTTCAAGTTTCTTCTTGTTTTTGATTGCCAAATCAGAAAATAAGTCGTTGCTTTTTTCGCTGAATTCTTTTTTATCTTTTAGGTACTCTGAAACCTCTTTAATAAAACTTTTAGGAAGGCCTTGAAGTTGTTCAGAATATCTTTCTTTCCTTAATGCATCATATAATTCATTATAAGTTATCATTTGTTCTAAAGATTAAAAGCCTTTTTAATGATTATTATAAAAAGTCATATAAACCAAGTTAAACAATAAATAATGCATAAAATGAAAAAAATTATTAAATGAAAAAAAGATAAAATAGCATGTTCAAATTTTTAAAAGAAAAATTAAAAGGCTGGATAAGCAAGGCAGAAAAGCCTGAAACTGAAGAACTTCCAGAAAAGCCTGAAAAGAAAGACAAGGAAGATAAGAAAAAAGATAAATCTGAAAAACATATCCAAAAATCAAAAAAAGATACAAAGAGACAAGAACAGAAGGCAAATAAAAAAGAAGAAGAATTACAGATTCAACAGGAAGAAATCGTTAATGAAACAAAAGAAGAAAAATTTTACCCAGTTAAAGAAGGAAAAGATAAAGAAGAAAAGCCAAAACAATTATTTTCTTTATTTAAAAAAAAGCTGACAGAAGAAAAATTTGAAGAGTTATTTCAGGATTTGGAATTAATTTTGCTTCAGAATAATGTTGCATTAGAAGTTGTTGATAAAATAAAATCAGATTTTAAAAACAATTTAATTGGTGAAGATTTAGCAAAAATAAATTTGAAACAAAAATTAAAAGAATCAATAGAAGAAATTCTTGTTTCTCCTCCTGATTTTTTGAATGAGATAAAACAAACATTATCAGTAAAAAAGCCATTTATTATTACATTTGTCGGAATTAATGGCGTTGGGAAAACTACTACAATCGCGAAGGTTGCGGATTTTTTGACAAGACAAAAACTTTCATGTTGTCTTGCTGCGGCTGATACTTACAGGGCAGCTTCAATTGAGCAATTGCAAAAGCACGCCGATAATTTAAAAATTCCCATAATAAAAAAAGATTATGGAACAGACCCTGCATCAGTTGGATTTGATGCGATTCAATATGCAAAAAAACATCACATTGACATAGTTTTAATTGATACTGCAGGGAGGATGCATACAAAAGATTCTTTGATGAAAGAAATAGAAAAAATTTCAAGAGTTGCCCAATCTGATATGAAAATATTCATTGGAGAAAGCATAACAGGCAATGATGCAATTGAACAGGCAAAATCGTTCGATGAGGCAATAGGATTAACAGGAATAATTTTATCCAAGGCAGATGTTGATGAGAAAGGCGGGACTGCAATCTCTGTAGGATATATAACAAAAAAACCGATATTATTCCTCGGGACAGGACAGGATTATAAAGATTTAGAGGTTTTTGATAAATATAAATTTATTGAGAGTTTAGGATTATCTTAGTTAAAATGTTAAATTAAAAGATATTTTATTCAATATATTTAAAGCGGGGAATTTCTTTTCCTCCCACATTAACTGTTTCAAGGAACATAGCCTTTGGCCTTACCCATAATGCATTATTTCCAAATTCTTCAGAATCATAAAGTGCTCTATAAATAACTAATTCTTCTAACGTTTCACTGTGCCGTCCAACGCCAATAACCTCATAGAATTTTCCCTTATAATGTTGATATTTTCCTGATTTTAATTCTTCCATAAAATTTTATTAAGTTAAAATATATAAATCTAATCAAAACAAAAAACCCTAAAAACCCTTATTTCCATTAACTTAAATGGTACTAGAAAAATTAGGAAACGTCCTTAAATCGAGCATCAAAAAAATATCAAACAGCATATTTGTTGATAAAAAACTTATAGATGAAATTATAAGGGATATTCAAAGGGCTTTGATTGAAGCAGATGTTAATGTTGAATTAGTTTTTGATTTAAGCCAGAAAATTAAAAAATTAGCCTTGAATGAAGAGATAAAAGGAGTTGAAAAGAAAGAGCAAATTATTAAATTAATTCATGACCAAATCGAAACTATTTTGGGAAAGAAACAGGAGTTAAAGTTAAATAAAAATGCAAAGATTTTATTTCTGGGACTTTATGGCTCAGGTAAAACAACAACAATTTCAAAGTTAGGATTTTATTTTTCAAAACGAGGAAAAAAAACTGCACTGCTTGGTTTGGATACGCAAAGACCTGCAGCCATGGACCAGCTAGAACAAATGGCTGAAAAAGCAAAACTGCACTGCTTTATTGATAAAAAGGAAAAAGATCCGTTAAAGATCTTTGATAAGTATAAAGAAGAATTGAAAAAGTTTGATTTAGTTTTAGTTGATACTGCAGGAAGAGATGGATTGAATAAAGAATTAATCAAAGAGATTAGTTCAATTGATAAAAAAATCAAGCCCGATTTTAGGATACTGGTAATACCTGCTGACCTTGGGCAAAGCGCAAAAACCCAAGCTTCAGAATTTAAGAAAGCATTAAATATCGACGGAGTAATAATAACAAGGATGGATGGTACTGCAAAAGCAGGAGGAGCTTTAACTGCATGCGCAGAAACTAACGCACCTGTATTTTTTGTAGGTATAGGAGAAAAGCTTCATGAAATTGAAACATTCGATCCGTCTTCATTTATTTCAAGACTATTGGGGATGGGAGATTTAGATGCCTTGATTGAAAAAGTTAAATCAGCAACTACAGAAAAACAGCAGAAAAAAATAGAAGAAAGGCTAAAGCAGGGCAAATTTACTTTGTTAGATTTGTATGAACAATTAGGCTCAATGAATCAACTAGGAAGCTTTGATAAATTATTGGGAATGATTCCAGGTGCAGGAAATTTAAAGCTCCCGAATAAAGCATTGCAGGATCAGGAGAATAAAGTGAGTCATTGGAAAAATGCAATCGATTCAATGACAGAAGAAGAAATTGAAAATCCTGAGATTTTGGAAAAGCAGACATCAAGAATCAGCCGAGTTTCAAAAGGTTCAGGAGTAACTACGACTGAAATACGTTCTTTAATAAAGCAGTATAAATTGCTTAAGGAATTGATTAATTCTGAATCATCAATGGCTTCAATGCAATCCGGACAAATTGATCAAAAAACACTGATGAAGATGGCAAGAAAATTTAAGGGCAAGATAAAATTTTAAAATGGATAAAATAACTTGGAAAGATTTTGAGAAAATTGAATTACGCGTTGGAACAGTCATAAAAGTTGAAGATTTCCCAGAAGCAAAAAATCCCGCATATAAATTATCGATAGATTTTGGGGAATATGGAATTAAAAAATCCAGTGCACAAATTACAAAGTTATACAAAAAAGATGACCTAATCAACAAACAGGTTATTTGCGTTCTTAATTTTCCCGAAAAGCAAATAGCAAACTTTAAATCAGAAGTTTTGACAACGGGATTTATTCTAGACAATAAAGAAGTGGTTTTAGCAATTCCGGAAGAAGAGTCCCAAATGGTTCTAAATTAGCTTAACACCATTTAGAAGATTTCAAAATTAATATAGTTCATCTATTCAATTAAAGGACCTAAATCAATTTCATTGGTTTCAGATAAAGTTTCATTTTCAAATATTGTGTTATCTTCAATGCTTGCTGAACCAGATGAACTTTCACTATTCTCAAGATTGTTGCTGGATAAAGCAGGATTAGTTTTGCTGGCATTTCTTCTATAGATAACAAATAAACATAATCCTACTAATAATAAAATAATTACGATTACTAAAAATTTGCTGATTGCTTTTTTTTGATTAAACATTTTCAACTCCATTAGCATTTGAATTAGTTGAGGATGACTCAGAAGGGGAAATTGTTGAAGCAGAAGAATTCATTCTGCTTTGAACTCTTTCTTTTACAGCAGTTCTGACATTCTCAATATTTTGAGCTCTAGTGCTAAATGTATCCGCTCTTGCCTGAACCCTTGCTGCTAAGACAGGATGTCCTTGTTTAGCTAAAACTTGTGCTCTGTTCTCAGCTCGTGTAGAAATTGTTTCTGCTCTTTTTTGGCGGATTTTTGAAACAACTGCTGCATTTTTAACATCCCTTGCAGTTACATTATTCTTAAAATTATTTTTTACTTGATTTTTTTCTTCGTTACTCATTACTTTATATTCATTTCTAATTTGCTTTAAAGCTTGAACAGAATTAATTTCTCCATTTTTGATTTTGTCTTCTAATCCTTCTATTTGAATTCCAGTCAAATCCATTAATTTTCCTACCCTTTCAGAATTAAATGCCCTAATTTTCTCTTTAATTTGATCATTATATTCCTGCAATTCTGTCCTGTCAATTTCTTTTAACTCTTTAACCAAAGCTTCTTTGTCTGAAGAATCTAAATAAACTTCAGCTTTTTCTTTGAATTCCTTTCTTAAGCTGATTGCATCTTCTTTTATGTCCACAAAATTTTGAACTATTTCATCATTTGAAGCTCCAGTATTTATTGATTTTGATTCATTTAATAAAACACTCATTTCTGCAATTATATTATCAAGTTCTGCCGTATCATTTCCTTTTTGTTTTATTACAGAGGTTATTGCCTCTCCATGCAAAATCATTCTTTTGATAGCTTTTTGCAATTGCAGAACCCTTATTTGAACACCATAATTTTCATTCATAATCTCTGTTTCTGCTTGGGTTTCAGTTGAAACCATTTCAGTGCTTGTTGAAGTATCAGAGCTTGGAGAAATTAAAGAGTTATTTTCATCTTGGGCAATAGAAAAATTAATCAGGCATAAAATTAGAAGGCAGGACAATGACAATGCCAAAAGTTTCCTATTCATAACTTAAAAAAATTGATTTTATATTTAAATGTTTTGTTTTAGTATTTTAAATTTTAATCTAAATTTAAAGATAAACATAACATTTTCGTAATCTTAGAATAAAAGAAAAAAATAAAAAATTTTATAACTTACAACGATGCTCCTTCTGGATACAAAGGCTTTTGAGATACAAAAGTTATTCGTGATCCCCAATCTTGCTTATCCTCTACATATGGAACATGTGCTAAGTTGCTTTCCTCAGCTGACAAATGCAGATTTTTTTGGTGCCTTTGTAATATCCTCAAGCCTATATCTAATTTTTTTAGGGGCATAAATAATCTTCTAGTGTTAAAATATATTGGACTATAATTTTTTTCACATATCTCTACATGTTCAGAATAAGGCAAACCAGATTGCAATCCATAAATAAATTCATGATTATTTTCACTTTGCTCCAGAATGCGGCAGGGCCATGCCTCTGTTATCCCAGAAATTATAACTGGCCGAATGCCATATTTCATATCTTGAACAGGTTCGGCTCCAACGCTTGCGATTATTATTCTTTCTCCCTTAAATTTATCGAGATGATAGAACAAATCTTTTTCATGACCCCTAATCTGCTGTTCTAACATTTGAGCTTCTCTTGAATTAGCACCTTTTGGGCTTGAATCATATAACAATAAATCAAGATCTTCGCTATATCTGCATGGAGCTTGCAAGTTTCCTGCTTTTAATGAGCATTCGCTTTGCATTCCGGTCATGGGAAATAATCCATACTTAAGCAAATTAGGATTATTAACAATAGTTGAAACTAAAGCCATTTTCCTAATTATGTTCATATTCTTAACTTCTCCTGATTTACCTTCAGGAATTTCTGCTTTTGTTCCCCTAAATTTTTCATTTGATTTGGCAATCAACTCTTGGAAAAATTCTCCATGAGGCCCATCATAACTAAATATGCAATTTTCTTTAGGTATTCCGTAATGTGCTATTTTATTCATTTTTACTTGTACCTCCTTTCAAAACTTTTGAGTTTCAATTTGAGGTTTGTATTTTTGTTTTTCATTTTGTTTTTGTATTTGATATTTAATTGAAAAAAATAAAAATAAAAAATTGAAATTAGATTATTTTGATTCCTCGTCTGCCACTATGGTAGCTTTTCCAATTAGGCGAATCAAAGGCAGTAATATTAGGATTAAGCGGACCAGTTATCTTCTGCTCAATCGTGTTACTTTTTACTAAACCTTCCACTAAAGCTCCAAGCTTGCCAATTTCATTGGAAGAATATCCAAACTCAGTCCTTAAGATCCCGGAAATCCATGAAGTCAAAACATAATCATTTCCAATAACTTGTCTTTCCAATTGATAGATTGTATCTGTTTCTCTCGGCTTAGAACTTAAACCATTCTCATAAACTGCAGAATATTTTGAATTCCACTTTCTAACTATATCCAAAACATCTTTTTCTAAATTACTTTGTTCCATCTTCAAATACCTCCTTACAATCTTTTTTAATGAGAACTCCTCTGCTTGTTACATGATCTAATTCATCATCGGGGTATCTGATGTTCATTAAATCCTGAACAGTTAAACTGTCAGTCAAATAAAATCCATTTGGTGATAAGCATCTGTAAATTTCTTTTTTGACATTTTCACGATATTTTCCCTCAATGATATTGTCATCAACACCATTTGTCATTAAGCTTACACTTTCACTAGGTAATCTTCTCAAAAAAGTTAACATTCCTTCTTGAACAAAAACAGAGGGGATTTCTTCTTGAGGTATCCTCTCTTCAAAATCAAATCCCAAACTTCTAATAGAATCAGGAACTTTTTCTCTTCCGCCGACTTTTACATTATATCTTTTGTCTGCAACCTTGTCAACACCCACATAAGCATTAAATCCACACAACTTTGCAATTTTATATCCATAATAATTTTGTCCACATCCCAAATCAATCAAAACTTGATTTGAAGGGTTGCCTTTAACAAACTCATACCATTTTGGCATTTTATTTAAGCTTTCAAAAGGAAATTCGTAAGTTCTCCATTTTAAGCATTCAAGAGAGTACATTTCATCAAATCCTCCAAAAAATCCAGAACTTCCAGTATTCCCCTGTTCATTCGTATTCTTTTCAAATAAATCTAAATTGATTCCTGGAACAAGCTTTGAAATCAAGTTCTTTCTTTCTTCATCGTTATTTTCCCCTATGTTTTGTGTTTCCATTTTTATTTACTCCTAATAAGTTAATACAACAAAGAATAAGATATATATTAAACTTATTTCAGAAAAATGAGCATAAACAATAATGTTTATAAATAAAATATAGTTTATGCTAAATATGGTAAAAATAAATAAAATTAAATTAGATAAAACCGACGAGAAGATATTATTTGAGCTGGATAAAAATTGCAGGATTCCTTCAACAAAACTTGCAAAAAAAGTAGGAAAATCAAGACAGGCTGTTGAATATCGAATTAACAAGTTAGTAGAACAAGGAATTATCACAAGCTTTAATACTGCTTTGAATATGCATAAAATGGGGTATAAAGCATATAAACTGTATCTTAAACTGAAAAATATTCCTAATGAAAAGGCAAAACTCTTCGAATATCTTGAAAAATCAGGAAATGTCTATTGGTTAGGAGAATGCTCGGGAAACTGGGATTTAATCTTTTCAATATTTGCCAAAACAGATTATGAGTTCTTTGAAGCAAAGAACAAATTGATTTCAGAGTTTAATAAAATAATCATCCAAGAAGAAGGAGGAATATTAGTTGATGTAAAACAATATCCTAAGATGTATTTTACAAGTCAAATATCTGCACCAACAATGTTTGCCGGAAAGATAGTCGAAAATCAGTTGGATAAATTAGATTATGAGATCCTTTCATTAATTGTGAACAATGCACGAATGTCTTTAGTTGAGATTGCTAAAAAAACAAAATCCACAGAGATTATAATAAAAAATAAACTGAAAAAGCTCGAGGAAAAAGGAATAATTATTCAATATAGAATCGGAGTGGATTTAAACAAGTTAGGGCTGGAATTATATAAAGCAATAATAAAAATTGATAGGTATACAAAACAAGACGAAGAAAAATTGCTTGGTTTTTTCTCTTCAATTCCGAACATCCAATATTACATCAGAAACATTTGGCAAATTGAACCGGAATTAGTTGTTAATAATTATCAAGAATATTATGAGATAATCGAAAATGCAAAAAAAGAATTCCCAGAAGTTATCAGGACAATTGATACTGTTTTAATGATTAGCGACAAATGGACCCCCGGATTCGGCAATCTATTGAAAATAAAGTAACTTTATAAAATTCGTATATCTCAAATTCAGATGAGACAAAACATTATAGCAAGAGGAGCAGAAGCAATAATCATAAAGCAAGAAGATAAAATAATAAAACAAAGAATAAAAAAATCATATCGGCTTGAACAGCTTGATGAAAGATTAAGAAAATCCAGAACGAAAAAAGAATCAAATATTCTTGAAAAAGCTGTAAAAATAATTAATGCTCCCCATATTTTCAACCAGGATAATTTCACAATAACAATGGAATTCATCGAAGGCGAAAAGTTATCAGATTCATTAAATAATTATCCGATAAAGAAACAAGAATTAATAATGAAAATGATCGCTGAACAAGTTTCAAAATTGCATGGCAATAACATTATCCACGGAGACCTAACTACTTCAAATATGATTCTAAAGGAAAATAAAATTTATATTATTGATTTTGGGCTTGGATTCATCTCGCAGAGGATTGAAGACAAAGCAGTAGATCTTCATCTGATTAAACAAGCGTTGGAAGCAAAGCACTTTCAAAATCATGAGGAGCTTTTCAAAAGTTTCTTAGCAAGCTACAAGCATAAAGAGGTGATTGAAAGATTGAAAAAAGTTGAGGCAAGAGGAAGATATAAACATTAATTATTCATTCCGCAAATCACATCATAATTTTTTTCATTTTCAATCTTCGGATAAAAAACTTTTTTCAAATTGAAAGATTTCAAAATATCTTCTATCTCTTTAGGCGTAATCAAATAAGAAACAGAACTTCCTTCAAAACTTTCTCCATTAACAGTTCCAATCCCATAAGTTCTCCGAGTTCTTTTACCCCAATCATATTCAATCTTTCCATTAATAAAAAGGTTAGGATAGTCAAGCACAAGTGTTTGATTCCCTTTATCTATTTCTCTCTGTGAAGTCGAATCAAGATAAAACAAACCATTCGGCTTAATTTTACTCAACATGGACTCAATTCCTTTAACAATATTCTCTCTAGCAATTTTTGAATCAATTTCTTTTCCATATCCCCAATCAATTATAGAAAGACTGTTTCCTCTGCACAAAACAGCATCAAATTTTTCTTTGATTTTGTTCAAATCTTTCCAATTCATCAGTTTATATTCAATATTTTTATGAAAATTATTTTGAGCTGCCATATTAATCATCTCTCTATCAGCATCAATGCCAATTCCGCAAATCCCCTTTAATGCAAGACCATGCAAAATGTGTCCATCACCGCATCCACATTCCAAAATTCTCTCGACATTATATTTAATTAAAAAATTATACAATTCATCAATAAACTCCTGCCCATAATTGACTTTAGACAATATCGCCCATTCTTGTGATAATGAAATCATTTTAATTGCTTGTAAAGGATTACCCTATACCCTCCTGCTGGCTTGTCTTCGGGAATAAAGTTTTGCATAATCCATAAAAAATCAAGACCGATCAATTTATGATAAAACGCCAATGTGCTGTCTTTCAACAAATCTTTTGTAACCGGAATTCTTCCGCCTGCCATATAATCATCAATAGTCCGTTTAAATTCTAAATTTTGCCGAATGTTTTCCTGTTCAAAAATTGTGCTTCCATTATAAGAAGGGCATCTCCCATCACCAACAATGTAATTTAAATTTTCTTTTTTAGCATAATTCTCTACACAATTTATTAATTCCTTTGTTAACTTTCCTCCGCGATAATCCGGAATAATGCCTAGACTATAAACAAAGATTGAATTTGAATTTTTACTATTAAGCTGATTTGCAAATTTATCAAATGTATTGGGAAAGTTAGAATAATCATCAGGAGAAAAAGTTCCATATCTAAATGCTAATGTGCCAACTATAAGATTATCAATGTTTGCCCCAAGATAAACATGTCCGCAATTAAAGCGTTTGCAGATTTTTTCTTTAGAAGCTTGAATTAACGGAATGAACGCTTTTCTTTCAACATTAAATATTTTTTCTAAGTCGCCTTTTCCTAACTTTACGATGTTTATCATGATGAAATAGTGATATTAAAATTTAAAAGAAAAAGCAGTCGAAAAAAATCGACTAATGAAAAAGTTTATTAAATGAAAATATTTCCAGAATAAATGGAGAATAAAATTTCCGTTCTGTTAAAAGAATACGGGCTCAATGAAAATGAAATCAAGATTTATACATATTTATTGAATCAGGAAAATACTGCATATAAGGTTGCCAAAGAAACAAATATACACCGCTCGACTTGTTATGATATTTTAGAAAGATTAATTGCAAAAGGATTTATCAGCCAATTAAAAAAAGATAGTGTAATGTTTTATTATGCAAATGAAATTGATAAAGTAATCTCACAATTAAAAGATAAAGAGAATATTCTAATAAATCTTGTTCCTTTAATTAGGGAACTTGAAAAAGAACAGGACAATAAACTTAAATTATTAAAAGGGCCGGATGGACAGAAACAATTCAATTTTACCCTTTATGGTTTAGCAAGAGAAAAGAAAATAAAGTTTTGTTATATCCTCGGCAATACTTATGCTTCAAATTTAAGTTCAAATTTGTTTATTGAAAGTTTAATAAAAGAATCCAAAAAATTTAAAATTGATTATCGGGGAATATGGAATCCAAAATTTAAAGAAGACAAAATAATAGAAATATATACTTTACTTGGAGAAAATAGATTTTTGGATCTGCCATCAAAAGTAGCCACAATAATTTATGGCGAATATATCGCATTTCTTTATACAACTGACCAGCCTTATGCTATTGAAATAAAAAACAAAATTTTAGCAGAAGAATTCAAAACTTATTTTGAACATTTATGGAAGATCTCAAAACATTAAGATTAAAAAGCCAAATATCTTAAAATTTCAAATGAAAAAAATAAATTATGTGATTGTATCATTAATTATTTTATCTTTTGCAATCAGCGCTTATTTTTATCCAAAAGTTCCATTGATAATAGCATCGCATTGGGATGCCCAGGGCCAGGTTAACGGATATATGTCCAGATTCTGGGGCGTATTTATGCTTCCATTAATAATTCTGGCAATAAGTATTCTTTTTATTATCTTGCCGAAAATTGATCCGCTTCAAAAAGATTTCAAGGGATTTAAAAAAGAGTATGATACTTTTATAATCTTATTTTTAATTTTCATGTTAGCAATTCAGATTCAAACGTTGCTGTGGAATCTTGGGACAAAAATAAATCCAATTATTTTTATCTCAATAGGAATAGGAATTTTATTTTTCTATGTAGGAATCCTCTGTGAAAATGCAAAAAGAAATTTTTTCGTAGGAATAAGAACGCCGTGGTCATTAAGCAACGATAAAGTATGGGAAAAAACAAATAAGCTTGGCGCAATGTTTTTCAAATTATCAGGAATTATCGCTATTTTATCGATTTTCATTCCAAGATATGCCATATTTTTAATAATTATTCCAATAATTTTGTTTTCAATTATTTCAGTAGTTTATTCTTATTTGGAGTTTAGAAAGCTGAAGAAATAATTAAAGATTAGGATGCCTCATTAGGAAATTGTTTTTGAGCAACTAAATTTACAGAAGTTATATGAGCATTTGAAGATAAAATTTCTCGGACAAGATTGCCAACAGCACTAGGAGAAGCTAAAGGAATGTTATCTTTTTGATACTCCCATCCATATTCTTTTCCAACATGTTTAACAGCTTTGATAACATCTTCGGAATCATAAAAGCCAGTATCAATAATTCCGGGCCTAACGGTAGTTAAAAAAATGTTATGTTTAACTAACCCTAACATGGCTGAATTAGCATACCTATCTATTGCTCCCTTTGCAGCGCAATGTGTTCCACCTAAGTCATAGCCCCTTGTTGCACTTAATGAGCTAATAATAACTATTCTCGATTCTTTTTGTTTTTTTAAAAGAGGTAAGATTTGTTGCATAAACAGATGAGTTCCTCTTAAGACAATTTTAGATTCAGCTTCAATAAGTCCTATATCAATCTCTTCTAATGGTAGATAAGGATTATCTCCTTTTATTTTATAACTCCCTGCACCGAGCCCTATAGACTGTACCCAATAAATGTCTTTATCTTTTTTCAAATTTTTGACAAAATTTTTTACTTGCTCCTCATCCAACACATCTACTGCAGAATATTCAATCAAATTCTCATTACAATTTAATTTATTGCAAAAAGCATTGGCTAACTGTTCCAAATTTTCCTTTGATCTTGAAATCATATGAACGGTTGCCCCTACTTCTAATAATGAATATGCTATGGCAGATCCTACATTCAGTTTACATTTTTCTTTATTGACAATAAGTTCTGTATGAGTTGGTTTTCCAGTCACTAAATCTTTAAAGATATGTTTTATTGGCTTAAATCCACAACCAGTAATAATAATTCTTTTATCTTTAAAACTATTAAGACTCATTAATTTATCTAAATAATTCTATATTTAAATATTGTGAAGAAATAAGCACAATAAAATTAATCAAAATCCTTATAAATAATGCAGGTTAGTTCTTTTACATAGCCCTGTAGTCTAGTGGTCAAGGATACAGCCCTTTGGTTGAGTACGGGCGTAAATGGCCCCATTATTCTCGAGAGAAAGGCTGTGGCCCCGGTTCGAATCCGGGCAGGGCTATAATCGTAAGTAGCGCTATAGATGGGATTTAAATCGGCTCGAATCACTTAAAATTGCAGATTTTAAGTTCTTATATTAGCAAATTAAGATGAAAGACAAATTAAAAATCCGCCAGATTAAGAAAGACGATTTAGATACATTGGCCCAAATCTATACGGAAGTTTATGAAGTGTTTGATATTGGTGAAAAATGGACTAAGGAAACTGCATATCCCATGCTTGAATATTGGATTAAAAAACAGCCTGATTTATGTTTTTTATGTGAACTTGATGGGAAAATTATGGGGGCATTTTGCACTTGTGTAAAGCCATGGTGGGATGGAAATCATTTATCAGATGCAGAATTTTTTATCCATCCTGATTATCAAAAGATAGGAATAGGAACTAAACTGTTAAGATTTTCTCTTCAACAAGCAATCAAAAAATATAAGGTGATCAGATTAGAAGCGTTTACCCCAAGGGATAAGTATCCTTTAGAATGGTATACAAAAATAGGATTTGAAGAAATAAAGGAATGGGCTATGATCTCGTGCAATCCCAAGCGAATTCTTGATAACCTAAAATAGTTTTATAGAAGATATATTTAAACAGAGACATCCTATAAAGTCATAAAGATAAACTTTAAAAACCACAGTCACAATTTATAAAAATGGCAAAATTACAAGCTCAGGCAAAATTGGAAAAACCGGTATGGTTAAAGATGAATGAAAGCGAATTGAAAAACATAATCAAGGATTTAAGTCAAAAATATGAAGCTCCTCAAATAGGCTTAATTCTGAGAGACCAATATGGAATTCCAACAACAAAAGTTTTTGGGAAAAAACTAACCGTTTATTTGAAAGAGCTGGGAATAGAATCAAGAACAGAATTGAAGAATGCTGAAAAAAAGGTGGAAAAGATGCAGGAACATCTTAAAACCAATGTAACAGATAGAAGAACAAAACATAAGCTTCAAAAAGCCCAATCAAAATTAAATACACTTAGAAAATATCACGGAATAATAAAAAAAGAAAAATTAATCAAAAAATATTCACAAACAAGCAAGAAAAAAAGAAAGCAGAAGTCCTAGTTAGTATAAATTTTAAAATTAAGAGGTGAAATGTTAAATTCAATAAATAGTCTGGCAAGAGAATTCTTAGAAATATCAGACGGAAAAACAATTCGCATAATCAGTCATTATGATACAGATGGTATTACTTCCGCAGCGATTGTTTCAAAAGCTTTAAAGCGCCTTGATAAAAAATTTTCATTAAAAATTGTAAAAGGGCTTGAAGAAAACATAATAGCTAAAGAATTAGAAAGAGTTGAAAGAGAAATAATTTTATTTATAGATTTAGCTTCAGGAAATCTAGATTATTTTCAGAAATTAAGAAACCCAATATTTATCTTGGACCATCATGAAATTGATTCGGCAAAATTGAATGCTAATATAAAAATAATAAATCCTCACTTATTTAATGAAGAAGAAATATGTGGTGCAGGGTTAGCTTATTTATTCGCAAAGGCAATTTCATCAGATAACATTGATTTGGCAGACTTATCAATTATTGGAATGATAGGAGATAGGCTGGAATCAAATTTATCCAAAATAAATCAGCAGATTATAAATGATTCAAAAGAGCTTGTGATCAAAAAAGGATTATTGATATTTTCAGCAACAAGGCCATTAAGAAAATCATTAGAATATTCAACATCCACTTATATCCCAGGGGTTACTGGCTCTTCAACAGGAGTCTTGGAATTATTAAGGGAAATAAATATATCGCCAGAAAGAACATTATATGATTTGAATGAAGAAGAAATGTCAAGGCTTGTCACAGCAGTGATGATAAGAAGAGCCAAGCATGGCGAGAAAGATGAGATAATCGGAAATATTTATTTATTAAAATTTTTCAATAGGAGAGAGGATGTTCGTGAATTGAGCGTGTTAATCAACGCATGTTCGCGTTTGGGCTACAGTGATATTGCCATATCTTTTTGTTTAGGTGACAAAAAAGCAGAGAATTATGCACAGGACATATATGTAAGATATAGACAGGAACTTCTAAATGGATTGAACCTCGTAAAAAAAATTGAAAAAATTGAGGGAAGTGGATTTGCAATAATCAATGCGAAAAATGAAATCAAAGACACAATTATCGGGACAATCACATCTATCTTGTCTTCATCATCTTATTATGAAGACGGGACAGTTCTAATCGGCATGGCGTATAGCGAGGATAAAATTAAAGTTTCTGCCAGAATAGTAGGTTCAGGGAGAAATTTAAAGGAGATTTTGGAAAAATCAACATTAAATCTAAAGTGTGAGGTTGGAGGCCATCAAAGTGCAGCAGGATGTTTAATAAAAAAAGAAGATGAAGGAGAATTTATTAATACCTTGAAGAAAAATTTAGAAATCGAGGTTTTAAAAGTTTAAATTAGAAAAAAATAATAGTTTAGAACATATTAAAAAAATTTGTTCAAAAAAATTACCTGTCAAATAAACAAGATTACAAAACTTCTTCTACTCTTGCCCTTATTTTAGCCTTTCCGCCGGAAGGTTCGGATAAAATTCCATTGCATTCAAGGCATTTAACCTTTGTAGATGCCTTGCCGAATATGACTTGAGTATTTTTGCATTTAGCGCATTTCACCTTTACAAATTTGCTTTCCATATTTTTACATAGAATTTGCATTTTTAAAGGTTTCTTTTGCATTAAGATTAAAGAAAATTTAAAAACTCAATATCAATAAACATTATATGGCAGAAGAAGGAGATTTAGTTTTATGTACTGTTGAAAAAATTGAAGGGACGTCAGTATTTGTAAGATTGCCATCGGGAGAAACTGGAACAATTATGACAAGTGAAATAGCGCCAGGCAGGATTAGAAATATAAGAGATTATGTAATCCCAAACAAAAAAATTGTATGCAAGGTTCTTAGGGCAATCGGTGAACACATAGATTTATCATTAAGAAGGGTAACATCAAAAGAAAAAAAGGAGATTTTGGAAAAGTTCAAGCAAGAGCAGATTGCCAAATCAGTATTTCATCAAATATTAAAGGAAAAAGCTGAAAAAATAGAAGGGCTAATATTGAAAGACTTTCAATCATTATCTGAATTCATGTTGAAGGCAAAAGAAAATAAAGGTTTGATTCAAAAATATATTCCTACTGAATTTTATGATCAAATTGAAAAAATAACCCAGAAAAAGCAGAAACAGATTGAAGCAAAGAAAATCTTGAAATTGAAATGTTTAGAAGATAATGGCATAGTGAGAATAAAAAAAATTTTATCTGTAGAAAATGGAAACGCTGAAATTATTTATTTAAGTGCAGGAAAGTTCCAGATTACAATAAAGGATGAAAATTATAAGGAAGCAAATAGGAAAATGGAAATGATACTTGAAAAAATAGAAAAAACTGCAAAGCAAAATTCCTGTGAATTTGAGGCGTTGGAAAAATGATTTTAAAAAAATGTCCAAAATGCAAATCATATAATTTAACAGAAAAATGCCGAATTTGCAAAGAAGAGACAAAAGATGCCCATTACAAGTTTTTAGGCTTGAGGGATGCTGACTTAAATAAAATTAATTAAACATAACTCCTTAGATTTTCGCAAAGTTTTGTCAATTCAAAAAGTAATGTTTTGGATTCAGAATCTTTTAATTTGTTAAGGATCATAAGTTAATTTTTAAATTATTGCTAAATAATTATAATAGAAGTTAGATAATTTTGCTATGTTCCAAAATTAAATCCGTAAGGCAATTAGAATTGCCAAATTGTATTTCAGAATTTAGTTTATAGTTGAATTTTTCTTCAGGCATCTGAGGTAGATTATAAGTCGCAAACTTGTATCCTGGAAAAATTAGAGCGTCTATAATAATATCATTTAGAATTGAGCCAGGGATTAATTGATTTATTTGATCCAAGGATAATCTATATTGAGGCTGTCCTTTCTTTGTAGTTTCATAAAATACAGCATTAGAAAAAAGCATGATCAGCAAAGTGATTAGAGAGAATAAGCTAAGAGCTTTAACTGCTTTTGATTTTAAAATTTCCATTAAGATTAATAGATTAAAACTTATATAAATTTAGTTATTGTAAAGCTTATAATTCAGAACAATTTCTTCTGGTCCGCCTCGACAATCATCTCGCCATAAACGCCGTCATATCCCGGTTTGACTCTTATTTTGCCTTCGCGATTTTTTAATATTAAATCAACAGTATTCGCGTCAATAAATTTTAGCAGTTTTTCTCTTTGGACATTTAATAAAATATTAAACTCATTTTCAAATGCTTCAATTAACTTATAATAAACATTCCAAACTTTCTTTGTATTGATTCCTGAATTTAAGGCAGTTGCTAAAATTTCATGCAAAGGCAACATTTCAAATGATTTCTTTTGATTAGACGAAATATAATTTTCAGGGAAATTTGCAAGATCATTAACGCGATGTTCAACTCCTAATAATAACTTATTCTTGCAGACAGGGCAGATGTTATTCAATTTGTTGCATTCTTCAGGGGAGCATGAAAAATTGCATAAACGATGGCCGTCATAGTGATATTTTCCATAAGCAGGGTTCACTTCAATAGTTCCAAAAATTTTATTTTCCCTTAATTCTTTGAGAATATCGTCGTAAGAATCAGCAGAATAAAAAATCGTAGCTTCCCTGCCAATTCTCCAAGGCCAATAACTATGAGAATCAGAAAAGCTTACGATAGTTTTTTCTTTCAGCTCTTTTAACCGCAAATTCATTTGTGGATTAGACGATATTCCTGTTTCAACTGCATGAATTTTATTTAATTGAGAGCCAAAAGCTTCTTCCAAGGAATCAAATCCTGATTCACTTCCAAAGATCCCGAACCAAGGAGTCCAAGCATGAGCAGGAATTATTTCAACTTTATCAGAAATCTCATGCATATCTTTAACAAAATCCTCGCATGAAATCTTAAATATTGGACGCCCATCATAATCTCTCCGGCCTTTTTTATCTAAATATAAGTTAATTTTGTCTGCAGTTTCTAAATTAGGAACAAATATCACAAGATGCACTCTTCTACCCTTATCTTTTGTGTATATCAGACTAATTTCCCCGGTTAAAATAAACTTAAAGTTATTAGACGAATATAAAATTCCATCTTTTTCTTTAAGATTAATTTTAATCTCTCCAAGCCATTTTGGATGAGTAAAATCACCGGTTCCCAAAAGATTCAAACCTTTTATTTTCGCCCATTTTTCAAGGTTAACAAGATTCAGATCCTTTGATGTTGCTCTACTGTATTTTGAATGTATGTGCAAATCAGCAAAAATAAGTTCTTTTTCAGATCCAAGATTCATATAAAAAAAGATTAATCTTTGTATTTAATCTTATGGGTATAATCATGCTTATTCTGATAATAGATTATTGATAAAACTACTATTAAAATAACAAGTATAATTAATACTATTACCCAGATTTTCCAATTAGAATTAGTAGAAGAAGCCTCTTCTTGTTTTTCATTTTCGGATATTAAAGAATCTTCTTTTTTTATTATATTACCTGTTGCAGAAGTTTCCATTGATTCTTCTTTGATGATTGGAAGCTCTTCATGTATGCTTTTTACAGTGATATTAGCAAAATTATTTACTATTCCATTAAACCTTACTAACACATCATAATATCTATCTTCGTTAACTTCAAATTTCTTTTCTTGCCCGACATAAAGAGTAGCTTGTTGAGGCAAAGAAGAAACATTTACAATAACTGAATTAGAATCAACTGAAATTACCCCTACATGATGATTTTCATCATTTACCTTTATTTCTAATCTTTGTTTGGATTGAACAAGTTTTGAAATTCCCTGGCTTAGTTCTGTATCAATAACTTTTAATGTACCTTTTGTCCAAAAAGTGGTTGTTATGACAGAACCCCCAGAACTACTTGATGAGGTACTAGAAGTGGAAGTGCTAATTGCTTGTCCAGTTACTGTAGGAGATACAGTTGAGAAATGAGGTAATCGCATGTAAATCATATTTGTAGTAGTATTAACGTGGCAATAAAATTCGCTCATATTATTATTAGTCTTATTGCATTCCTGCCCGCCTGCATTTAAAAAATTTCTGAATCCAGTTGAATTATAACTATAATCTATACTGCTGTTATCTACATGAGTCTTCTCCAAATAATCAGTAGTTAAATTTGCTTGTGTATAGCCAGCAGAACGATTCCAAACAACATTATTGTTTTCATCATATAATACAGGAACGCTTGCATTTATAGAAGCACTTTCGTCTATTGTTGAAGTATTATATGGGATCTTGATTAATACTTCCTTATAAGCATCTTTTGGAGCAAAACTACCAAACTTCCATACATCCTGCCCAGAGGATGATTCTGCATTTTCATCAAATATAGAATTTGTAGGAGGTTTTGCATTGAACATATCAAAATCCATAAACATTAATGAAACATTAGTAGCAGTTATTGTCATCTCTAAATTCACTTTTCCTGCAAGCATAACTTTTAATGGATTGAAATTCTCTGCATTCATACTTGTTATTAAACATGAAGATTCGTTTGGAGTCACAACATTGCAAGAAGCAGAATTTCTCCAAAATTTCATCCTAATAGGAGATTCGGTAATATTCATATCAATTGCATTGCCATTTGAATCTATTTTTTTAAATCCAAATCCATCATCATCTTCCATAGCAATTGTTTGATTAGCTCTTGTTAGATTTAATTTTTTTTCGATTGGAGGACCTTGTGGAAAAATATTCACCCTTGCCCATGCACCAGTCATATTAATAATAGGAAAATAGAATACTGAACTTGCAGCTCCTGAGGAAGTTTCAAAGAAATAATGCAATTTTCCAGTATGAGGATAATAAATAACCATTTCCATATGAGGAGTCTGAGTTAAGGCTCCGCCAGTTGCATTCGTTACATTTATCATTACTTTTGTTGTATTAACATCTGTAAGACCGGCAGTATACCAATCACCTAACATCGGCATTAATGTAATGTTGAAATTTGTATTAGCAGACAAAGTTAAATTTTGTACTGCACCTACAGTATATCCACTTTGGCCATTAGCCCCATTTGTTTTATTATTAGAGCCATAAAATTCAATTAGATAATTTCCATCTAATAAACTAATATTATACCATGCAAGTTGCCCTGAACATCTTAAATCAGAATAATTTAATTGAAGAGTGTTAGATAAATTGATGCTCTCATCATCTGCTTTCATAGGAGGAACGAATCCCGGAAATGGAAGCATTTTCGGAAAGATCTGCGTTATATTTGTAACAGCAGTGCTATTTCCAGAAACATTTATACAACCAGAAAGATAATACTTAGATTCTGTTAAATTAAATACTACCTGGATAATTTCTCCTCCAGTTGTTGTAGAACTCCCCAAGCTTGCATTAGATTTTGGAGGGCTTGGGCAATGTGTATCATTAAAAAAGTTTCCATTACATGTCCCATCTTCTGTAAAAGTTCCCCATTGTCTTAAAGCCATGATATTATAATTTCGACCTGCAGGAACAACTACTGAATAATATGTTTCATTTCCCTGTATTTTGCTTTGAATAGGAAATCCTGATTTTAAATCCATGATTTCATAACCAAATCTTTGATTAATTGTAGCACTTTCATTTTTTCCTTGGGCAGTAATGTTAAGGGTAATAGCTGGCTGCAAATTAAAATTTGATCCATTTAAATTTGGAGGCCTCATATATTCCGGTATCGAACTTAAATCCATCATCCCCCCCATAGTAGGGTCAAACATCATCATTGGAAATTCAGGCATACTTGGTCCTGTCTCTAAAGCCTGCACAGGGTTGCTTGCGTTATAATAAGCTAATTTTAATCTAAACATAGTATTTGTCATTTGGCCATTGGTATTTACCCATAATTTAAAAAATCCTGTTGAACTTGTATTAGTTGAGTTAATTAAAGTCTCTACTGGAGGTCCTATTTGTCCCATTGTAACTTTATAAATTGAAATATTTGCATTTGATTGATTTGAACCAGTGCTATTCAAAATATAACCTGAAAAAGTAAAATTAAATCCAGTCACTGTCAAAGTTCGAGCAATACTGTTACCAACATTGCCTGCTGAATCAGTACAATTTATGCTCCATATATGTACACCAGGCAATAATGAAGTATTATATAAACCATTGACAGCACTGGTTGATACGCTTGTTAAGCGATTAATAACCGTGCTGTCAAAAATTAAACTGCAATTTGAAACAGTGCTTCGGTCAGAAACATTAAAAGTAAAATTATATGTATTAGTAGTGCTTGTAGTCGCATTAGCAGGAGCATTTAGTGCTATTACAGGCACAGTTGTATCATTAATTGTTACAGTAATATTTGAAGAAGAAAAGCCTGTAGCATTCTTTGTTATGATAGTAATATTATAATTACCAGCAGGGGCACTAACATTAAACCAGAAATATTTATATGTAAGATTCATGATCAAGCCATCGGTTTTCCAGTTCAATACAGTACTTGTATTAGTAAAATTGTGTATTCCTGCATTTGTCCCATTACTATTTAAAGTAAAATTAAAAGTACTTGGTATTGTTATATTAACCGCAGATATATTTGCTCCTTCAATATCATCAGTATTATTTACAGTTATATTATAGATATTGTAAGTATTTTCATTTAAATTATAATTCGTACCACCATTAGATGTTGTAATGACATGATTGGCAAGAGCATAATTTACAAAAATTATTGTTATTAAAATTAGAAATAGAATTACTAGACTAATCGTAAATTTAGATTTTCCAAGATTATTTTTCACCATCTCTTTGGGATAAAAAAATGAGCATATATTTAAATGTTTCTATTTTCTCTTCAGAAATTTTGAAGCTAAATTTTTTAAATCTGCAATCAATAAAGATATATGCTCCTATAGTTCAGCGGATAGAATTTCTCCTTGCGGACTATCAAGTAAATTAAAGAAGAAAATGAATAAAGGCAAAGAGGAGAAGACCGAGGTTCAAATCCTCGTAGGGGCATATTAAAATTTAAGATAAAGCAAAATAAATTGAATAAATATAAGATTATTTAATTTAGTTTTCTTAAGGTGCATTAATTCATTTTGATAACTGTTATTTTGAGACGTTTATCTAATCTCGTTTATAACTCTACGATCAAGATATATAAACTAACATTTGATTTATTTTTTATGACAGATAATAATAACATAAAAGAGGGGATAAATTTTATTCATAATTATAACTAGAATTGAAAGGGCTTTGGAGAAGTTAAAATTAGAGAATTGATAGAACAGAATAAGACAAAAATTTTCTAATATTATAAAAGATTATGAAATTTTAAGTTTTTACAAAGAGCAAAGATTAAGATTTTTCCATTCAGTCTGAAAAACCAAAGTCCTAAATAGTCTTGTTTTATTGTTTTACTATGGCAGGTCATACAAATCAATGGCTATTAGCTATATTCACCGTAGTCATATTGGGACTAATAGTATGGATAATTCAAACAGGAGTAAACAGTAGGCCCTTAGTGGGATATAAATTAGGACCTTGTCCTAAAGAAATTGGTTCACAATATATAAATGAAGTTACAAAACAATCTGTAAAATTAGGAATCTCCAACACTGGTGATACTCAAGCATCTATAATTTTACATTTCCATGGAAAAAATATTACCCTCCTTAATGAAACAAAAAGACCATATAATGTTATTAATGGAAGTGATGTATTTGTGCATTTTACAGCTTTAGAAAATTCACAAAATTATTACTTTGATGAAGAAGTTTATTTTGAGGTGAATAAGAGCGTTGATAGTTTCTCATATAATTATGAAGTCTTGAAAAATAGCGACAAATCTATATCTGGATTTATTAATAATCTGTTTGGTGAAATAAAAGGTTATTATCCAACACAATGTAAATATCAAAGAAAAACAAATTCTCAATTTGTATTGGTAGAATAAAATGACAATTGACAAACAAAAAGAAATATTAGAATTGAGAAAAACATACTTAACTTGTTTTGAAAAATATGAAACAAAAGTTCTTATTGCTTGTTTTGGAATAGTAGTTCTTCCCTTATTTGTTCTTTGGTTACAAGGTAAGATGGATGGAATATTGGTTCTTATTATTGCTCTATTTGGATGCTTTTTAGACTTAATTCTTGAAGCATGGAGAAAAAAATCTTTTAATGATTTAATAATTGACATTGAAGAAGACAAAATTTCTACCATTCAACCTAAAAGAAATCATATTCAAGAGAAGATAGTATCAACTCCTATAATCAAATCTCAAAAATTGGAATTAAAAGAAAAGGATAATGAACTTATGAAGTTAGCAATTATTACTTTATTAGTTGCGGTCATGTTTGGAATTCTTCAAATTTATCCAGATGGTAAAATTTTTGATACAATAGGCATAGGGGTTGTTCTTAAAGTAGTTGCTTCCACAATGCTTTATGCCCCATTTCCAATTTTTTTAATCTACCTTATCCTTTTAGGGTTGAATACTCGGTATGAGAAGAGCAGAACGTATCCTAAACCACAGGCATTCTTTTATGATTTGGGAATCTTTTTAACAACGTTTATTTTTATACTTGCAAGTTTATTTTCATTTTTTATTTGGCTTTTAGTAAAAGTTCCAACATTCCCAATGAGTGTAGTAGTTTGTGTTATTTCGGCGGGGATAATAATAGGTGCGATTGTTATTTGTTTCTCAATTAGAAGACATTTTAAGAAGAAAAACTAAGATCATAACATTATATATGGAAAAGCCAAATAAACTTTTTGATGATAAGAATAAATTAGTTGAAATAGAATTAGAAAACTTAAAAGTAAAATTGAATGAAAATCTCGATAAACTCCCTAATGAAGAACTCCCATTTATGGAAAGTCATTTGAGAGCCCTATATTTTCAGACTTATTTTCTAACTGCTTATGGTTTCTATAATGCTTCATTAGTTCTTTGTGGAATCCTCTTAGAAACCATCACAAAAGAAAGATTATTTAATGAAGGAATAAAAGATGAAGAAATAGAGAAAATGAATTTTGGAAATGCTATTTTTAAATGTCAATCGTTGAATTATTTAAGTCAAGAGGAGTTAAACTTTTTGAAATCCAAAAGAGATGAATTAAGAAATCCTTATGCTCACTATAACAAAATTAAACTAACAAAAGGAAAATATGTTCTAGCAGGGGAAGTCCTAAATATTGTTGAGGAATTAAAAGAATTAGATGGATTAGTAAGAAGCGGAAAGATTACTGAAGAACAAGCGAGAAAAAAATTGATAAAAAAAGGACAACCATTAATGCTTAAGAGTTCGAAAGAATTTAGACCAATAGCACACATCCTTAAGAGTGAAGAAGATAAATCTCAAGCAATTCCAATATTTTTAGAAATTGATAAGTTTGTAAGAGCCTTTGCGGTTAAATACTTTAAAACATAATTATCATTAATAATTTTGATTTATCGTCGGAGAATTCTTTTTAAACTAGCTTCTTTTTGTTATTTTATGTAAAACTTAAAAAAACAAATCATTAGAAAGAAGAGGTAGAGCTTTATAAGCCAGAATTTGTTGAGGAAGCGTAGGAAGTATCAGCAGTCAAAAAGATTTAGTTGAGTTAATTCAGATCACGGTTATAGAAAGATGTATATTAATAGAGAAAATGAATCATGTAATAAAGAATTTTATTAAGAAATATAGATTATAAAAAGTATAAATTTGATTATCGTGAGAAAAACGATGGGAGAGTTAATCCTTAGAATAAAGTAATGCGTAGGCATATCGCATTCAAATTAACAACTAAAAAGGATTGAAAAAAATAACTTTTATTTCTGAATGTTAATTAAATTTAATATTCTCAAACATCAAAATACTCAGACTAATAATAAAAATCCCTAACGAGAACCCTGCTAAGATATCAGTCGCCCAATGAACATTTAGATACAGTCTTGAAAATCCAATCAATAACATCATAAAAATTGAAAAGATAATTGAAAAGATTTTTAATGAAATAGAGTGCATTTTTTTAAAAATTAAAAAGCTTAAAATTCCGAAGAATACAACTGCGGTCGTAGTATGGCCGCTTGGAAAAGAAAAGCTGTTTTCTAATATAAGTGCATTCAGGGGCCTTGTTCTTTGAATAAAATTTTTTAATAAAAAAATTATCACACTATTCAATATAATCGTAAAACTAAGAAAGACAGATTCTTTTTTGAAAGATTTAATCCAAAGAAATCCAGATAATAATAAAGAGATTAATAGTATGATAAGCGTATCAAAAATAATTCCAATCATTCGAAAAAAACTTATAAAAAAATGATTTTGAATTTTTGGTATATAAGAATTCGCTGACAAATCTAAGAATATAAAAGGATTTTTGTTTATTTCAGCCAACAATATTGCAAATATAAACAAAGAAATTAAAGCTATTGTGATTAATGTTGAACTCTTCATTCATGTAAAATTTATTTTTTATTTATAACTTTATCTAATTATTTGAACAGAATCATAGTGGCATTAAATTTTTTTCTGACTAGATTTTTTGAGGGGATTAATGAAATTTTTTTCCAGGAGTTTATTATTTTTCTTTTTACAGATTTTCTTGCTTGCTTTTGCGTTTTCTTCTCAAATACAAAAGCTGCATTAAATTGGCCTTCAATATTGTCAAAAACAGATATTGCATCCGCATCAGCAATAATCTTCTCCTCAATGCTTTTCCTCTGAGAATGAATAGATCCACGATGATTTAGGATACAATTTTTAATTTTAACAATTTTCTCATTTTCATATTCAAATTCTCTTAATTTTTTCTCTGCAATTTTGGCACCGTTAATGTGATGATTTTTACGGCCATATTTTGTAGAACCAATATCATGAAGCAATGCCGCAATTTCTATAACTTCTTCATCAACATTAAATTCTTTTGCTAATCTTTTGGCATATTTAGTTACAAGCAAAATATGATGTAAATAATGTTCATAGCCATATTTGCTCGTAGATTTTTTGCATTCCTCTTCCACAAATTTTTTTATTTTGCTGACAATTATTTTCATTTTTTCACCAGCCTTAAATAAATAAAAGTAGGAACTTTTACGATTTCATTGCCAATATTCTTTTCAACAAGAGTATTTTTTCCCTCATAAAATTCTTCAAGATTAAAATTCTGCAAAACAAATTTATTAAGATAATCTGAAAAGGTATGTGAATGCTCATTAACCCAAACCTTTCCTTCAAAAAGCGGCAACTTAACTAATTCCGGTTTATGATAATCTTTATTATTCTTATAAAGAAAAGGCATCATAGGATGAGCAACAAAAATATGTGCAATCCCCTCTTTTTTTAAAACCCTAAAAATCTCTTTAAAGGCATTTATAGGATCTTCAGCATAATGAATTGCAAAAGAGCTGTTAATAACATCAAATGATTCATCATCAAAAGGCAGGCTTTCAAAATTTGATTTTATAAAACAATTTCTAAGTTTAGCATATTTCTTCTTACCCTGATTAATCATCTCTTTAGAGTCGTCAATGCCAAAAACTTCAGCTCCAAGATTAAAAAAATAATTTATATTATCCCCAATCCCGCATCCGATATCAAGCAATTTTTTCCCATAAAGATTGCTTATTCTATCTTTTACTAATAATGGATATTCATCAAAACTCTCAAAAAAAGTTTCATATCCCTGAGAATATTTATCATAAAAATTATCATACTGGCTTTTCCTCTGTTTTATTTCATAAAGATAATGGACTCCATAAATATTCTCTATTTCCTTTACAATTGAAACGTCAAAATCCATCTCTTCAGCAATAATTTTAGGATCATTTTCTTTGCCCGCGAAATCCGAAAAAGGCATTATAATTCGTGAATTTTTTTGCAAATAATCCTGGACCTGCATTAAAAATCTTCTGATGATAGAAGCCCCCCCTTCACCAGTTCTTCCAAAAAAATGATCTTCAAGCGGATAATAGGGATGATTAAACACAACTAGATCAAACTTTTCAGATTTTGGGACTTGACAGAACAAATCGCTTTCCAAAATACAAATATTGTCAATATCGTTTAAATCTGCATTTGCCTTAGCACATTTTACCGCCCGCGGATTATCATCCACAGCCCAGACTTCTTTTATTCCCTGCTTCTTTAAGATCATTGCAAAATAACCGCTCCCGCAACCCATATCAATGGCTTTCTTAACAGAATATCTCTTAATAACTTCTGCAATCATATATGAAGTGGCTCCTGTTTCAGGAGGAAATATGCCTTTATCAATCACAAGATTAAATCCATCCAAACTAATCTTGTACGGCTGATTAAGATAACGTTCTCTTAAGAATTCTGTTCTTTTGTTAATCAAATCTATTTTACTGCATCTTACAATAATGTTATAAAAGCCCCCTTTAACAAAATCAGAAAAATAATCAACTTCAGGATTTGGCTTAGCGATTATCTTCCTATCAATCTTTAGCCCGCAATCATTCAGCCATCTTTCGGCATCTTCTTCCGTTTTCCATTCAATAAAATGAAATCCTCTAAAAGAATCAATCTTGCAGATTGGAAGCGAAAGAATAAATTTAGAATTTTTTGAAGATTGCTTAACAATTTTTTTAAGAGATTCTGAAGGATTTTTAGCATGCTCAATAGAATCCATAAAAAGATATACATCAAAGGCCCCGATAGTTTTAAAATCATTCAAATCAAAAATATTAAAATCAACACCACTGACATTTTTATAATCAAGGATAAACTTAGCAAAGTCTAAAGAGTTTTGGTCAACATCTGATAATGTGAGTTTGCAATTATTATTTGAAACATATTCAAAGACATATTTAGATGGCGCTTCAAAACCTATTTCCAAAATAGATTTTGGGCTAGCTTCCTTAAGAAATTCGATCACAGCATTCTGTCGAACTTGATGATAAGATCCTGCAAGAAGATTATGCAGATAAATCAATAAGCTCATCTCTTTTGAAAAATAACGCCCATTCTCAAAAGTTTCATCTTTTAACAAATAAACATTATAATCAAATAATAAATCAAGAATTCTTTTTTTAGAAGATCCAAGAGATTTGATAAAATAGTCTATTTCCTTTTTATACAGAGGAGAATTCATAGTCTCCCTAAAAGATTTATTTAATTTTTTTCTCAATTCTCTTTCCGATCTTTGAAGTTTATTACTTTCCATACTACTAATAGGTAGTAATAGATATTTAAATAATAACTCTACGATAACAATAGAGTGGAAACAAAAATAGAACATTTATTAAAAGAACTTGAATTTACAAATGCAGAAGCAACGGTATATCTTAGCCTTTTACATCTTGGAGAATCAAAAGTAGGAGAAATAATAAAACACTCAGGGGTAAGCTCATCAAATACTCACGACTGCCTAGAAAAACTATTCAAAAAAGGAATTATATCTTATGTTATCAAAAATTCTGTAAAATACTATTACCCTGCACCCCCTGAAGCACTTCTTGAAATGGTAAAAAAAGAGCAAGAGAGCTTAATGATAAAACAGCAAAAGATAAAAGAATTAATTCCAAAACTTTCTAAAATAGAAAAAATCAAAGAATTAGAACAAAATGCGGAAATATTTTGTGGTTTTAATGGATTAAAAACAGCTTATCAAAAATTATGCGTGCCAATTCATGGAAGAGAAGAAACTTATTTTTTTCATAAATATGATTCAGAGACTGCTGAAGAAATAGATAGATTTTTCTTCAAATTAGATTTAGGTGGAGATTATAAGCATATTCCTGCTAGAGCAATTATAACAAAAGGCTATGAAAAATATCTTAAAAAAAGAAAAGGACCAATAAAAATAAAAGTAACAGATTATCCTATTCCTTCAAATCTTAGTATATATCACAATAAAATTCTTCTTATATCCTGGTCAAAAAATCCTGTCGGCTTTCTTATTGAATCTCCCCAGTTAACAAAGATTTTCGCAAATTATTTTAATGAACTCTGGGAAATTTTATAGAAGATAATTTGTTAAAAAATAAAATCTGTATCCTAATAATTTTTAAATAAATCTCGTTAACAAATTAAAATGGAAGAAGATAATCTTGATATTGAAATATGGCTAAAAAGATTTAAACAATCTTGGATCGACAAAGACATAAAAACAATCTTGGATCTATTTAGCGAGGATGTAGAATACTGGGAAACGCCATTCAAAAAATTAAACTTTCAAGATATAAAAAAACAATGGGAAGAAATTAAATTACAAACAAATATCGGGATAGATTTAAGAATGTTCAACAAAGAAAAAAATAATTTTACAGTTATATGGAAATTAAACTTTCAAGATAAATCTGATGCTGAAAATTTTTATGAAGGAGTTTATTTAATTTCATTGAATCATCAAGGAAAATGTAATTATTTCTTTCAATGCTGTGAAGAACATTAAAAATTTTAGAAAATAAATTCACGACTTTAGTATTGACTATAGAAATAGTTTCATTTATTACCCTAAGAACAACATTTATTACAATAAATGTAAAATGTTAAAGGTTCAATCAGAATTGAACCTATAAAACAATTTAAATATGTAGAAAATGTATAGTTTTCATGGAACAAAAAACAATCCTCATCGGAGCCGTTGCAATTTTAGCAGCGATCATAATTGTGGGAGTTATATTAAGCAATAAAAATCAAGAAAATATAACTAATTATCAGGAATGTATAAATGCGGGATACAATGTGACAGAAGTTCATCAGAACGAATGCACAACGCCAGAGGGGAAAAAATTTACAGAGCCAATAACATCAAATGAAACAATTGGCGGACAAAAAGATGAACATGGGTGCTTGATACCTGCAGGGTATTCGTGGAATTCAACATTAAATGCCTGTGTCAGAGAATGGGAGCTTGATAAAGATGAAAGAAAAGCGGTTCTTTTAGCTTCTGCAGAATTCTCATCTTCTGTTACAATAGAACAAGTAGAATATAAAAATTGTACCGGATGCTATAATGTGCATTTAAAGAGAAACGACAATGACGAAAAGATAATGATAAAACTCAAAAATTGGAAACTTACCGCAGAGGGAGAATACATTTGCCCTGATGTAAAAACAATTGATTGCATGCCCATTGTAACAAGAGAAAATCAAAAATATTGTTCAGGGGAATATCACGATTGGATTGCTGAAAATTGCGATGTAGAATTTACTTTTTGATTTCTTCCTTATTTAATCCATTGACAGCAGGTTCTCGAATAATATTTCCAAAAATATCATATCTTGAGCCATGGCATGGGCAATCCCATGATTTCTCTGCATTATTCCAATGTACTAAACATCCCAAATGAGTGCAATATGGATTTACTGCTAAAATTTTTCCTTTTTTATCTTTATATACTCCAAGTTTTTTTTTATTAATCTCTATTATTTTTCCTTCATCTTTTTGAATATTAGAAAAATCAAATTTCATTTTTTGAAATCTTTCAAAATATTTATTGAAAATAAAAATATTTTCTCTAACAATTTTTTTTCCTACATTTGCCATAGAACGTGAAGGCTTATATAATTCTATCCAGGGATTATTTCTTTTTAAGACTATATCTCTTATTATCATTCCAGATAAAATTCCTTTTGTCATGCCCCATTTTGAAAATCCTGTTGCTATAAAGATATTTTTTGAAAATTTTGTAGTCTCTCCGATAATAGGGATTTTATCAGCACTCATCGCATCGTGCGCTGACCAAGCATAATCAATTGATTTCACATTCAAAAATTTTTGTGATTTATTTATTAAATTTTGATAATGTTCAAATGAATTTTCTTCACCTATTTTATGACTTTCACCGCTTATGATTATGAATTCTTTGGATCCCCATCTATGTTTCCTAAATGAAAGCCCGTTCTCATCAACACTAAAAAACATTTCATTTGGAAATTTTTGTTTTATTTGAACTGAAATTGCATGCGATGCGTTCGGATAAAGTTTCATAAAAAATTTTCCGGGTTTTTTTAATATCGGATAATTTGTAGTAATGACTACATTCTTAGCCTTAATTACTCTTCCAGAATTTGTCTTTACAAATGCAATTTTTTCATTCTTTACTTCAATAGCTCGTGTATTTTCAAAAATTTTTCCTCCTTCTTTGATAAATTTATTTGAAATTTCTAAAAGAAATTTTCTTGGATGAAAAATAGCTTGATTTTCTATTTTGATATTTCCTTTAGTTTCATTAAAAAAATATTCTTTTTCGAAGGATGCTGGAATTTTTAATTTTTTTAGTGCTTTCCATTCTTCTTTAAGTTTTTTTAATCCTGAATCGGTTTGCGAATATAAATTAAAGGCCTGTCTTGAAAAATCGCATGAGATTTTTTCATCTTTCACAAGACTTTCTAATTCATCTATTGCAGATTGATTTGAATTAAAATATAACCAAGCTTTTTTTACACCAAATTTTGAAATTAAATAATGATAAATAAGCCCATGGCAAAAAGTAGCTTTGGCAGTTGTATGCCCTGTAACAGAACTTAAAATTTTTCCGCTTTCAATTAAAACTACATCAAATTTTGCCCGTTTAAGATAAAAGGCAGTCATAATTCCTGAAATTCCTCCCCCTATAACAAGGACATCAACTGAGAAGTCTTCAGCTAATTTTGGATAATTTTTTTGGTTTGTAGATGCAATCCAATAAGATTTCTTAATATTTTCAATGTCCATATAACTATAGTATGATAATAAATAAAAAAACCAATATTGTTTAAAATAATACTAATTTAAATTCAAAATAACTTTGCCTGTTGCATCTTTTGATTCAAAAATTTTTTGTTCATTTTCATCAGGTTTTTCTTCATTATTTTCTTCAGGATTATTATTTTTTCCTTCTTTATTCATCATGCTAAAAAATTCTTTAATCAATTTCCTTGCATCTGCTTCTTCAGATTTAGGAGTAATCCTTGCTGAATTTATTATATTATTGACCTTAAAATACATTTCAACACCATTTACGACTTCTTTTATTTTTTGGGAGGGCTGGGCTTTTTTATCCCAAGGTGGACTTTCAATTCTTTCTCCTTCCATTTTTCTTTGATTTTCATCAATCAATGAATAAATTTTATCAAAATCAATTTCAATGTTAATGTCTTGTTCAGGAATCTCTTCAGGCAGCATAGGTTCCATTTTTAAAATATCATTTTCATTAATTTGAACGTATAAATTAAAAATCACTTCATCTTTTTCAAAATCTTTAAATTGAACCGTAACATCAACATTCCCATTATATTTATCGCTTATTTGTTTTATCTTTTTCATAAATGCTTTGTTTTGCTTGATTAAATCTATCTCTTCTTCATTTAGCCCGTTTTCTTTTTCTCTTTCCAATTGTTCTTCTGGAGATCCCGGAAATTCATGGTTTTTCATTGATTTTTTCATTTCAGAAATTATAAATTCTCTTGGCGGAAAAAACCAAATTTTCATGTATGGAGAAATTACTTCAATTTCTTGTTCATATTGAGGCATCTTTATTTTCTTATTTTCTTCCCAAAATTCCAATTTTCCATATTCAGCTTCATAGCTGACATTAATTAAATTATGCTTTGGTAAGGCATTTTTCCCAAGGCAATTCATTCTATCCATCATTTGTTTCGATAATTCAACATCCTTCCAATATAATTCAAAAATGCCCGAAATGTGTCCTTCCCAGTCTTCTGCAGAATTTGCCAAATATTTTTCAAAGAACCATTTTGTTAATTCTTCATTAAATCCCTTTTCAAATTCTTCTCTTTGCTTTTCCAAATTTTCGAGGTCTTGTTTGCACCAGTCAGCTTCCCCCCCCGAACGGTATTTCTCTTTGAGAAATTGTACTTCTTCAAAAGGATCACCCCAACCTCCAAAAAAGATGAATGCATCTGTTTTTTGCTGAATATTTCTGCATTCTCCCTGAAGCATATAAACACCTTTTTCCATTTTTTTCTCTTCTTGTTTTGGCTCTTCCCAAAAATTTTCACCCTTGAGACATTTTTCAACACAATCATTTTCACAAGAGCTTGTATCTTTTTCAGATTTGCATTTTTCCCGGCAGTCCTGCGTTGCTTTATCACAATCATTTCCACAATTAGATTCTTCAATACAAGGCCTGACGCAGGGAATAATTAAGTTTCTTTCACAATTCTGTTTGCACATAGTTTCGCATTCATTTTTTCTTCTCTCTCTTTCTTCTTCCTGCCTTCTCTCATTTTCTCTTTCTCTTTGATTATCTTCATTTTCTCTCCTTTCGTCTTCTGGCCTAAAATCATTTCTATCAGCTGACTCTGGCATATCTCCATTTGGCAGGACAGGATGGTCCGGATTTGGTTGGGGGTCTTCATTAATAAAAAGGCTAGGTTCTTCAGTTTGTGGTTCAGGAGCTAAAGGCTCCTCAACGGGAACAGGTTCGGAATTTGAATCCCCTCCCTCTTCAATTGAATGCCCGGTTATACTATAGCTTAAAATTTTAAAGTTAAATTTTTTCAATAAAAATCCAGTTACTGAAATAATTCCAGTAGGTTCTTGAGGTTCTTGTATTTCAGGATGAGCACTTTCTGTTTCTTCTTCATTCAATTTTGTTTTAGTATTATCGCTTTCTTGTATTTTTTGATTTTCAATTTTATCATCTTGATTATTTTCTGAATGAAGATTTTGAGGCTCTTCAGAAATTTCGTTTGCATTTTCACTTTCTAAAATCTGATTTCCTTGTTCATTAATGCGAATTGATTCAGGAATTTGGATGCATCTTCCATTACTGCATACATCATTTTCATTACCGCAGTCTTCTTTAACTATACATTCCTCGCCCAAAATTTCTTCATGTAAAATATTTTCAGTAAAATCTCCAGAACATTCTGCTCCTGTTTGGATCCATACTCCATTTAAGCATTTTTCAAATATTATCTCCTCGCCCGAATTACAATTATGTATCACTTCTTCACTTTCATTGCATTCTGCCTCCTTGCACTCTTGAATTTCGGTTATTTCGCATTCATTATTAAGACATTGCGATACCCCGCATAAAGGCTGAATGCAATCTTCATCTTTCTCACAATTATTGGTTTCGTTCAAGCAAATTGGCGGTAAAGGACAGCCTAACCCATCCACCCCACTGAATAAAGTCTGGCCTGAACAATTTAATGGAGGGAATATAGTGCAATTAGAACAATCTTCGAGGCAGTTATCAGTCTCATTTTCTTCACAAATATGGTTACCGCAAATAGCCTGATTAGAAATTATTTTATCGGCCTTAGCCTGGCAAATGCCCTGAATGCAATATAATTCCTGAAATTCTTCTCTTGTTTCATTCCCGTCAGAAATTGAAATTTTTTGTCTTCCGCAAATTTTTCCAAGGCATTGTTCATCTGCACAATCAATTTGTTCATTGCTATTATCATCTTTGTTATTATCACATAATTCCTTCCCAAAATCTTGGAATGCTTCAACAAGTCTTTTCTCATATCTTATTTGTGTATAATAAAATTCTTTTTTATCATATTCAGAAAACAAGTCAAGATAAAATTGCTTCTTTTCTTCATAATTTATTTTCCTAAGTTCTTTTTCTTTTTGCTTTTTTGACTGTTCTTCTTTTATCCAATAATATTCATCTTTTTGCTCATTCTTGAAATCTTTTGGATAAAGTTGGTCAATTTGTTTCCATACGTCATTAGATTTTCTGTTCCAGATCTCATTATACTGCATCAATTTATTGTTTAAAGACAATGCCATAGTATAATCCCCATTTTCTAACGAAGCATGGATTTGTGTTACAGTTTCTTTAATTGCAGACTTCAATGATTCAATAGGCATATCAGCTTCTTTGTTAAAATTTTTTTCAGGCTCAGGTTGCCTGATGCCTCTTCCTTCAATCCAAAAATTTACATTTACCCAATTCCATTCACATTCATCGCACATTTCAAGCCAGATAATTCCATCAAATTTTTCTCCTTTATAAAAATCAATTTTGTAAACAAGCATATTCTGATCAGGCATTCTATTTTCCCCTCCGATAATAGAGCTCATTATGTCTTCGCATTTGCCCTGATTCTGTCTATAAAAAGATTCAAAAGTTTTTTCTGCATTTGCGCTTTCTTTTGCGAGTGATTCTGCATTTTCTTGGCTTGGATCTTTATTATAAATCTCTGCTAGATTTTTAATGTTGGAAATTTTATCTTGCATATTTAATTCTTCTTGTGCTCTTTTAAAATTAGTCTCAATATTTAATCTATAAACAAGTTGTTCTTTGCCATTTTTAACAAAAAGAGATGGCCAGGCATTTAGCAAAATTTGAATTTTTTTTCCATCAAAAATTATTTTTCTCCATACAGGAATTTCCTTATCAAACCTTTTTTCCTTTTCTTCTTTTTCAACCCACACCCACTCGGTTGTTTCTGTCCCTTTTCCCAAAGCTGATTCAAGCTGTTTTTCAGTCAAAACGCCACCATGCTCCCGATCTAAAGCGCCTAATTCCACATTCATTCTTTGCCTTATTGCAGAAGAATATATTAAAAATTGAACATAATTAATATTTCCCGTTTCATATTCTTCTGCATAATTTGTTAATTTATTGATTTCAGAATCAATTCCAGAAGACATAACAAAAGAAATAGAGAAAAGAATAACTAAAATTATCAAACCTTCTTTTTTCATTGTTTAATAAAAGATAATGTGTTTAAATACTTATCCTGCTATCTTGATTTAATTTTAGTCATCGTATTTTTTAAAATTGGAATTCCTGCTAAGATAAAAATGATTAAAATTAAAATTCCCAAAATTAAAAACCCGTTCTTATTCTTTGAAAAAAAATTGTTTTGATCTTTTTCTTGAATATTTTTTGTTTCATTAACCTTATCAATTTCCTCAGCTTGAACATTGATAGTCAAATTCTTATTCTCCGATTCTTGAATTTCTAAAAGCTCTTCAGTATTTTCAGGGTTTGCCGAATCAGTATCGGGAGAAAAAACTTCCTCATTAAATTCAATAACTGAAAATTGTTTTGATAAAGTAATGGGAGTAGAACCTTCTTTATACGCAATTATTTGCAGTTCATAATCTCCTATTTGCTCGGGGTTTATTGAAGTAGGTAAAATAATTTTATATGACGTTTTATCAGGATAAATTAAATTGGCGTCTATGTTTAATTCTTCAGAATTCGTGTCATAATTTAAAAAAACCTTTTCCGATTGGGTAAAAATCGTTGTTTCTTCAAAACAATCAGGATATTTACAAAAGTTAATCAGTAATTTAATTTCTTCTGGCTCTTCAGAAATCTCATTTACTGCATCAAAATAAGTTTGGTTTGCTCCTAAAATTTTTCCTTCTCCGTCAATGATTATTATGCTGACTTTATATGTTCCAGGAATGCTTGCATAAAAAGAATAATTGAAAGTGAAGGCGCCTCCCGCTTCTAAATCAATATTCTGGCCGTAAGGAGTAAAATCATTAGAAAAATCCTGGGGAGTAATTTCAGCCAATGCAACCGCATTCAGGTCCTGTTTTGAAGATATATTAAACTCAATTAATACATTCTCATTAAGACCATATTCATTTTGCACGTTAATCCCCAACGATAAATTCTCTTCCGCCCTGCAGAAGCAGGGAAGTACAAATAGAAGAAATAAAAAAATTAGGTAAGTATAAAGCAGTCTCATTTTAGAATTAATCTTTAAAAACAGCATTATTTAAAAATATTTTCAAGTTTTAAAAAAATAAAACTGCTTATAATCCCGAAAGAATCAACAAAAAAATCAAAAATATCACAAGCTCTTCCAGGAACAAAAAGCTGATGAATTTCATCAAGCCCCGCATAAGAAAAGCAAATTAAAAAAATTATAAAATAAAAATTTTTTTTGCTATTAAATGCCAAGAAAAGAAAAAATCCTAATAAAAAAAATATCCCAAAATGATAAAGAAAAGGAAGCATGGCAAAACCTCCGGAACCAGACGCAATGCTCAATGAAGACATATAAAAAATTATTGCACCGGTCAATATGGCACAAAAAAATGAGAATTTTTGATAAGCTTTCATTTTTTATTAGGATTATATGAAGATAATAGCGCTAATAATCCATCGCTGTGCTCATTATATATAGAAACACCCTTATATGTTATTTCTCCCAACTCAACTCCATCTTTTAAAATTTTTTGAACAATGCCTTTTTTCGGATCATCCAACTCATTAATCGCAAAGCCAGATAATTCAATAATATTCTTTAATTCTTTTCTAATGCGCTCAATTTCTCCAATGCCGTACAACAACAGAGTATCTTTAATTTCAAATGAATACTCTATTGTTCGCTTCATTTTATACCTCTACATCAGCCAAACCATGTTCAGTTATCATAAAAACAGTTTCATTATCCGGCAGGTTTGGGCTGTCAATTAATTTTGCAACACGCGAGTCCTTTTTTCCTCTTCTTACATACATTCTATATGTGCATGCATGGCCTACAATATTCCCTCCAACGGCTTGCGTTGGGTCTCCAAACAATTGGGCAGGATTTGCCATTACTTGATTAGTAACATAGACCGCAACATTATGTTGTTCAGCCAATTTCATTAGCTGATGCAAATATCTGTTTAATCTTTGTTGCCTGTCTGCTAATTGCCCTCTTCCGGAAAACTCAGCCCTAAAATGTGCTGTTAAAGAATCTATTATGATTAATCTAATGGGCTCACCATCTTTTATCATTTCTGTAATCTTGTCCAACAACAAAATCTGATGATCCGAATTAAATGCTCTCGCAACAAATATATTTTTCAGGACCTTTTGTGGATTTGCTTCAATTCCTTCTGCAATTTGTTTTATTCTTTCAGGCCTGAAAGTCCCTTCAGTATCTATATAGACTGCCTTCCCATTAGCCCCGCCTTTCTCAACAGGAAGCTGAACATTAACAGCAAGAGACAAGGCCAACTGAGTCTTGCCGGAGCCAAAAGCCCCGAAAGCCTCAGTTATGGATTTTGTCTCAATCCCTTTTCCACCCAGAAGTCCATCTACATTTTTAGATCCAGTAGAAATATTAAAAAGTTCTTTTCTTTTTTGCGCATATTCAAGCCCGTCGGAAAATCCCAAGTTCATCATTTTCCTAGCTGCCTGAATTGCTTTTCGTGCGCCAGCTTCACCTAAACCAGCTAGCTCTGATAATTCTGATGGCCCCATAACAGCCAACCCCATCAAATCAAAAATTCCTGCAGCTTCAAGTTTTGCAGCAGTGCCTGGCCCAATCCCGGGCAAATCAGTTAATTGAGGCTCGCTTTTCTCTTCTTTAACATCTTTTTTTACTTTTTCCTTAGAATTTTTTGTTTCACTGTTACCAGCAGAATTTTTAGTCTCATCAATCTCATCAGCCATTAAACTCATTATAAGAAATCTTTTTATAAAGATTTATATTTTTGGAAACAATCAAATCAAAATATCTTTATTTATTCTGAATGTTTAACAGACTAGATCATAAGTTTGACAAATAATCCTATATCAACAAGAAATAGTAAAACAAAGCATATTTCTTCAATCAACCCTCCGGATTTAACCCCCAAGCCAAATTTTAAATTTGAAATTGGCCAAAATAATTTTATCCCTGATTTTGTAAAACAATCCAAAATTAAATGAGACATATAACCCACAAAAAAACCTAAGCCTGCATTCTTGTCAGCAAAATAAAAGATTGCAGAAAAAATAAGACAAAAAAGCAGAGTATGAAAGGCCCCCCTATGTTTTGTAAAAAATTGGATTGGCCGGAATAAAACGCTTTTTCCTGCCTTGGAATTTTTTGAATCAATATCTACAATACAAACAGCAAAAATTAAGAATAAAAAAAATAAAAATTTTTTTTCAAGAAAATTAAATAGCAAGGCATAAATAAAGATAGAAAAGACTAAATGAGTTCTTAATAACATAAATCACCTCAGAACATAATAACTAATCTGATTTTTATATTTTATTTTTTATATCAGAATGTTTATCAAATTAAATGTTACTCTTAAGTAATAAAATATTTATAAACTCCCTATGCCCAGAAATGTTATGGAAAGAAAAGAATATTCACCGATATTTTTAGAACAAATCATAAATTCACATAATGCGATAAGAGAAGCACGCCTTGAAAGAGAAAGCTATAAAATATCATCTCTTAAGGATAAAGTTGTTTTGATAGCCCTAGTTGCAGCCATCTCTGCAACAGGATATTTTTGTTTAAAGCCAAAAATAGAGGAATTAAAGCATGATTTTTATTCAACATTTGGAATTGAGTATAACAGACCAAACAATTATTAGAATTTAATTAGATGATTAAGTTACATGTTGATTCATGCAGGAATGCCTGAAAATCTTAATTCCAAATTAGATTATTTTAGATTTAATTTAAATATCTAAGCTTCCAAATTCTGAATCAAATCATCGACATTCGCTTTATTCAAATCAGAAACACTCAATTCAAGATTATTGAATAATTGATTCTTCTTTACTAATCCTTTTATGATTAATTCTTCGCCCAAAAGATTATCTCTGAATGCCGAAATCTTTTCAGGGTCTTTTAAATCTTCATTTCCTGCTATTTTTTGTATATGGTCTGAAAATAGGACTGCCCTTATTGTCTCGCTTCCGTCATCAAGGACAATATTAACTAATGCCCTTTCCTTAGGGCTAACTTTCCCATGAGCGTCGCATTTAAATCCATCTGATTCTTCAACTGCTTTCTTTCCGCATTCAGGGCATACATTAAAAAATCTTGGATTAAACATTTGAACCACAACCGCTCTTATTGTAACGTTTTGCCCTTGCTGGATTGCTATGATTTCTTTCTCGCAAAAATCCCTTTCAACCTTGACATTTTCTATCATTAAATTAGATTTTTTAATTTCAGAAAAACCAGACAAATGAAGTTCATTTTCCCGCATAGCCCCATTTTTAATTTCAACTACATCATTTACGTTGATTTTATTATTTTCAATTAGTTCTATATGATTCGTGTCCCACAAAACAACCCTTAAATTTCCGGTTTGGTCTGCGAGGATAAAACTTCCGATTTTTCCCTGTTTATTATTCTTATTGTATTCTTTAACAGGAAATAAATTGATAATCTTTCCGATTAAATTTACTTTTTTCATTCCGACCATCAATTCTGAAATCTTAAGTGGAACATTATCAAGATTGACGCCTAATTCTGCAGCAATAATTTGTGCAGCACCTTCTTTTGAAATCAAGCCTGAAAGTTTGGCTTTTTTCGCCTCAATTCTTTGCTCAACCTCTTGTTTGCTTATCCCAGACAATTTTGATATCCTCTCTATCAACAAATCATAATTTTGCATGAAAAAATTAGAGATTCAGGCTTTTTAAGTATTGTTGAGATTTAGCAATTTTTATCAGCAAAAGCCTTATAAACCAATATTTCTCTTACCTCTTATGGAATGCATAAGTTGTGGAGAAAATACCGCAGGAGTAAAATTCCCATGCCCGGAATGTGGAAAGGAATTATTCAGATGCAAGAAATGCAGAACTCTTTCAATTGAATATAAATGCTCACATTGCGGATATTCCGGACCTTAAATGGCAACTGTAGCAATCAAATTAAAGATAATGCCTGAAGATTTAGATACAGACTTGGATTCTATTAAAAAATCAGGAACAAAAAAAATAAAAGAACAAGGCGGGGTCATAACATCTTTTGAAGAAGAGCCAATTGCATTCGGATTAAAGGCGTTGATTGCAACAATGGCATGGCCAGAGGAAAAAGATACAGACCTCATTGAAAATATTTTTTCCAAGATTAAAGGGGTTTCTTCTGTCGAAATTTTGGATTATAGAAGAGCGATTGGCTAAACCAAAACACTTATAATAACAAGACTTCTAATAAAAAAATGCTCACAGAAGAACAGGCCAACCAATTGAAAGAACAGCTTCTAAAACAAATTGCGCATTTTCCAGAGGACAAAAGAGCACAGATTGAACAGCAAGTCTTGGAAATGGATGCAAATGAATTTGAAGAGTTTCTTCAGCAAAATGGACTGATTCCCGATTCAAACCAAAATAATCAAATTGGCCAGCAATGCATATTCTGTTCAATTGTAAACGGAAAAGTAAAATCTTACAAAATATATGAAAATAAAGAAAACATAGCAATCCTTGAGTTGAATCCATTAAGCAAAGGGCATTGCTTGATTGTGCCAAAGAATCATTCAATTCTGGAAAATATCCCAAATTCTTCATTTGAAATTGCAAAAAAATTTGCTAAGAAAATCAGGGAAAAATATAATCCAAAAGAAATAAGAATTTCAAGCTTAAACATTTTTAATCATGCCTTGCTTGAAATTCTCCCGCTCTATGGCGATGAAAAAGAGAGAAAAAAAGCATCAGAAGAAGAGCTTGCCAAATTGCAAAAAGACTTATTTGAAGAAGAGCCAAAGCCGGTGGAGATAAAAAAAGAGCCCGTAAAAAAAGAGACTGAAAATCTGGCAAAATTCAAAGCTAGAATTCCTTAAAATTTGATATCAATAGAGTTTGGATAATCATATCGAATTTTTAATCTCTCTTTTCCATTATCGTATTGTGGAAAAATTTTCTGAAATAATTTTATCAGGCTATCAGGATTTTGAGAAATAATTCTTGCCTTGGAAATTTTATCTTTCGGAATAAGCAGGGCATAAGAAGTAAAGCATCCAGGGCGATTGTCTAAATTATTTTCAGGATAATATAATCTAAAAGCATAAGAACCCCCTATAAAGCTTCCTTTAATCATTGCCTCAAATTGATGATTAATGCCATCATAATCATCAAGGCTCTTAGAGTCTTTCCATACTTCTTCTCTGTCCAAAAGATCATCTCTATCTAGAGGAAATCTCTTATTTTTTTTATAAAAAAGCTCTCTGCTTGCAGGGGAACAAAAAATGTCAGGATGAAAACTCAAATTTCCTTTATAAGGAAATGCTGTAAAATCCATAGACAAAGCCTTGCCAAAACAATAATGAACATATTTTTGATTTGAAGAAACTTCCCTGATAACATCCTCTATTGTTTCAGTTTTTGATTGAATTGGCTTTTGTTCCTTATTTCTCTCAATTTTTCTGATTAAATCATCAGCAGACCTTTCTTCACAGCTTTCTAAATCTTTTATGCTAGAATCAAAAATCTCGAAAATCTCTTTTTGAGAAAGTTCACGAGGATTTACTATTGAAATCAACCTCAATCTTTCTGAAAAATTTTCAGATAACTCAACAAGCTCAGGGCTATCAGCACGCAAAAATCGAAGAGTATTATCAAAAATACCAATTGCAGTTTGAATCGGCATTTTTTTACCATAATTATTAACTCTTGATCTATATTCTCTCTCGACCAAACGATAATCATATGCCATAAAACTTCAAGATTTTAAAATTTATAAATCTTTGTAATTATTATTACTAGATAATAGTAAACAAAATCCCCAGCTAAATTTTTTCATATAAATAGTATTATTTGTTACTCCTTACATAATCAATGCTCGATTCCAAGCGGCTCATTATCTCACTTGGCCCAAGCTCCACAAAATTTGGAGTCATTCGATTTTGGAAATTAGAATATAATCTTTGAAAATCTGTATCATTTTTGAGTGCACTGAATAAATTATCAAATAGATTTAGTGCTATATCTGCCCTTCTGCTTCTTTCATGATGATACAATACATCTTTATATTCAGTTCTTATCGCATCATAATCACAAGCCATAATCCAATTGTAAATTCTGGATTTATAAAGATTTATATTTTAAAATCATTATCAAATATTTGATTCTAATGAAACAAATTTAAAATTCCAAATCTGAATAAATAAAATAAAAATGCAATCAAAAATCCTGGAACAAAAGGTATCCCATCCTTGACCTTGATTTTTCTCTTATATTTCTTTAACAATTTAATCTCTGAAGAGTTTAAACCCTCCCAATTTGGCTTTATAACTTTCCCATTGACTTTTATATTGTCAATTATCCAGTCGCCTTCAACTAATTTTTTTGTTTCTGTTTCTTTAATCATTCCAATATTTTCAACAGATTTGGCAAAACAGAAAAGTATTGGCCATAATATCAATAACAATACAGGAACCAGGAATAAAATGTCTAAGAAGATCAAAGGCAGGCAGAAAATACCTAGGAAAAATATAATCTTAAGAGAAGAATTATTAAAAATTTTCAAAAATTCTTTTCCGGTTTTCTCAAATTTATTAAAGAATAAAAATAAAGAATAAGCCAATCCCCATAATCCTCCTGAAATTAATAAAAGCACAATAAAAACTCCAATATTTTTTGCAGTTTCAATGCAACTGGCGCCAATGAAAAAAGCAGACATTGCAAACAGCAATTTTGCATCTCCTCCTGCAAAGACTCTGCCATAATAAAATAAGTTGCTTATGATGAACAATAACATTAAAGAAAAGCCCGCATATATTACAATTGAATAATCCCAATTAAAGACGGCTTTTAAAAAAATAAATGCAAAGCTGGAAAAAATTAATAAAATATTAAGCCAATTATCAACTTCTCTTCTCTTTAAATCCTGCAGGCTCGCAATTATCAATCCTATTAGAAATAAAAAAGTAAGAAATATCATTTCTTTTTATCTTCCTTTTCCTCGATTTTTACAGCCCTCAAAGCCCCGCCTTTTTTATAGACTCTAAAAGTTCTTTTTCTCTTCAAATCCTTTTTTGTTTTTCTCCTGTCAGGGCATCCATAATCCATTTTCAATTTCCTCCTTAGTTAATTTATACTCTTTTGAATATTTATAGTTTACATCTATTGCAAAATTAATCTTGTCACGTTCAGAAGCTTTTAATGAATACAATTTTTCAATCTCATTTCTTTTGACAATAAGATTATTTTCATCAAAGCTCATAGAATAAAGGTCATTGAAAAAATTTTGCTTTCCTGATTCATCCAAGTCTTCAAATTTTATCTCCTGGCCTTTATATTTAAAATCTGAAAATAAAAAATTTCTAAATTGTTCCTGTTCAGGTTGCAAAAGGTAAAAGAAAAATTTTTCCCTGAATTTTCTTTCAAATTCCTTTGAGCCAAACTCTTGGTTTTCAGAACATTTGAATTCATTATTTTCAAAAGAAAACTTTTCGCATAAAGCAATTCTTGCCGAAGCTAAAATAATATTTTTTTCCTGGATTTCTGCTAGATTTTGCTTATCTTTTAATTCCAAAAGTTCTGCGGGAGAAACAAAAGAATTTGCTAAATTTTTTTGCTGAACAATATAAATGGACAATGCAAGACAGCACATAAAAAAAGTCATGAAAGCTAGATATAGCATGAAGAATGTTGCTCTTTTATTTTTCATTTTTATCTACATACAATTTAATTTTAAATGGGGATAATTGGAATTCAAGAAAGTTCCCTTCAATTTTTAAGTTGCATCCGCCCTCGTCACAGAAAAAATTTTCATTGCTCATCTTAGTGCATCTTCCTGAATTACAGAAAAAGCCCTGCATAAGTTCTTCATTAAACGCAATGAAGTTATAATTGCATTTGAAATTTTCTATAGAATTTATCAAATTATCCATATTATTTTCATTCCAAAATACCAATGCGTCATTGAGCAACATTTCATGATTATAAAGATTGATTTTGCAATTCAATGCATTATTTAAAATAAAATAACCTTGATTAAATCTAACTTGTTCATTCTGAATTTTGGTTCCCGTATAAATATTTGTACTTTCTTTTAAGACATAAGAAACTGCAACAAATGTACCAAGACAAACAAAGATTACAATTAGCGCAACCAAAGTTATCATTATGCTTCCGGCCTGTGCTTTTTTAAAATTCATGATTTACAAAAATTTCTATTTTTAATTCTCCACGAGTTTCATCAAAGAAAATAGGCATTTGATTTAAGCTATGCCCGAGTTTATGTTTTCCATTCGTATTATCTGTGCTAATCCAGGTAAAACCAGAATCCCCTTGTATGTATTGTTTAATTGAATTGAAATCAGAATCATAAATAGTTACATTAACAAAGAATTGATTGCTATTTTTTATTTTGCAAAAATCAAGAATGTTTTGATTATATTCATTAGGGATCTCTATTAGATTTCCGTTTTTTAGGACGCAATCTAAAATTTGTTCTTCTAAAATATTTGCTTCACTATCCCTTACATTTATATAGTAATCATAAAAATAGGCAGAACTTCCCAAAATGATTAAAGCTATAATGCTTACCAAAACTATCCTAAAAATCATCAATAAGCTTTCACTTCCCCCTCCGGCTTTTTTATTTTGAAAGAAACTTTTGTTTTCGTTGAATCTATCTTCTTTCATTTTATATAGATATAAAATTTATTTTCATCTTCATCTTTTTCAACAGAATATTTTGTGAAAAAGTTATATCCCCTTGAATATGTTAATCCATCAATATAGACAAAAATTTTATTTTGCTTGATATTTATCGCGCTTATGTAACCATTCATATTATCTTTGCTCAAGACAAGTGTTGTGCCTGGTATTGAGCTGTCAATCATTAGCGCTAATTGCTTCTCAAGAACTTGCTGTTTAACATTTCTGTTATTCACGCGCATGCTCAAAACTAAATAAAATAGTCCAAAAATTAGGCCAATAAGAATCAGATGGATTATAACCTGATGCACTAGATCTGCTTTTTTGTTCATTTTAATCATGCTGGAATGCCCTCAATCGAACTGCAGACAGGAATTCTTACTCCTTGATAGCTGACCCACCAATCATTTTTTATTTTTTCATAATCAGAATCCTGGAAAAAAAGCATGTAAGGCTTGACATAATTTTCTCTTCTTGTAGGATATGAAATGAAAATCAAAACATCTCCCGAATCTGCGTTAAATGTTTCAGGATAATAAAATCCTGCTTCTGTATCCTCTGCAGAAACTAAATTATAATCTGTTTCTATTTCTAAGCTTTTTCCCCATCCATTAAAATATTCAAAAGCTTTTATTTTATCTTCAGGATTAAGAATTTCCCAATAACTTTTTTTGTCAACAAAATTAAAATTAAGCGCCCTTGAAAAATTGATCTTATTTTTAATGTAATAATCCTTTACATTGTCATCTATATGAATCCTGGCACAGGGCAGGCATGGAGATTTTGAGCTGAATCTTTGGCTCGTCGGGAAAGGTCTGTCCTCTCCCCTGCCCACTAGACTCCAGCATTGCAATGCAGTGTCAGCAAAATCTTTTTCCGCTTTTTTTATGTCTTCATAATTAATATTAACAACCTGGGTTTTACATTTTAATTCAACAGAATCTTTCATTGAAATAACTGCAGCGTATAAATCTTCTTCAGGCATTGCATTTCTTGCAACAATGCTTTGCCTGCAAATTTCCCGGTCTAATTCTTCTGCAGATAAATATTCTTTAAAAATCCAGGAAAAAACTATTAACAAAATCATAATCCCCAAAATTAATCCGATAATAATTTCATAATGCATCCCTCTCTTATTTTTCATATATTAAGAATGCAAAAAATATTAATAAACCTAACGTTATGCAAATCTTTTGAAGATAAGATAAATGCTCCCGCTGGATGCAATTATTAATATTATCGCAAGGATTATTTCAATTAGATGGTCTGTCACAAAGCTTGCCTTTTTCATTTTATAGGAAAAAATATGTATTTATCATCTTCACGTTTAATCTGCACAGTCTCGCCCTGTCTTATTACAAAATTTTCATTTTCAAATCCGGCATATTTTGCAGGATATTTTAGAGATTCACAATAGTGGCAATAATCTTTTATTTCCCCTTCCTTTTCTCTTAGATAACAAATGCAAAGCTTATTAGCTCCGGGATTATTTAAAAAAAAGCTTATTTTTTTTTCATCTTTATCAAGACCCCAAACCATTGAATTTTTTCCGAAATAAACTAAATAAAAATTTTCATTTTCCCATATCAAAAATTCACCAATCTTTCCGCTGTCTGCAACCTTCATTTGATTTTTTAATGTATTAAAATAAGATTGACCCGTCTTGTCCATCTTATCATATGAGCCAATAATCTTAAACAAAAGCAATAGCAGTAAAAAAATTCCTGCTGCTGCGATTAAAAATTCAATCGTAGTATTGCCAACAATTTCAGCTTTTTTTATTTTTTTCATCTGCATATTTCATCAAGCTTTTGTTTAATCTCCTTATCTTGTGCATTTAAATCTTCAACTATTTCCCAAGATAATCTTACATCATTGTCTTCTAAAATTTTTCTCCCATCTTCAAAATTTTTTGATTGAATTGATTCAACAAGTTTTATTTTGCTTGAATGCAGATTCTTTGCAGGAATAATTCTGGTGCCATCTTGCATTTCTTTTCTCTTAAATTCAAAACAAGACATCCAGTAATTTCCTTCAAAAGACCATTCCCACTTTTCATTAAATCTAAAATATAATGGCGTGCTAAAATCTAAAAATTTGTTTATGCTCAAAATCTTATTGCTTCTCTCCAATCTTCCTTCTTTTTTGAAATTGAGTCTGAATAACCCAAGGTTATCAAGATCTACCTCGCAGGTTTTTTCTTCTTTATTCATGACAACATTCCTTTTTTGCCCAAGGATTTCAATGTTAAACTCCTGTTGAATGGTAGTTCCAGGCTTTCCGCCTAATAAATACTGAACCTCATCAAAGAAAACAGAAATCTTTTCCTTGACGGGATTAAATATCCCTTCCGAACTACCCCATGCCACTAAGACAACTACAATTATAACCATAATAATGGTAACTAACTTTCCAAGAGTAATTTCAGGTGTAGCTTTCTTGTTCATATTAATGCCCGAATCTCATTAAATTTTTTATTGATTCAAGAATTCCAGAGCCTTTGCCCTTGAACAAAAGTATAAAGCCAACCATGATCGCAAGAACTAAAACAGCTAAAAGAATTTTGCCAAGCTCGTTAATTTCAAAACCCCTTTTACATTTCATGCAAAATTTAAATTTTTTTGATTAATAAAATTATCTGATTAGTAGATTATTGACATAAACTTCCACAGGATTCTAATGAAATATATTGAGAATAATCTGCGTTATTGCTTATTTCTTTGCACGTTGTTGTTATCTTGCTGACTTGATCATCGCCAATTTGAACTTCTTTTCCAAATTTTATTTCTCTGTTCAATTCACAGAAATCGTATTTATTCTGTGTCTCACATGCCATTGAGCATGATTTTTGAACAGTGTCAACGTTTGAACTTCCGCCAAATGCTTTAATTTTGTCCCAAAAATTTCCCCATCCCGTCGCAAATCCCCAAACAAGAAAAGCAATTACAACAACAGCTAAGAGAATGTAAACAAGATTATCATTTATAGCAGAGCCTTTTTTACTTATCCTCTTTTTCATTATATTTTCATAGATTTAATATTTATAAATGTTTTTGCCCATATCATGTAATGGACCTTAACAAAATCGAAGAAGAAATAAAAAAAATTATTTTAAAATCTTATGTAAAAACAGATTTGGCACATGCAATTTCGACAAGAAAATGGGTTCTAAAGTTAAAACCAGATAGCTCTTTAGCATTGCAATTATCAGCTTTTTCGCATGATATTGAAAGGGGAGTATATGGAAAAATTGATGAAACAAAAATAATAGATTATGAAAAATTTAAAGCAGTACATTCAAAAAGAAGTGCTGAAATAGTAAAAGAAATCTTAGAAAAAAATTATTGTGATAAAGAATTTATAAGGCAAGTTGAATACTTAATTTTAAATCATGAATTTGGAGGAAATGATGAAGCCAATATCTTGGCTGATGCAGACTCATTATCTTTTTTTGAAGAAAACCTGGAACAATATTTTGAAAAATATGGCTTAAAAGTTACAGAAGAAAAAATCAAATTTATGATTAATAGAATGTCTCCTAAATCAAGAAGATTTCTAAAAAAAATTGATATAGGCGATCAGACAATAAAGAAAATTTTTGAGAATTTAATAAATATTAATTAAACATTAATGTTTTAAGCAATGAGAATTATAAATCCTATCGATTTCACCGGATTCTAACCTATAATTGCTCTGCCATCCAAATGCATCAGCCTTTTTAATTGCATTATATAAATCCGCATCGCAAGGATGTTCGGAAAAAACTTTTTCCAAGCCAGCACGGGTAAATGTTGTTGATGAACGATACTCTGCCGGAAGCTGATTTAAGGTAACATGCTTATAAGCAAATTTTCCAATGACAACTACTGCAAGTGCAGCGGCTAATGTTCCTTTGATTATTTTATCTGAAAGTGTTGTTTCGTGCATATTAGATAAAAGCCTTTTTCATTTTTAAAATTTTATTTTAACCGATATATTTTTTATAATATAATCATTCGCATAATTAAGTCAATCCTCTTAGAACAATTGAGCCAAGCAGGCTCAGGCAAACAACAGATATAAGTCCGACAACAAAATAAAGTAGAATTGCAGTTTTAAGATTTTTTCCGGTTTCAGAAGTTGTTTGCAGTTCATCTCTTCCAGAACTTATAGTAACAAGCGTATCAGTAAGAATGAATACGATCTCAATTAAATATAATCCAACAACAATCTGAAGCCAATAGGGAGGAATCATTTTGGTAACATCAAAAATTCCCAAAAGAGTCTGTAGTCCTCCGGCGCCCGCAACTTCTTCAATTCCTTCTCCCATTCCTCCTTGAAACATTGCAGATAATCCAATTAATATTGCAGTCATCATTCCAGCTAATCCAATGATAATGCCAGATAGTAATGGAGCAAGGAAAGTCATATTTGATTTCATGTCAGATACAATGTCAGCAAGCAGGTCATTTAATCTATCATTTATTTTCTTGATATTCTTTAGATAATCAGAAATTGACATAAGGCTCCGGGCAGCAACATTCAACCCTTTCTTGACAGACTCCACTAAAATTTTCATCGAAGTTTCAATTAATTCAGAGGGATAATAAATAACTGCTCCTCTTTTTGAATTGAATAAAGCATCATTCAGGCTCATTCCCAATTGTTGAATATTTTCATTAACAGTCTTGAAAAATCCTTCTGTTGCTGTCCCTTTTGATGATTGTGCAACTTTTGCAAAAGCAATTTCAGCAGGAGTTCCATCTCCCATCCTGTTTCCCAATTGGAACAATGAAGAAACAAATTCCTGTTCGACTTCTTTATATTTATTTCTTGATTGAATTAGTTCATGAGTTTTCATCTTATAAACAATAATAAACATAAACGCAATTGATAACGGAACAAATAAAGAAAGAATCAAGGATAAGATGCCTGATGGCCCCACCAATCCTGTTTCTGTTTCTATAATTCCGAAGACGCCTGCATCACCTAAAAATCCCAACCCAAGTTCTCTCCAGCTATAATCTCTTTTCATGTTCAGCCAAATTGGGAGATTTGTGTATCTCCAAAAGACAGGAACCAACCCAAGAATTAATAATGGCAATACGCACAGAATTGCAATAATATAATATTTATTTGTTTTGTATTGCGGATAAAGAGGATTTTTTTCTAGCAGGCTAGCATCCCCGTATCCCCCTGGCCTGCTTAACATGACATTATTAGTAAGATAAAGAACTAAAAATGGAACAATAACATTGAATATTAAAAAAACATGATACCATTTTAAAGCTCCCTGAAGCATTGTAGAAGCTAATGGCAGGATAGTTAAAGCAAGTGTCGGCAGGACAATCCCGAGCATGTAAAGATTTGTCAACGGGCTTTTAACTTCATGAGTATACTTAAGCATTTTGTCATATACCCCGTCAAGAATTACCTGAAGTGATTTTTCAAGAATTACAATACGCCTTTGTTCAGACGGCTCATATAACGAACTCTCAATCAAATGAAATGATTCAATAAATTCAATGCTGTAATCTCTCCAGGTTTCGAGGTAATTATCAAGGCTTTCCTTGATAGTTGAATATTTCCCAATTTCAACATCCCAAAAAATTTTTTTAAAGTCTAATGCAAGAGGGGGCTGAAGATGTTCAGAAGCGAATGCTATAGCTTTCTCGAAATTGCTTGTATGTTTCATATAAATTACAATATACAAAATAGCAGGAACCATCTGGCTGCTTGCTTTTAATCTCCATTGCTGTGCAAGCTTTGCGGGCATATTGTTAAGATAATAAAGCAAAAATAAACTAAGGACAATAAGTAAAAAAATCATTAAAAAGGAAATGGAATCTGTCAAAAGCCATATAGCCAAGACTAGTAAAATCCCTCCGAAAAGCGTCAGGAACATAATCGAAACAGCCAACCCTATGACATCAGAAGGAGTTAAATTAAGATGCGCAATGGCAATTTGTTTTTCAAGACGTTTTCTGTCTTTTTCTGCAACGTTTACTTTAAACAGATTGCCGAAAGCCTTGCACCACTTTTCATATTTGGAAAAAGATGGGGCCATCGACTCCTTGAATTCCTGATAAGATTTGCTGAAATTTGCAGGAGTGGAATCCGAAGAATTAAATCCACTCATTTCTTTTTCAATTCTGCTTCCATATTTTTTTAAAATATCGTCTGTATTCATATTCCTCTTTTCTCAAAAGAACATTAAATAGAAAAAAATCTTCTTAATAAACTTTTGGAGCTATTTTTCAGCCCATTTGATTTTGTTTTCAAAATTCTTATTTTTTCTTAAAATAAATGCAATGCTGATTACAAGAAATTAATAAAAATTCATCTTTTCATGGCATTAAATAAATATTTAATTAATAAATCTTATCATTAGATTTTCAATATTTTATGATGAATTAGATAATAAAAAATGGTTCCTAAGATAATGACAATGCAAGATCCAAGCATTAATATCTTTTTATTCTTGCTTATCCTTCTTAACTCCCTGTTATTTTGTTTCCATCTTGAAGTATGAATGAGTCCAATAATAATAAAGATGGTTCCTAAGATAATAAGGACATAATTTACCAATATAATCCCGGAAATTGTCCAAATAATGCCGACAAAAAATAATACATAATAATTAACAGCTTTTCTTCTTGAAAGAAGAATTGCGAATAGTGCAGATAAAAATACAATTGCTATCAAGAGGTAGATCCAAATATTTGGTGCCATAATCCCAATTTAAGAGAATTGAATATATTTAAATTTTTTTAATAATCAATAATCAAGAAAGTATATAGTTTATGAGATATTTATTTAAAAATAATAATTTAGAATAGATAAAATGGCTTTAAAAAATTTAGATAAAATTAAAACAACAAAAGGAATTCAAAAAGAAAGACTATACGTTTCAAAAAAATTAGAAGAAATTTCAAAACATCCTGAATTAAAAAATCTAAGAGAAGAATTTTATTTGATAGGTGAAATAATCCCGCAGATTTGTTTTGAAGACAAACTTTTTTACAGGTTGGAATTGAGCAAGAAAGGAATTATGGAAACATATCAGAATCAACTTCATATTGAACAGCGCAGATCTTTAAAAGAAACAAAAGAACCTTATTATAGAAGATTAGTTGAAGAAAACTTTTTTGAGATTGCACAAAGGTATGATGTTACAAAAAAAGATGTAGACAAGATATTGTCTAGATTAAATTCTGAATTTTAATTATTACTATTTAGTTATAACAATAGAAACATTTAAAAACCATTTAATATAAAAAAATTTATGAAACAAAAAGATAATTCAACCTTAAAGAAATTAAAAAATTATTTACTTGTAGGTTTAGGAATGGGTATTGGCATTTTAGGATATCAAAATTATGAGATATTAATCAAAGATAAATATCGCGAAACATATCCGGTGAAATTAGGGGATATAATCAGGTATAGGGGAAACAATTTCTTGCTCGAAAAAAATACGCAGAATAATCTCCCAAAATTAAGCCTGGTAATGATTAATAGAAAAGGTCAACTGGAAAAAATTTTGGATCCTGAAGATTTTTCAGAAGAAGCCCGTCAATTAAAAAAATTAAGAGACGAAACTGAAGGTCCGATATATTTAGTAGGATATTCACATAATTCAGGTTCTCCAAATCCTTTTACAATTTATGGTGTAATGAAAAAGGTAGACCCAAAATTGCTTTATTAAAAAGATACGTATATATAATGTTTATTTTTTATTGTCGCTAACAACAATTCCGTCTTTTAGCCTTATTATTCTTGAAGCATATTTTGTATGCCAATCCTCATGAGTAACCATGATTATTGTCAAGCCAAACCTTTTATTCAAAAACTTAAAGACTTCCAATATTTGTTCTGAAGTTTTTGAATCAAGGTTAGCACAGGGTTCATCCGCAAAAAGTATTTTTGGATTTGAAACAATTGCTCTTGCAATCGCAACCCTCTGCCTTTCCCCGCCAGAAAGCTGATTTTCCATCCTTTTTTCCTTTCCGTTCAACCCGACAATTTTTAATGCACTATGTGCAATTTTATTAGCATCTGATTTTTTTATCCCATTCATAATCAGAGGGAGATAAACATTTTCCAATGCGGTTAATTCACTTATTAATGCATATTCTTGAAAAACATAACCAAATTGTGTCAGCCTATAATAACATTTTTTTTCTTCAGGCAATTCAGAAATATTAAGGCCATTTATAAAATACTGGCCTTTTGTCTGTTTATCGAGCAATCCAAGTATATGCAACAAAGTCGATTTTCCAGAGCCTGAAGGCCCCATGACAGCAATAAACTCTCCTTTTTGAATATCGAAAGAAACATCTTTTAAAGCCTTGACTAAAACTTCTCCAGTTTCGTAATCTTTAATCAAATTTTTTAATTCAATCATTCCCTGTCCCATATTGAGTTTAATATATCCTGCCTTACAACCATCCAAGCAGGAATAAATCCTGCAATGATTGATGTCAGCAATAAACTTATTATGCTCCTTATAGCAACTGCTATGTCTAATTTTGGAGTGAGAGATATTGTTTCATAAAAAATTATCGGATTATATTGAAGATATAAGAGAATCAATCCCAAAAGAATTGTTCCAAATATTAATCCAGAAATAATATAAAATAAGCTCATCATAATGTATGAAAAAATAATAGATAAGGGCGTAATTCCAATAGCTTTCAATATCCCAATTTGTTTTTTTCTATGCAGTGTATTGATATAAAGAATAATGAAAATAACAAAGATAGCAATTATGAGACTGACAATTTCAGATAATATTGTTAACAATCCAAAACTTTTTACTAAGTCGCGGATTATGTCCTGAATTTTCTCCTGCCAAGTATAAATCTCCTCTTTTATGCCTAAATTAACCAACTCTTCTTTTATAGAGGCCTCATCGCCCAAATTTTCAATTTTTATAATGACTGTACTGGCCCTTTCTTGCCCTTTTATGCCAAGTACATCTTCTAGTTCTTTATAATGCACTAAAGCGATTAAATCTGAAATTTCAGGTCCTGCCTCATGAATGCCTTTTATTTTATACGATCGCGTAACTCCATTACTGAATGTAACATTAATTCTTGTTCCAACGTTCACCCCGCCAAGATCGTCATAAAGTTCAGGGCCATTTTCTTTTCCAGCCAAAAGGGCTCCAAGAACAATTTCGTCTCTTGACATACTGGTTAAAAATTCTCCTTGTTTAATGATATCATCATATTTAGAAACAGCCATCTCTGTTTCAGGATTAATTCCCAATATATTAGCCCCAACGAACTTTTGATTATATTTCAGCGTCCCTGCAGATGCAAGTCTTCTTGTAGCGCATTCAACTCCATTAATTGAATTTATTTTTTTCAAAAGCAAATTTGAATTTTCAATGTACAAGTTTTCCTTTGCAGGTTCAATAATTATATTGCTGTAGGAATAATCAATAACAGTGCCTACAAAAATATTCATCATCCCGTTGATCATAGATGGCAAAAAAATCAAATTAACAAAAATCAAAGACAAAATAAATATAGTCAAAAAAGTAGTTTTTTTATTTCCTCGCTTTAATGTATTATAAGCAATAAGAAAGCCAACTTTAGCATCATTGAACATCATAACCTCATTTTTTATTTTTATGATTACCGCTATCCTTTAAAAGCTGTTTAATGATTTGCTCTCTTTTATTCGCCTTTCTCAGTAATCCAATTATGATAAAAATCACAATTAATATTAAAACAGCCGCAAGAATAATTATTTTCCAATTGGTATCTTTTTTTAAAATATTAATGCTAATTTGAGTGTTAACTTCATGTTCTCCCAAGTCATCATTATACTTCATAATTATTGGAAATTCATACTCTCCTTTTTCAGGAGCAATAAAATTGAAAATAACAGGCCCATCTTCATTCGAATCCAATGTTCCAATAAAAGCCTCTTTAGTTCCCTCAAAATTATTTTCTGCAATGACTTTTATTGAGTTTGCTTTTCCATCGCCATAATTTTCGATTCTTAATGTTAATTCAACATTTTCTCCTTCATGCGGCAAAATAGGTTTTGTCTTTAAAGAAGCTAGATTTAATTCAGCTTTTTCTCCAATAACTGTTAACTCAAATTTTCCTTCTTTTGTGAGTTTGTAATCTTTGTTTCCATACGTGAGTTTGTAATCAATAAAATATTCTCCAGGAATTATATCATCAGAAGCTTTCATATGATATACAATAAAGCGATCGCTGTTAGCATATCCGAGTTCTCCTATTTCTTTTTTTAATTCTTCTTTAACAAAAATATAAGGACTCACGTCTTTCAATTCAAATGTTATGCTTTCGGGAACTTTATTCCCGCAATTATCAATCAAAATACCCACTGTAAAATTCTCTCCAATCTCAATAGAAGTAGGGCTTAAGTCATTCAATTCGGCATTGACGCAATAATCGCTTTTTTCCTGTGCAGCTGAAAAAGAAATTGCAAACGCCAAAAATAAGAATATAAAAAATAATTTAAGTTTATTCATCTTCACCTCTAATTAAAATCATGGTTAAAGTATAAAAATCTTTGCAAATTACATCTTTAATCTTTTAACTTCTTTATCAAGCCATTTTTTCCATTCAGGAAAAACCCGCTCAGAAAGAGGCAGGCCAATTTCACTTGTAACATTGTCGGATATTTGATGAAATGCGTTATTTGAAAGCACATTAAATTCCGCTTCTAATATTGACGGAGATTTTAATTTATCAGAACATCTTACAAGTTCTTCCTTGACTTTTTGCCTTAATAAAATGTTATCCCAAACAGCATCCCAGTTTCCAGCCCATCCTTTAACATTTGAGGCAATATCTTTTATAATGTCAGAATCCCCATTGATTAAATCATCTGAAGGCTTTAAGGTATCTGATTCAACTTCATATTTCATTAAATCAACAAATCCCCCTTCTAATAAAGGGTCATTAGTCCATTTTTTTCTGACTTCTGCTATTTGCAAAACTCTTTTTGAAAAATGAAGCCCGTCAGGAGATTTTATTGGATTAGCTACAATAATGCAATCTGTTGCTTTAAATGAAGTAATTGGAATTCCCAGGTCATTTACAACTCTGTCAAAAACAGCGTAAGGTGACGAGCCATGAATCGTTCCTGCAACAACATTCGCCAATGCACCAACCCGCATAGCTTCATATAATGCCTTAGCTTCCTCGCTTCGGATTTCTCCTACTATCAATCCTGAATCGCCTAGCCTTAATGAAGCCCGGATACCTTCCTCAGCAGCAACCTCTGCAGATTCTCCTGTCAATGCTGAACGAACTTTCATTGACAAAATGTCGTAGCCTAATTTTTTAATGTCAAAAACAGGGAGTTCAAGAGTATCCTCAACAGTAATAATTCTAAATTTAGGCATAATCTCTAACATTAAACTTCCAAGAAGGCTGCTTTTTCCAGAACTTCTTGTTCCTGCAATAAGCATTGTCCTTGAGCCATCAACCAAAAAGCTTAATAGCCCTGCGCTTAGTCCATTAATCATTTTGTTTTTAATGAACAAGGGAAGAGTCCATGGCCTGCTTCTGTGCCTTCTCAATGCATAAGCCAATCCAGACGCTGATAAAGGGCTTTGTACAATAGCAACCCTAGCTTTAATTTCATTCAATGATAAATTTGTATCTAAAATAGGATGCGCCTCATCCAATGCCCTGCCCGAAAGCATTCTAAATTTTGCAGCCCATGATTCCGCATCTTCTTGTGACACAATTAAATTAGTTGCACATTCATCAAACTTATTGTGCCTTACAAAAACAGGAGACATGCTTACAGGGGAATTAATAATTATATCCTGAAGGTTTTCATCTTGAAGCAGCACTTCAATAACCCCGAATCCGATGGTATATCTTACCAAAATTGTTGCAAGATTATTAAGTTCAGAATAATTAAGCGAAATCTTTTTAGAATTTGCCAAATCCTGAAGCAAGTCCCGGGCAACATTAAAAAAAACCTGCCTTGTCCTTTCAAAATCATTGAACTCATCAGAATTAGGTTTATGTTCAATTAGAACCTGCCTTGCAAGATTTAAAAGCATATGATGGTCCTCTTCTAAACAATACTCGGGAGGATTTAAATGATAGATCAATTTAGCGCTTTCTTTCTGCTTCAAAATCGTAACAAGACTTTTATCATACCCTTGGGCAACTTCATATTCCTCAATAATTTCAGAATCCGAAGGGATTGTTGCAACCATGCGTGTAAAAGTAAAATTAGGCATAATGTCTGCTCTGAACACTTCGGAATAAATCTGCCGATCACCAATTCTATAAGAATCAAAAAAATCTTTCAACAAATTTATCAGCTCAAGATTTTCAAAATGAACTAAAACTTTTTCTAAAAATTTAATATAAGAATTATTGGTTCTATTGTCAAATGATTTTTCTCTTATTAAAATATTTTTTAATTCCCGGTATGCCCTAACAGGGTCCTGCTTTAGTATATCATTAATAATATAGTTCAGAGTGGAATAAATTTCAGGAAATCTGCCAGACAAAAAAGATAACTTTTCAGTGGAGAGAATTTTTTCTTGCTTGATAAAAAAATTATGTAAAGATGCAATTTCCATAAGCATTTTTACCTGGGGAAAATCATAACTATAATTTCTCTGTTGAACAAAGACAATTCTTGATATTTCGGAATTTTCATTCAGGTTATCAATAGTTCTAGCCATGACGTCGGCGTAATCTACAAGTGAAGGAACGAAATTGGCCCCAAGATAATTTATGTACATTACATTCTCGCCAGCTTCTCTGGCAATTTCATAAGAATATAAAGGAGTTCCGGCTTTAAACATCATTTTCTCTTTTAATTAAAGAATCGCGTGAATTTATAAGGATTATTATTTAATCTATTGGGTCATTAAAAGAATCTGTCAAAAATCTCTCGACATCTCTAAATCCAATATCAGTCCGGTAATGCAGATTGTTTCCTTCAACATGAATTAAAGAAATAGCTTCATATGCTTTTTGTCTTGCTTCTAAAATATTCTTTCCGCTTCCCACAACACTAAATAATCTTCCGCCATTTACATAAAATTTTCCATCTTCCATTTCTATTCCTGCACCAAAAATTTCAATATCTTTGAGTTTAACTGCTTCTTCAATTCCAAAAATTCTCTTGCCGAGTATATCATTGTAATCATAAGGATACCCTCGCGAAGAGCCAACAATACAAACCCTTGTTAAATCATCTTCATCTATTTTTGTCTGCGCTAATGTTTGATTTAAACATGACTGCACAAGATTAAAATAATCCCCTTTATATCCCGAAAGAATTGTTTGAGCTTCAGGGTCGCCCCACCTCGCATTATGTTCAATAAGAAAAATTTTATTTTGAGACAACATCCCGCTGGCATATAAAATCCCGCAGTATTTAATTCGGCGATTATTTAATCCCATCAGAGTATTCTGAATAAATTTTTCTTTTATGTCAAATTCAAGATTTTTTGTAACTAATGCAGGGGAATGTCCACCCATTCCGCCTGTTTGCGGGCCATTATCAAAATTATAAAGTAGTTTATTGTCTTGTGCAGACTTAAATGTCTTGAAAGTTTTTCCGTCACAAATTGCAAAAAAAGAAAATTCTTCTCCAACCAACCCCTCTTCAATCAAAAAATTTTTTCCAGCGGTTTCAAATTCTTTCATTTTTTTAATGTTTGAAATCGTCATTGAAAGATTTTTTCCGGATAACGCCCCTTTTCCACTGCATAAGCCCTGTGCTTTAACAAAAATCAATCTCGAAGAATTATCAGAATATAAATTCTGGACATAACTAATTGCTTTCCCTTCAGAATTAAAACTTTTAAATCCGGGGCAAGGTATATTGCTACTTGCACACAAGCCTCTGGAAAAAATTTTGTCTGATTCTATTTTCGAAGCATTTTTTACAGGGCCGAATACATTAAATCCATTATACTGCAAAAAGTTGACAGCGCCAATACCCAGCGCATCATCTTGTGCAACATCAATCAAATCAGGATTGTATTTTTTTGATATATCTAAAATAGTTTCAAGATTTTTTAAGGAACAATTTTTATCGGCGATAGTTTCTTTTTTTGCATTAAAACTAATAAAATCATTGCCAGGAGCAACAATAATCTTCTTCACATCTTTGCTTTTTTCATACGCCTTTGCAAGCACATGGCCCCGTGCACCGGAATCAAGAATAAGAATAGTTGCCTCTTCCATCTAAAATAAACATCTCATTTGTTTTTAAGAATTTATATGGAAATATTCAAGCCAAAAAAAAGCATAAACTGATTATCATATTAAATCTGCAGTATTAAGAAAAGAGTTACAACTTCCCCTGAAAAAACTGCTCTTTCAATTCTTCCTTAGGAGCTTTAATATTCAAAGATGCCCTAAAAACATCTAAAGGGTTAGCTCCGTGAATACTCGCCTCACTCCCATTTAACAATTCGTATTTTATTGTTTTTCTTTCTTCTTCCAAGATATGTTCAAGAATTTCATTATTATTAAAGCTATCAATAAATACATATCCAATAACAGGATTAATTAAAGATTGATATTTATTAGACTTGAAAATTTGATAATTTGGATTTTGATTCATACGCCCTTCATAATTCCCATATAGATTGGTTCTTAAAAGAATTCTCTTATTTGCAAAATAAATATTGCAGCTTTCTAAATTTTTTTCAGGATTTAATTCATTAAATAAATTCTTTAAGCCATAAAATTCATTTCCTAAAATTTTTCCAGAAATGTCTAAATTAGGCTTCTCACCTAAATTATTATACACATTGGTAAAACTATTCAAAACATTATAAATTAATTCATCGGGATGAGTAAAATCCCGATTTAAGAATTTGAGGGAACTTAAATCACTTCTAAAATCACTCTTAAGAGCCCATTTAATCGGGCGAAATGCGGTCATTTCTTTATCTAAACAGAAGTTAATGTAATCTATTAATTCACAAATAACCAATGATTTAAATGTATCAGAAATTTTTTTTAGGCATTGTTGCTTGTTATTTGAAATTTCTTCTAATTTGCCTTTATATAAGTCTAAATTACCTTCTTCTCTTAATTTTGGGCCTAGAAATTCTATATTTTCATCTGTCCCCTTTGGCTTCATAATTATCAATCTTTCAAGATAAGAGTTTTCTTGAGATATATTTTCCATTTTATTAATTACATCAAAACACTTTTTAAATATTCTGCTTATTACTGCTTAAAAAGAGTTACAAGATTAAAAAATCTCAATAATGATTCGGTTGAAAAAAATTTGAATTCTATAAAAGAATAAAATTTAAGCAATCAACTCTTTTCTATCAAAGCCCTTCAAGATTAATTCATCATAAATCGGTTTAATTAAAGTGTAAATTTTTTCATAATACTCTTTGCTGTCATTTTCTGCTTTTTGCAACTCTTCATCTGAAAGAATTTTCTCCTGCTTCCAATGATTTACTATTTTCTCATTTGAAAGAATCAATTGTCCTTTTAATTCTAAATAATTCCTAGTATCAAATCCTCTTTCTTGTAAAATACAGTCCATTTCATTAATAATCCTTAATAACCTTGAATTATTTGTCCTTTGAGCTAGCTTTCTATAAACTCCTTCCGGAAAATATAAATTAAAATTATTAAGATTTAATATTTCCATTATCTATAAAATAAATTGGGATTTAATTATTTTGATATTCAATTAAAAAATTACTGATTTTCAGCAAGACCTTTTCTGCTTCTGATTTGAGCTATAACTTTTTCCTGGAATTCCCTCGGCAATCTCTCGAAAGATTGCTCAGCCAAAGACGAAATTCCTCTTCCATTTGAAGCACTCCTTAAATCAGAACTCCACCCAATCATCTCTGAAACAGGAAGTTTTGCTTTTATGAATGTAACAATCCCCTCTTGTTTAGCATCCAATAATTGCCCCCTCTTAGAAGAAACTAGTTTTGTAATGTCTCCCATATATTCTGTAGGAACTTCAATGATATGGATTTGCAAAGGCTCTAAAATTATCGGAGTCGCGCTTCTAAACCCTTCTTTAATAGAATCACGAACAGCAGGGTAAACCTGTGCAGGTCCTCTGTGAATGGCATCTTCATGAAGCTTTAAATCTACAAGGCTTACTTTCAATCCATGACAAGGCTCCCTCGCCAATGGACCAGCTTTCATGACCTGTTCAAAAGAATCCATTACCATTTCAATAACTTCCCCGATATGAACTTCTCCTTTAGTTTTATCCAAAAAAACATTTCCCCCAAATACTTCCCTATATTGCCTTGCTTCTTCATTTGAAATTCCCAATGAGCTCAATGTGTTCCAAAGTTTTTCATCCTTCTTTTTAATCCTTCCTTCAGAAATTTCGCCGGATTCTATTGCTTTCAAAACATCTGCTTCTATAGGCTCCACATTTAAGAAAAATGTATTATGCTTGTTTGGACTCCTCCCTTCAGCTGGGCCTGAGCTCCTCGTAACAGATTCCCTGTAAACAATTATTGGAGAAGATGTTTTAACATTGACTCCTTTTTCAGTCTTGATTCTGTTTTCAATGATTTCCAAATGTAATTCGCCCATGCCAGAAATTAAATTTTCACCTGTTTCTTCATTAATCTCAACTTTAATTGAAGGATCCTCTTTAGCAACCTTTCTTAAAACATCAATCAATTTTGGTAAGTCCACGGATTTTTCAACTTCAATTGCTTTGGTGATTACAGGCTGGAATATGTGCCTCATTTCTTCAAATGGATGCTGTTCTTTTACAGTAATTGTTTCTCCTGTTTCTCCGGTTATTCCTGCAATTGCCAAGACATTTCCTGCAGAAATTTCTTCAAGCTGTTCAGGCTTTACTCCATCATAAATTAATACCTGCTGAATTCTTTGCTTTTTTCCTGCTAAATTCAAATAAACTTCCATTCCTGGCTTTAAAGTTCCAGACCATAAACGTCCTGCAGAAACTTCTTTTCCGGATTTTGGATCAATTACAATTTTAGTTATTACAAATGCAGGCTCTCCATTCTGATTACATCCTAATAAATCCTTTCCAAATTCACTTTCTAATTCGCCTTTCCAAATTTTTGGCACCCTATATTTTTGCGCTTCGACAGGATTTGGAAGATGCTTTACTACAACATCAAGCATGACTTCAAATAAAGAAGCATTTTTCCAGAACCAATCTTTTCTTTCTTGCTCATCCATTTCATATGCCTTGTAAACATCAGCAAAAGAAACATTTTTCTTTTTCATAAAAGGAATCGTCAATGCCCAATTCTCACGTGCTGAGCCAAATGCAACGCTTCCGTCCATAACATTAGCTTGCCATTTTTGTTTAAATTCAGTTTCAGCAATATTTGCAATTAAGGTGTTAAATTCGTCTATAATTTTTTTGAATCTAGCCTGCATTTGTTCAGGCGTTAATTTCAATTCCTTGATTAATCTATCAACTTTGTTTATGAATAAAACCGGCTTAACTCTTTCTCTTAATGCCTGTTTAAGGACGGTTTCTGTTTGTGGCATGATACCTTCAGAAGCGCAGACCAAAACAATTGTTCCGTCAATAGCCCTCATTGCTCTTGTAACATTTCCTGAAAAATCAACGTGCCCAGGAGTATCAATTAAATTAACTAAATATTCTTCCCCTCCAAATTCATGAACCATTGAAACATTCGCAGCATCGACCGTAAGCAGTCTTTCTTGTTCGTCTGCGTGTTGCCATGTTGCCATTCCTGCTTCTAAATCCCCTGCAGCCTTCGCGGCCATTTTCCCAGCAGCAGCTAAAAGATTATCAGTAAACGCAGTTTTTCCATGGTGAATATGAGCAGATGTCGCAATATTTCTGATATTCTTCTGATTCTTGATAATTCTCTTAATCTTGTCTAAATTTTTTTCTCCCATAAATGAAGTCTCCAAGAAGTTCTTAGATAAAATATTTTATTTAGAGTGGTTTTTAAAGTTTTTTATTTTATATTATAAAGAAGGGAAAAATAAAATGAAACTAAAACCAATTCCAAAAAGAATAATTGTAAATACCGGAGAACAACAGACTATTCAGGAAACAATTGATGATTTTTTTATAAACACCAAAAAATATCTTCAGTCAAAATACCAAAATCTTAGGGATAATAATTTTGAGATTAAATATGGTTCAATTGCATACAATTGTCAGCAAATCACGAATGACGGAATAATAAATTTATTATACATGTCGCATCAAATTGCAAGTATTGTAATGACACGAACAGAACTCAATTATGTTGAATATAATTTTTATAGAAATTTGCGTGGATTAGAGAGAATTTTTAAGATTTAAAATTAAATTTTAAATAAGTCTTGCAATATTTTCTCTTACTTCAAATGCTCCTTTGCATATTTTACATATAGGCGGAGGTCGTTACTGGAATAAGATTGCATTGATTTGTTTTTTATTCATCTTATGGCGTTTTTTAACCTCCATTTTTAGCTATTGAAATAATTTGATGCAATTAAATCTTTCCATCTAAATCAATCTAAATAATGCTTAATAACCTGCATATAATTTTGATTCAATCCTTCGACACGAAAAATAATAGCTTTTTCATATCCCGAAGTTTTCACAAATTCTAAATCTCTTTTCAAATTTTCAGGAGAAAGAATAGGCTCATTTCCAAGGATGCCTGTTGCCAAAGTCCCCAAGCTTATAGAACAGTTCGGTTTGTTTCGATAATGAATCAAATACCTTTTTATTTTATTATTGACGAAATTTGGATTCATGCTTGAATACCACATCATGCTTTTTTCGCAATTTACATCGTAATTTAATCCCATAAATTTTAAAGGATAAAAAATTGAAGCAAAAGGAAATTGCGCAATTGTAATCCTTTTCTTATTTTTTTCTAAAAATTCTTTTATCAATTTTTTATTTTCAAAATAACAAAACAAATTTTTGAGCATCAATTTTTTTCTGGCTCTAAATGGGAGTTCTAAATCAATCAGGACATGATTGTTGATTTTGTTTATTTCAAAAAACAATTCTCGCAAATCATTCTTATTTGAAAATGGAGAAAGCCAATATGAATTTTTTACTATCGGCCAGTATGCACAATCTATTTTTTTATTTATTCGTTTGATATTTTTTTCTATATCAAAGAATTCTTCCAAAGATTTTGAAGCAAAAAAAACACGGCAGGGAAAATCTATCAATTTTAATTTTTTCAAATTTGATTCTTTTGGAAATTCCTCATAAAAGTCTATTTTCATTTATAATTGGTACAATAATAATGTTTATAAATAATTTTTTAATCCTCTTAGTTATGAGCTTACGTGGATATGTTAATTCCAATCTGGAAAAAATTGGAAATGTAGATTGCAACGTAAAACAAAGAAATGTATCTTTTTTAGGGCATATAGAAACAGAATCTTTAATAATGAAATTTTATGATATGCGGGCTGATGACATTAAATTTAGATATTATAAAGATACGCCAAGATTAATTGAAAATTATGTAAAAGCAGAAGTAATGCACCAAAATATCTCCCCCTTATCTGGTTTAGGTTTTGTCATATTATCTGAAGAAAATCTTAATATTTTACGATGGGGGGACAAAGTTGAAACAAATCATCCGATAATCCCCTGGCCGAAGATATACTGCTTTAAGGGGGGTGATTTTTCTTCAGTTAAACCAGGTGACATAAAAATTGATGGACCATTGTGTGCATATGAATCAATAATAACAGCTCATGAAGCTCATGCTTGGATAAAATATCTTTCAAGTAGAAAAACAAATTCAGATAAGCTTACATATTTAGAAGATATTTTTTCTGGCAGAATTTAATTTAATGAAATTATTCTTAAATAAAAAAATCTGAAAAATTTGTCAGAGCTTTTTAATCAAAAAAAGTATAATAAAACTATCTCGCAGAATCGGCCTGCTTTTCCAAATCAATTCTTTTTTGAATTGCAAAACTTTCTGCATTGTTTTCAGATGCCAGAAGGATTTCCCTTGCAATTGCCTCAGTAATTGTAACTTTTTTATTGAAGGCCTTATCATATGCCCCATGAACTATAAATCTCAGAACAAGATTTATTCTTCTCATTGGAGAAATATCAACAGCCTGAGGATAACGTGCTCCTCCATATTCTATCGTTGTGACTTCATCTTTTGGTGCTGCGTTTTCAATAGCTCTTACAAAAATTTCAATAGGATTTTTTCCGGTTTTCTTTTCTATAATCTTAAAAGCATCAATGACAATTTTGGCATTTCTATTGTATTTCCCAGTATTCCAACTTGTGATAATCCTGTGCTTTTTTCCCCTAGAACCTGGCACCTGCAAAATATTGATTAATCTTTCTATGACATTTATCCTTGTTTTTGCAAATTCTCTTCTTGACCTTCCATGGCTTTTCGGCAAAAATTTTGGCTCAAGGCTTACAACTCTTTTTAACCCCGGATCTTGAACTGAAATTTCCCCAATAGTGTATAAGCCAAAAACTTTAATGTCCATTTTATCTTCTACCTTTTTCTATTTTGCCTTTCCATAACCTTCTCAAAGGCTGATCATTTACTTTAATAACTTGAAATCTAACTCCTCTTATGTCTCCCTTGCTCCTCCCCATTTTTCCTCCGATTCTTTCGATTAAAACTTCATCGTGTTCATCAATAAATTTCTGTGCAAGATTTCCTGGAATAAATGCCGTGACAGCTTTTCCATTTTTAATCAGCTGAACTCTGCAGCATTTTCTCATGGCAGAATTAGGCTGGGCAGCTTCTTTTTGGACTTTCTCAATCACAATTCCTTTTGCCTGTGAAGCCCCGCCCAACGGATCAAATTTCAATGTGATACCGAGCTTTTTCTTTCTATAATAAACATCATTCATTCGATTATTCTTTCTGTTTTTTTTCAACTTTCTTGAATTCATTAATCCCATATTAGTTTTTATAAAAGAAGGTTTTTAAATTTAATTAATATGATTTAATATTATGCTATTTTCAGCTTCTCAACTCCAAAAAATTTCTTTAAAATATCTTCAAGTTCTTTTTGCCTGACTTTCCCACGCCCGATTAAAGAAACCTTATTTTGTTTGTTTGCATTTATGGTCACAATATTTTCTTTCAATTCAAGCTTAGAAAAGCTTATCGGATCAACAACATTTGAAATAAATCTTTCAAGATTATGAAGATCATGAATCATCTCGATTACTTTAACCCTTTTTCTAAAAGTTTCAGATATCTTTTTTATGTTAGTATTATTTTTTCCCAAGGCCTTTAAAATAAGCGGTCTTGGAACAGCAAAAATTATTGTATTGTTATAAACAAAGCAATTAGTCGTTGAAACATGGCATATTTTTTCAAATAAATTAATATACCTCATCAGCTGCATATCAATAGTTTTTGTCATTTCTTTTATTATTCTTTAATTGAAGCAACTTCAAATTCGAAATTTAATCCTAACTCTTTTGAAATTTCAGATTTTAATTTTAATTTCTCAAATTTAATTTTTAATTTCTCAAGCTTTTCCAAAATTTTAGGACGTGCATTAGAAGCTACAACTACTTTAATTTCTTTTTTTGGATTTTTTTTTGCATATTTTAAAGTTTGCTTTAATCCAAATAATACTTTCTCTTTCACTATTGATTCCTTAATCTCTTTTATGTTCATTTAAATTTTTAGATGCATTTATTTACTCTTTTTTTTTCGACTTTTGTTCAGCTAATGGCCCCTGAACTCTTACTAACAAACCAGGCAATCCAGTTCCAACCGGAACTGGTTGGTTCAGCATGATATTCTCGATAACTGCAGCCAGTTTATCTTTCTTGCCAGTCCTGGTTGCCGTGATAAAGTGTTTTATCGGAGTCTCAAAGCTTGCCCTTGCCAAGATTGAGCTTTTATCAGAAATGATTCCCATTCTTGTAATTCCTTTTACACTTCCCATATAGGTCATGGCATCTGCAACAAACATTAAATGCCTTTTATTGATATCTAATCCCTGTGCAGTCAACACTTTTTGGATTTCATTTATAATTGTCTGCCTTGCAGCTTCTATTCCCAATACATGAGATGTTTCATGAAGATCATTGGTATTTGTCTTTTCAGCATTTACTCCTTTAAATTTAATGATATCTTTCAAATTCGAACCTGCAGTTAAAATAATATAATCTTTATCCCTCTTAACTACTAAAACCTGGCTAATTCCTTTTACCCCAGATAAAATTAAACTTTTTATTTTCTCTTTGATCTTATAAATTTCCTTGAAAGTATTATCACTTAATTCAATAATCAGAATATCCTCTCTCTTTTTAGCCTTATATCCCTTCTCATCTAAAACTTCATAGACTTTATCAGTAGTTAAGTGCGCTCTCTTTAATGCAGAGTTATCTATGTGGATTTCCAGCTTTTTTTCTCCAAAGTCTATATTTATCTCAGAAATTACTTCTTTTAATTTTACTTCTTTTATTTTTTCTGCAATGATTCTAGAATCTTTTTCATTATTATGATCTTTATCTAAATGAATCTCCATTGCAGGAGTTGAAGGCTTCTTCCTTGCGTCTAGAATTTCTATTAATCTTGGCAGGCCTTGTGTAATCTGCATTTCAGCAACACCCGCTAAATGGAATACGTTTAATGCCATCTGAGTTGAAGGTTCACCGAATGATTGAGCAGTAATAATTCCTATTGCTTCACCAGGAGTTACTTTTTGATTTTTATGTGCACCTGAAACATCAAGACCATCTCCCCCATAAACAAATTGGACAATATTTTCAGAAGCATCCCTTATTGTGCCATCATATTCAACTATCAAATCCTGAAGGGCGTTAGCAAGCCTTCTGTACAAATAACCTGATTTAGGAGTTCTAAGAGCAGTATCCATAAGAGCATCTCTCCCTGTTATGGCCCCAAAGAAAAATTCTTCCGGTCTCAACCCGTTAATGAATGAATTATAAATGAATCCTCTTGATTTAGGGGACAAATCATTTTTCTTGAAAGATGATAAAGTCCTATCAGTATATCCAAAGCTTATTCTTTTTCCTGACAAAGCCTGTTGCCCTACAGAGCAAGCAATCTGGCTGATATTTAATATATTTCCGCCAGCCCCAGACATAATCATTTTGTTTACTAATTTTTCCTCTGGAAATTTCTCTTTGACGATTTTACCAATCTTAGTTCTAACTTCATTAAGTATTTGCAGGATTTTTATTTCTCTTGTTTCTTCAAGTGTCTTGCCAGGCAAAGTTTCAAGTGTTTTGTTATAATAGGATTCTATTATTTCATTTGTTCTTTGTTCAGCGTCATGGACAATTTCTTGTGTAATCTTTTTGACATCCTCAGAAACATTTAAATCTCCTATCGATAATGTGAATCCATTTCTTGATAAAAATATAGCTCCAAGTGAAAAAGCTTTTTTTAGAAATTCTAATGTTTCTTCTCTCCCTGCTTCTTTATCAATTTCTTTTATTACTTCCCCTTCTTCAACTCCGCATATGCTTGAATCAATCGTATCAAATTTCATGTTTTGCATCTTTTTGGGAAAAGTAGACATAAACAAATCTTTACCTGAATTTTCTTTGTTCAATGAAAATCCGTCGATACCAGATTCATATAATAATTGCGAAGCGTCTTCTTTGCTTAATTTTGATTCACCCAAAAGATAATTTCCAGTGATAGAATCAGAAATGCATCCAAGCAAATTTGTTCCATTTTTTACAGAGATTAAATTTGCATTTACATTCAGCAAAACTTTAGCTTCTGCTCTTGCTTCATCATTTTGAGGACCATGAATATTCATTTCATCTCCATCAAAATCTGCGTTATATGGAAATGTGACTGCAGGATGCAATCTTAATGTTCTATAAGGAAGAACTTTTACAAAATGAGCCATAAGGCTTGCCTTATGAAGCGATGGATGCCTGTTAAATAATAAAATATCTCCATCCTGCAAATGTCGCTCAACTATATATCCCGGTTGAATTTCTTCAGATAATTCTTTTTTTAAATCTTCAGTAATTTTTTTTCTTTTGCCGTCAGGCCTTATTATGTAATTTGCACCAGGGTATGAGGCTCCCTGCATGATTAAACTTCTAAGTCGGGCAATATTGAGAGATGTCACTCTTTCTGCAACTGTAATAACTTTAGCAAATTCAAAAGGCACTCCTACTTCATTTATGCCAATATTCAAATCAGGAGATATAACCGTTCTTGCAGAAAAGTTTACTCTTTTTCCTGTTAGATTTTTTCTGATTCTTCCTTCTTTTCCCTTGATTCTTTCTGCAATTGTTTTTAACGGTTGACCGCTTCTATGCCTTGCTGGAGGAATTTTGGAAATTGTATTGTCAAAAAATGTTGTAACATGATATTGAAGCAAATCCCATAAATCTTCAATTATAACTTCAGGAGCTCCTGCATTTAGATTTTCCCATAGTCTTTGATTCGCACGGATAATATCAGAAAGTTTATGAGTTAAATCATCTTCACTTCTTTCACCAGATTCTAATGTAATAGAAGGCCTAACTGTAACAGGAGGAACTATTAAAAGAGTAAGGATTGCCCATTCAGGCCTCATTGTCTTTGGATTTATTCCCAGCAATTTTAAATCTTCATTAGGAACTCTTAACAATCTTTCCCTAATTTCTGAAGGAAACAATCGTCTTTTCCCAACCCTGAACACAGAAGATTTTTCCAGCTTAACTCTTTCCTGAACAATGCCGCAATGAGGGCATTTCTTTCCATCTTTTGCTTTTTTAAGTCTGATCTTCAAATCTTTCTGCATTTCAGCATCATTGAGTAAAACACGCCCACAAGCCTCACAAGTACTTCTTAAAACTAAATCTACTATTGACAAATAATTTACATGAAGAACGGGCCTTGCAAGTTCAATCATTCCAGGATGTCCTAAACATTCTTTTAATCTTCCCCCGCAAGTTCTGCACCTAACCCCCGGATCAACAGCCCCCATTCTTAAATCCATTAATCCTCCATCAACAGGAAAACCATCTACATCATATAATTCCGGAGTAACTATTTTAGCAACTGCAATCTTTTTTATTTCTTCAGGACTAAGCAAATTAAATTTAATTGCTTTAATTTGTTTTCTAATTGGCTTTTTCATTATTCGTATTTATTTTTTAATTCAAATTTAGTTAAGATATGCAGACTTTGAAGTTCTTCTAATAATAATTTGAATGCATATGACATCTCAACTGGTTCTATTTGGTTTGAATTACATACACTGCATACTAATTTATCATGAATTTTATCCTCTACGACAATTGAACCGCATTTAGTGCAGACATGAATAACAACTTTATCTGAATCATATCTTTCCTTTAATAATAAAGATGCCCCATGAGCAACTAATGCTTCTTGTTCCATTTCACCTAATCTCAATGCACCGCCTCTTGCCCTGCCTTCAATCGGCTGTCTTGTCAATAAGGCAATTTTTCCCAATGCTCTTGCATGCATTTTATTTGAAACCATATATTTTAATTTTAAATAATACATGTTCCCAATATAAATTTTGACAGGCATTTTCTTTCCAGTTATTCCATTATATAAAGTTTCTTTTCCATCATATCTAAATCCTAAATTTTTTAATTGACTTTCTAGAGTAGCTAGGTCTGTTCCTGAAAAGCTTGAAGCGTCAACGATATTTCCAGATAATGAAGCAACCTTGCCCGCTAGTAATTCTAATAGATATCCCATAGTCATACGAGAAGGAATGCCATGAGGATTAAATATCAAATCAGGCTTGACCCCCTTTGATGTAAAAGGTATATCTTCTTCTTTCGCAATAAATCCAACAACACCTTTCTGACCATGAGGAGTTGAAAATTTATCTCCAAGTTCTGGAAATCCTTCATCTCTCATTCTTACATGAACTACTTTATTTCCCTCATTATCTTGAGTAACAAAAACAGCATCGACTGTTCCTCTTTCTTCCTGTCTTATGGCAGAACTATTTTCTTTTTTTGTCTGTATCGAAATTTCTCTCGTATCAGACAAAAATTTAGGAGGGGATATCTTCCCGATTACAACCTCGCCTTCATTCATATCTGCTTCAGGATAAACTATTCCATCATCTTCAAGATATTTATATGATTCTTCAGTCCTATAACCAAAAATATCTTTTTCAGGGACGCAGATTTCATCCCTTAATCCCCCAGCATAATTTAATTCAATTGCAGTATAAGGCCTAAAATATGTGCTCCGTCCAAAACCCCGGTCAATAGAAGCCTTGTTAAGAACTATTGCATCTTCCATGTTATAGCCTTCATAAGACATGATTGCAACAATTATATTCTGGCCGGAAGGATAAGTATCAATAATATCATAAACAAAACTTCTGACAATTGGCTTTTGAGGATAATGCAAAATAGAAACATCAGTATCTAATCGTACTGGGAAATTTGCAGAATATATGCCTAAAGATTGCTTTTGAGTCTTGCTTCCTCTCATTAGTCTTGCTGACTGGTCATGATTTCCATAAGGGACTAATGATGTGACAATTCCCAAACAATCTATTGGGTCTATTTCAAGATGAGTATGTTCTGCAGTTAATTCTTCTTTGTATATTGCAACAAGTGCGTCCTCTTCTTCAGCCGCATCCAAATATTCAATTATTCCCTTTGACACCAAATCATTCCAATTAAGGCTTCCTTTTTTAACAAGCTCTAAATGTTCATCTTTTAATCTTGGAACACCATTATCTGCGATAATTAAAGGTCTTAAGACTCTTCCTATTTCTGTTGAAAGGAAAACAGTTTCAAGAAGGCTGTCAAATTTAATGCTCATTTCATCTGGCAATTCACCAAATCTTCTTTTTTCCCTAAGAGCTTTTATGAATTCATCAGCAGAATTTGTTATGCCGACAAATTTTCCATTCAAAAATACATCGATTCCAGATTTATCTAGTTCGTTTTTCATTCCGGCTTTAACTAAAACATCCAATATAGAATTATTATTCATCGAAGGCAATGTTGATATCTTTGCGAGCATTGCCAAATTTTTTCTTAATCCTATCTCTGTTCCTTCTGGTGTTTCAATAGGGCAGAATCTCCCAAAATGTGTAGGATGCAAAGTTCTTGCTGCAAAATTTTCTTGTTCTCCAGGCAAGGTACTAACAACTTTTTGCAATTGAGATAAAATTGCAAGATAATTTGTTTTATCCATGTTTTGGGTTACACCCGTCTTCTCTCCAATCCATGAACCAGTAGCAATCGCTGATTCTATTCTTTGTGAAAATAAAGTAGATTTAGCAATAGTCTTTATTGAATAGAATCTTTTTCTTTTCATAATTTTCTGCAGAGAATGCTGTATTTCTCTTAATAAAATGTTTAAATTAACTCTGAATAAATCAGCCAATAAGTCTCCGGATAATCTTACTCTTTTATTAGAATAATGATCTTTATCTGTCAAAGCATCTTCCCTGTGTTCTTTAGCGAAAAAATATTGTTTTATTAACTTACACAATGTTCTGGCCTTTTCAATTCTTGCTTCTTTTTTTACGCCGATATGCGGCAAGAAATAGGAATCAATCCTTTGTTTGACCCTATCAAGAATTTCTTTTTTTGTTCCCTGCAAGGCAGTCTTTTCAGCAATGTACAACAAAGCTTCTTCTGAACTTTTTATATCGACAAACTCATATAAGTTAATAATCAAATTATCTGTTTGTTTTCCTATTAACTGAGAAATTTCAGCATCAGAAGTCATTCCCAATGCCTTAAGCAAAACCACTACAGGTATATCTCTGAATCTGGAAAATGAAACCTCAAGTATACCTTCATTATTTTCAACAAGTGAAACAGGAATTTTATAAGCGCCTCTTTGTGAAAATAACCTCAACATCAGCCTATCTTTTGAATTTTCAATAAATGCTTGGTTAGAAGCCAAATCTTCAATCATTGCAATTACTCTTTCATTCCCATTAACAATAAAATATCCGCCAGTATCTTTTGGATCAATATATTCATTAATTAACTCCTCTTCATTTAATCCGCTCAAATTGCAAACTTTGCTCTTAACAATAACAGGAAGTTTCCCTAATTGAACTTCAGCAGTTTCTACCTGACCTTCAAATTTTATTGTGATTTCAAGTTTTATAGGAGCAGCATAAGTAAGGTTTCTTAATCTTGCTTCAGCAGGAGTAATTAACTTAGAGCTTCCGTCTGCTTCAACAATATATGGCTTTTCGACCTTTACCTTGCCAAGTTTGATTTCAAAATCTTCTGAAGGAAGGCTTTCAGAAAGCTCATCAACAATTTCCTGCATTCTTTTTTCTATAAAATTGTTAAAAGAAGTTATGTTTGATTCTACAAGTGAATGGCTTTTCAAAAAGTTTTTGATTAATATATGTTCTTTCTCCATTATACCACAACCCTGTAATATTCCTGAATTTTATCTTCTGATTTTCTTTCAATCTTAATAACATCACCTATCGTGCAATCTTCAGGCAATGCTGTATCTTTCTTAGAAATTTTTGGCAGTTGAGTCAGAGAAATGTTTAAATTTTTCAATAAGCTCTTTATTTCCTCTTCTTTCAGTTTAGAATGTTTGGGCTGAAGGATGTGCATTTTTTATTTGGCAAGAATATCTAAATCTTTAGATAACACAAACAAAAAAAAGTGGATTTAAAAACCTTTTGGTTTTCTACTATTCTAATAGCTAATTTAGACTTTTTACTTGCAATTAATAAAAATAAGAAACTCTTATATTTAAATGTTTTTATAGTCCTAAAAATTTTTCGCCATATTTAAATTAATTTCAAGAAACCCAAATCTGACAAATGGTCCCGAGGGGATTTGAACCCCCGACACCTGGGTTAAAAGCCCAGTGCTCTGCCAGGCTGAGCTACGGAACCTTATGGGAGAAAATTATCGTTGGTTTAAAAATTTATTGTGTAATTTAAATTGAAAAAAAAGATTAATCAAAATATATTTTGTAAAACATATTTGTTTATAAAAACATTATATTATTTAAGTTATGGAAATAAAATTGGTGGGTTCAACAAGAAATTTTATTCTTTCTTCTAAATATTTAAAAAATTTTATTCAGAGAGATGAAAAGTCAAATTGCGAATTTGTTAATTTAAGTGAAATTGACCAATCTCTCTTGACAAATTCAAATATTCAAGAAGATTTGTTGCGATTTACACAAAATTATGCAAGAATCTGCTATTCTGAAAAAAATTGGGACGGACTTGTCAAGGAGAGCTATAAGGAAAATTTAGTTGAAAGATTAATTGACTCGGGCCATCATAGTGTTTTTGAACATATCCATTTTAACTTTTATCTTGAAGCCATACCAAAAATTTTTGCAATGACTCTAAACAACGAAAAGCAGTATAATACCTCAGAAAAATCAGGGCGTTATACAGTAATGAAAGATACATTCAAAGAACAAAAAGAGATTTATGATAAATGGGTGCAAATTTTATTCCCTGAAATTGAAAAGGCTTATCCAAAAATTGGAAATGAAGATACAAGAAGAACAAAAATTACAAAGCTTGCACAGGAAAATGCCCGTTACGTTACAAGTGTATTTACGCCTGTCCAAATGGGGTATAGCGTTAATTGGAGGCAATTAAATTACTTAATGAATGAATTTGAAAATTTTGCAAAATTAGAAAATGTTGATGATAAATTAAAAGAACGAATAACATCCTATCTTCAGGAATTTAATAATACATTAAAATTTCTAAAAAAAGAAGGCTTAGAAAATAAAACAGACAGGCATTTAAGTCTATTTAATTCTCGAAGGGTTGAAGAACATTTTGGAGATAACTATTCAACTACTTATAAAATAAGTTTGGCAGCCGAGGCTGAAAATCAAAGGCATAGAACACTCCATACAAATATATTCAATGGACTGCGATTTGATGCCCCGCATGAATTTTTTATCCCGCAGATAATTCCTGAAAATCTTAAGCAGGAATGGATAAATGATTTAACGAAACTTTCTAAAAATGATTTTCTGTTAAATGGATTGTTAGTTGAAGTAAGTGAAAGAGGGGATATCGAGGATTTTAGGTCAAAGGCAATATTAAGAATGTGCGGACATACCTTATGTGAACTAATGATTTCCACAAAAAATATTGCTGAAAAATATAAACAATATCAAAGAGAATACGGATCAAATTCACTAATGCCAAAATGCATGCAAGGAGAAAAATGCAAAGAGCCTTGCGCATGGGGCGGGAAAATGGCATTAGAAAGAATTGTTTAATGAGGTGAATCTATGTTAGATTTAGTTATGGGCGGACCCGATATAAGCGGAAAAACAAGTCAAATCAATGCATTAATAGAAATATTGAAATCCAAAGGAAGAATTGTACGAGATTTAAGAGGAGGGGAAATTGAAGCTTTGTTTCATGCTGAAATATTCCAGGAAATAAATCAAAATTATTCTAGCTTTAAAGAATATATAAGTTCAGAAAATAAGGACTATAAAATTTTTGCAATCATGTTTAATATAATAGAAGGAAGTGGCGGGACAAATCAGGATTTAAAATTCGCTTCAATGATAAAGAACAATTGCAGTACCTATATAAATCCGGATTCAGCGGATGTCTGGATAATGGAAGAACCCACAAAAAGAGGGGCAGGCTTAGAGAATAGATTTATTGAACAGCACAGGTCCCAATGGGGGAGTGAAATGAATCCAATCGCAGCAGCATATAACCATCAATCATATAGGACAGAAGAATTTCTGCGTTTTAGAAAACCATTAAGGGAGGCGGGAAAAATAATCTTAAGGAGCCGAAGTGAGGAGTCTGCACCATATCAAATATACGACAAAAGGTATCTGCCAAATGGAATTAAATTAAAAGATTATCTCACTCTCCCAGGGCATCAAATTGCGTTCGCAAATCCCCCTACGCATATTTTCATTGTTTGCGGACCAAAAAATTGGACAAAAAAAGCTTACATAGAATTGATAAGTCAAAGAAGCAATGGAAGAGCATTTGATGATCATGAAACAAATGCCGAGTATCAAATCTTAATAAATAGAAGATATGCAACAGACTGGCTTGAAAAATTATATGAACAAGGATGTAAAATGTATAATGCTAAATTTCCTAAAATTGAAAGATTTAATATTTATGATACAAAAGAAAAAATCTTAAGCCAAATGAAAGAACGTTTAGAAAAAATACTTTGCTAATTTTGGGCCTTTTTGCCCTTGGTAATTATTTGCGAAACCATAAAAATTGTCAGGAATACTTTTCATAGGATAAAATTTTAATCCTGCAACAAATTGCTTATGAAAAAGAGAAAAAGGAGCTCCAAGATTTCTTACTTCAAGAGTTGCATTTGCATTAAATCCCGGATCAAAAAATCCTGCATAGTGTGACCTAAATTCCCCTAATCCCGTATCGATATCTACCATTTCAGCACAAACATTTATTGGAATGTTTACTCTTTCATATGAGCTTAAAATACAAAAATCTCCAGGATTAATTATAATTTCATCTACATTATCTAATTTAATAGAATCAAAATAATCTTCATTATGATATTTTTTGTAAGTATGAACACTTCCTGTATTTTTTTTAGCAATATAGCCTTTATTTTTCGTTCTTAAACCTATTCCAAGTGTTATAAAATTTCCAATTAAATGCTTTTCAAAATCCTTCGTCGTCAATTTTGATTTTTTATTAAACAAAATTCCTTCTTTTTCATGTAACTCTATTAAATGTTCAGGGCTTAATGATTGCGTTTCAGCATCCATAATTCTTATCTGGCTAAATCTATCTCGTTCAGTAATCTCTATATCAAATGATCGGGGGAACATTTCTAACCATAGTTTTCCATGATAGCCGGCTGGAACGGTATCAAAAGGGGAACCTGCTTCAGTTAAACATCTCACATGCAGGTCTATTCTACCACTCGTGCTTTTCGGATTTGCCTTTGCCATTAAGTAATCTGGTAAATTCAACTCTTCTAATAATGGGGAAGCATATACTTCATTTTTATGCAGATAAATTTTGGTAGCGATAAATGGAACAAAATATTTATTTCTCTTACTAAAATATTCTTCTAAATTTCCCTTTGGAGGCAATGAGGAACTCTTAAGGCAATGAAGATATAAATTTTCATTCTCTTTTTCGCTACAGGTTCCATCCCCCAATCTTAAATCAACAGATGCAGGCTGTATTTGTGCTTTATCAAATAAAGTATCTGAAGAATTATACATAGACTTTCTTGCAATAATCACCCCTTCTTTTATCAGCTCCCTTAATTGCCTGTCAGAATAAACTCCCGGATTCATAAAAGAAAGATTTTGCATCTATTTTTAAAAAGTTGTATATTAAGAAATATAAGTTAAAATGACATTTAAGATTAAGCATTTCTCAATTCAACCTTCTGAAAAAAATTTTGGACTGATTTTAACATCTCTTTTAATTGCTCTTCACTATAAGGCTTAAGGTTATTTGTTTCTTCATCCATGCAGTTTTCAGCTCTGAATTGCTGCAAAACAAACTTTTTATTTGCATTATTTTGTTCCAGGTATCTTGCAACACACATTAAATTATCTTCAGATATTCTAGGATACATAGTTATTCTGAATTCATAATCTGAAAATTTTTTTATAATCTCTATAGATTCTTTAATCTTCTCAATGTTTAAGTCTGAGTTGGTTATGCTTGCATATTCCTCAAAATTTGTTTTTATATCCATGGCAATATAGTCGGCTAGATTTTCATTTAATATTTGTTTTAAAATTTCAGGGTAACTCCCATTGGTATCAATCTTTATCTGAAAAGAAAATTTTCTTAGCTTTCTTAAAAGTCCTATTAAGTTTGAATGAATGCAGGGTTCACCTCCGCTTATAACAATTCCGTCGATAAAACCTGTGCTTTTTTCTAGAAACTTTTCTACTTCTTCAAATTGGATATTTTTTAATTTAGCAGGTTCTAAGACTAATTCTTTGTTTGAGCAAAACTTGCATCTAAAGTTGCAATTTGCCAAAAATATGACCGAAGAGACTTTCCCATCCCAATCCACCAAAGAATTAGGAATAAAACCTTTTATTTCAGGAATTTGAGTTTGCATTTTAAAACTAATCACATCCGCAACTGTTTAAATTATATCTGAATCTGTCTTTCAGCTCCTGCCTTTTTGCAGGATTCCATCCTTCTACTTTTTGATAATATCCTGTAATTCTACTGTATCTGCTCAGGCTGTCGCTTCCGCAATTTCCGCACTTTTCTTTTAAGCCATAACTAAAGTTAAAACAAGAATTACAGCTTGAATAATCTCTTGTATATGCAAAAAATCCGATATTTGTTTTGCAGATTTTTTTTGACAATTCAGTCAGGCTTTGTGCATTCGGCGTTTGTTCTCCCAACCATAAATGCAAAATATGTCCGCCATTTGTTAAGGGATGATAATCTTCTTCTATTTTTATTTTTTCAGATATGGGAATATTAGCATCCATCTTTACCATGTGGCTGTTTGTATAATAAGAATTTTCTTTTGTTCCGCTAAATATAGCATTTCTAAATTTCGCAATGTCTTTTTTTGCTAATCTGGATGCGCATGTTTCTGCAGGACTTGCAATAACAGAAAATCTTAATCCATGATTTCGGGTGCATTCCCTTGAATAATCAAATATTCTCTTTATTACCTTTAAGCCAAATGCATTAGAATCAGGATTTTCATGCAAATGGTTTCCCGTATGGACTTTCATCGCCTCTGTCAATCCGACATATCCAAATGTCTTTGTGGTATTGTTTAATTGATAATATTCTTCGCCTTCAAATTTTTGGCTCAAGAACTTAAGCAGTTCCTGATTATGCAAAAGATCGTCACTGATTCTATGTTTTACTAAGAGAGTCTTTTCTGCTTTTGCTAGCCTTTTATCAAGCAGTTCAAAAAATTTGTCATCATTCCCCTTGGATTCATAAGCAATTCTTGGCAAATTGAGGGTAATATAAATATCATTTCCCGTCCTTATGCTCCCCCACGGTCCAGCGTATTTGCTGTCAAGCCTTGTTCTGCAACCCATATAATTAAAATTTTCAGTCTGCCATTCAGGAGTGCCATTGGCAATATAAGGCGTTCCGAACTTTGCGATAAATTCATGGATTAATTTTATTTCTTCAGGATATTTTTCAAAATCGCCTTGCCTGATTTTAAATACATCATTGGGAAACATATGCTGTTTTCCGCTATAATCTCCTTTAATTTTAAGTTTTACATATTCTCTTAAAAATCTTAGGCTCTCTTCTTCATAATCCCCATAAACCCCGGCATCTTTTCCATTGGGCCCAACTGCAGGATGATTTTTGAGCCATTTTGGAATTCCTAATTCCCAATTAACATTGCTAAAAACTACCTGCCCTCCTCGAGCGACATAACTTTGGTTCAACTCATATATAAATTCTTGCGCTGCCTGCTTAACCTGCTCATCTGTTAATCCCCTGACAAAAGGGGCAAGCCATACATTAAAACAATCGATGCTCTGACCTCCGGCCATTTGTGTCTGGGATGCTAATAAAATTTTTGCACAATGCTGAATTGCAACTGATAAATGTTTTGCAGGCCCTGCAACGCTTGTATGAGTGCCGGTTCCATCAACTTTTAATCCATATTTGAAAAAAAATGGCGGATAGTGCTGAATGCAATTGGGTCTTGTCGCTGCATTAGATAATATATGAATATGATAATCCCCAGATATATGCGGATCAATTAATCTTTGAGGAAATAATTTAAGCATGGCGTACTGTTCAAGAGTTTCCCCGGAAATTATCCAATTGATAGTCTCAGGGGTATGCTGTAAATTTGCATTTTCTCTTTTTATGTCAGTTGATGTTCCGCGTAGAATCATTTGTTCAATATCATAAATTGGCATACCTATTCGAGTATACTTTTTTCTTGCATCCTCGAGCCCAAATTCAAGAAGTTTTACATTAACAATTTCCCTGATAAGAGGCGATGACAAAAAAGTAAGGTTTAGATTTTTAATAAATTTTTCAACTTCAATGGCAATAGCCTGTGCATTCTTCTCCTCAATTCCAGTTTCTTTCATTAAACTCTTTGAAATTTTATTTCGATCAAAAACTTCAAAATTCTCAGAGCTGGTTCTGATAAAAATTTCATCAGTCTTGAATCTTTTTGCCGCCGCAATATCATACTTGTAAAGCATCGCAAATAAAAATCCTTTAATCTCTGACATGGATAGCCTAGATTTGTCATCTTCATCAAAACTTTGGTCAATCTCATTTGCAATTTTTTCAGCAACTTCCGGATTTGTCCCGGCACGTATGCATAAAGAAATTATCTTATCATAATCATATTTCTCAACACGCGAAAGCATTATGTTTATTTCGTTTCTGTTCATAATAAGTTCATTGGATTCTATTTCATTAACCATCTTTTTCACGCAAATTTTTTAATTTCATTTTTAAAATCCCCCAAGTCTTTGAATTCCCGATAAACTGAAGCAAATCTTATATATGCAATCTTATCGATTTTCTCTAATCTATCCATTACTAATTGCCCTATCTTTGATGATTTAATCTCCTTTCCTTTTGAAATATTATAAATTTTTAATTGAATCTCTTCCACAATCTTTTCGATTTCATCACTGCTGACAGGTCTTTTTTCAAAGGCTTTTTCAATGCCTAGTTTCAATTTGTTTCGGTCAAATTTTTCTCTCAGGTTATCCTTTTTTATAACCTTTAGCTCCAATTCTAGCCGTTCGTATGTTGTGAATCTCCTTTTGCATTTTAAGCATTCTCTGCGTCTTCGGATAACATCAAAGTTGCTTCTCTTATTGGTTACTTTTGTCGCATTATTTTTGCAATATGGACATAACATGCAATATCTTGTATCTTAACCCTCTTTATTATACAATCACTTGTAAACTATCATGTTGAAAACATTGCCATTATTTAAATATTTATGTTTTAAACAATAATTTTGTTAACTATAGAAAACAATTGTGAAATTACTTTTACTTTTTTTGTGTAGTCATAATCTTACTGCAATTAAGGAAACTGCAGGCCCTGCAAATTTTATTTTTTGAAGCCTCTCCGCATATTTCGCAGTTTATTATTTCGTCTTTGGACCTTTTTCTTAATTCAGGAATAATTTTTTGATAATTTTTAACAATCTTAAGTTTTTGATTGTCAGAAAAGTCTTTAAGCCATTCCCTTGTCTCAATTCTGTAGCTTTTTGATGCATAAGGGCATCTTTCATAGACCACCGGAAAATGCATTTTTTCTGCATATTTTTTTATCTCATCTTCCGGAGTGAAAAATAATGGCTTGATTCTTTGTACAAAATTAGCATTTGATACACCTGTTAAAGGAGTTGAATTTATTCCCAGATAAATATTTCCCTTTAAAAAATTCATTATGATTGTCTGGCATTCATCATCAAGATTATGACCTGTAACAATTTTATCTGCTCTTAATTTTTTTGCCCATTTATTCAATGCCCATTTTTTGACAACACCGCATACAGTGCATTTAGTTAAATGGCTTTTCTCAACAATCTCCTCAATTCTGCAGACTTCATTTAAATTGATTACATCTAAGTTTACATTAATGCTTTTGCAAAAATTTTCCATATTTATTAAGTTTAATTTGCTCCATTCTCCGAAATTAAGATTAATCATCAAAGCATTCACATCATAGCCAAGCTTTTTCAAAAGGTACAAAATAGATGTAGAATCCTTGCCCCCAGATAAAGCAACGATTAATCTATCCTGTTTTTTAATTAATTCATACTCTTTGATAGTTTTTTTAATCTGCCCTTCAATACTCATATGTATAAAAAATCCACAAACTTTATAAAGAAATGCTCCTATTCCAGAATATGGCTGACGAGAAAGTTGAGTCTGAAAAAAAACATAAAAAAAATATTTTTAATAATTATTGGGCCGTTTCAACAATAATATTAGTAATTCTGTTAATTGCAGTATTATTAATTAACCCAATGTCACAAAATGTCAGCAAAGATGAGGCTGGTGAAAGTGTTGTTAATTTCCTTAATGCCCAAACTGGAGGAGGAGTTGGATTGGTAAATGTTGAAGCACAAGGAAGCTTATATCAAGTAACTGTTTCTTATCAAAATCAAGATATTCCCGTTTATATCACTTCTGATGGGAAAAATTTTGTTTATAATATTGTTCCATTAACAGGAGATGCAATAAATACAAATACCAATGAAGAAAAAATTGAAGTTCCAAAATCAGATAAACCAACCGTTGAGCTGTTTGTTATGACATATTGTCCTTACGGAACCCAGGCCGAAAAAGCGATGATTCCTGCAATAAGAGAATTGGGAACAAATGTTGATGCTAAAATAAGATTCGTGCATTACTTTATGCATGGAGATGAAGAAGAAGAAGAAACATACAGGCAAATATGTATAAGAGAAGAACAACCAGCAAAATTTCTTAATTATCTAGAATGCTTTTTAGAAGATGGAAATGCAACAAGATGCATGACTAAATATCTTATAAACGTTGACGTCTGCATGAAAACAAAAGCAAAAGATTATTATGAAAAGGATTCTGAATTAAGCCAAAATTATGGGGTACAGGGCAGTCCCACATTAGTTATTAATGGAGTTCAAGCAAGTTTTAACAGAAGTCCCTCAGGAGCATTAAGTACTGTTTGCAGTGCTTTCAATAAAGCTCCTAATGAATGTGATGCAGAACTTTCAACAACAAGCACTTCATCTGGCTTTGGCGCTTCAGGAAATTCTGGCTCAAGTGGAAGTTGTGCTTAAATTAAATTTTATAAAACAAGTGGCACAAAAATATAACTTTCTTCAGTAAAAAATTTTTTCATCTTTTCATTTTTCTTAAAAATTATAAGAGGTCCTTCACGATTAGGGCATATAGCAATACCATTTGGATTTAAATGCTGTTTAATGAATTCTTTAATTATGTGCTCTTGATCGGAGACTATTCCTGCAGTAAAAATAATCTTGTCAAATTTTTCTTTTAAATTCCTAAAATCTTCTCTTAAAATTTGAACATCTTTAATATTTAATCTCTTTAAAACATTTTTAGATTTTCTTATAAGCTCTTCAATAATTTCTGTTGTTACAACCATTCCATTTTTTCCGATTATATAATCAATCAAAACAGCATTCCATCCGCTCCCCGTCCCTATCTCTAATACTTTATCGCCTTTTTTTAGTTCGAGAAGTGAAAGCATACGCCCAACAGTTGAAGGTTGAGAGATAGTCTGCCCAAGCCCAATTGGCATTGCTGTATCTTCATATGCTTCATTTTTATATTCTTCTTCAATGAAATTAATGCGGTCTACTTCATCCATTGCTTTAATGATCCTCACATCTATCGCTCCAAATTGCGACAAGTAAGATTTCACACTATCCAGCATCTGCATTTTATCCATTGTATTATATAGGCAAAAAAGTTTTTATGGCTTTTGAAAAATTTGAGGAATCAATAAGAAATACTTTTAAATCATTAAATTGATTATCTATTGT
>JBMOLG010000010.1:0-31923 GCA_049324275.1 Nanobdellota archaeon | reverse complement strand
TTTCACACTATCCAGCATCTGCATTTTATCCATTGTATTATATAGGCAAAAAAGTTTTTATGGCTTTTGAAAAATTTGAGGAATCAATAAGAAATACTTTTAAATCATTAAATTGATTATCTATTGTATTATATAGGCAAAAAAGTTTTTATGGCTTTTGAAAAATTTGAGGAATCAATAAGAAATACTTTTAAATCATTAAATTGATTATCTATTGTCTGGCGTTGTAGCTTAGTGGCTAAAGCGCTGCTCTCATAAGGCAGAGATCGGGAGTTCAAATCTCCTCAACGCCATAAATGGAAGAAATACCTGAATTCATAAAACTTAGGGGATGCATCAATTGTAAGGCATCCAAACAATTGAAAGAAGAAACAGGGCATGATTACGGATTTGACCATGAAATTATGTCGAGATGTTTAATACTTGGATGTGTAAATTATGAAAAAAGTTTGTGCAATCCTTTTATAGATCCGGAAGAGATATATAAGGCATTTATAAAATATCAAACAGAGCATCCAGAAAAAGATGTAAAAAACAATGTATATAAAGCAATTGCAAATATTAAGGATACATTTGGAAAATATTATGATAGGATAGGCATATCATTGGATTCATATTTAGATAAATTAAAATAAAATGGAATGCAAAAAACAGCAAAATTCAAAAAATTGCCCTTGCACTTATAATTGTGAAAAAAAGGGAATGTGCTGTGAATGTGTCAGATATCACAGAAAAAGAAAAGAAATCCCTGCTTGCTTCTTTTCAAAAGATGCTGAAAAAACATATGACAGAAGTTTTGAAAAGTTTTGCGAATCAATAAAAAATAAAGATTAATCAGGATGGTAAGGGATGCTTCCAATTAAGCATTTAACCTTAAGTTTATAATGGGGATTTATTATTTTCTCTTGGTCCATTCTTTCTGCTTGGATAAAAATATCCTGTAGATAAAGCATGTCTACAATGCCCTTGTCTCTCTTTTCCCTTATAGCTATTACTGAATTTTGATTTATTTCATTTAATGTTAAACATTTGTGAAAAACTATAACCCGGGGTTTATTCAATTCATATACAATATTATGGAGAATGCCCGTTCTCTTTTCTAAATAATAAGCATGAATATGTTTTTCTTTTCCTTCTTTTTTTTGATATATTAGCCGTCCGAATTTACTTTCTAAATAATTTTTTCCCATTTTCAATTTTCTCCTTTAATAAAATCTTCACTTTTGACTTGGGCATTTTTAGAGGAGGAGAAGAAGATAATTTTTAAAATTTTATATATTAAAAGTGATCATAATAATTTATATTCTTTCAAGAAGAATTTAAGATTAGATAACTTAAGAATTACTTTACACATTTATCTTAAAATTATCATCAGAATATCTTGGCAAAATATGCAGGTGCGCATGCTCTATTACTTGTCCTGCAATTTTGAAATTGTTCATCACTAAATTAAATCCTTCAGCTTTTTCACGTTGCATGATTTTTAATGTTGCCTCTTTAGTTATAGATAAAAATTCCGAAAACAAAAGCGAAGGCATCTCTAAAAAATTTTTATAGTGCTTTTTTGGAATTATCAGTGTATGCCCCTTTGTCTTTGGATGAATGTCTTTTATGGCAAAAAAATTATCACTTTCAAAAATTTTTTCTGCGGGAATCTTTCCGTTCACAATACTGCAAAATATGCATTCTTCCTTCATATTGAAAAAAAGATTTGCAAGTTTAAAAGATTAATTGTCTTTAAATTTTTTCCAAACCATTCTTTCCCCATTCTTAAGAAAATGTTCAAGTATAATCAATTCGTCTAAAATTCCGTCAATCAAATCATAATCTTTAGCTTCATTTAAATCAATCCAGGCATATTCTGTCAATGCATTGCATAATTTTATTTGCTCATCCAAAGGTTCAGCATGAAGGCTTACAATAATACAGGGAATTTTATCAGGCCGTATATAAACCATGCTTGTCACATATCCAATATTTTTTATTTCTAATCCCACTTCTTCTTTGATCTCTCTTTTTAATACATCTTCAAAAACATTATACCAATGGTGTGCTGTATCTTTTTCCCTTAAGGTATAATCTAAAACTTCTAATTTCCCTCCAGGAACAGTCCACCTCCCCGGAAACGCTTTTTCCCATTCCGCTCTTTTTACTATCAAAAATTTGCTGTCTTTCACTAAAATTCCTGTAACTGCAATATAATGCGCCTGATTTTTATCATACATAATCGAATATCAAAATCCTTATATTTAAACAATTGCTCAAAAAATTTGACTAAAATGGAAGGCAAAATCTTGGATTTATTTTTATGCAATGATAAATTAAAATTTAATGAAATTGAAAAATTATTAAAGATAAGGTCAAACAAATTAACGTATCATCTCAAAAATCTCTTGAAAAAAGGAATCCTAAAAAAAGAAAACAGCTTTTATTCTCTTTCAGAAACATCTGAATCCCTTATCCCTTATTTATCTTCAAAAAAATCAGTCTTGCCAGTCATTCTAGTACACATAGGGGATGATAAAAATTCATTTTTATATAAGCGTGAAAAAAGACCATATAAAGATAAATTATCCCTGCCAGGGGGAAGGATTTTAATCGGAGAATCAATTCAGGAAGCAGTAAAAAGAATAATGAAAGAAAAGTTCGGCATAAAAGCGAAGTTCAACCAAATAAAATCTCTGTCTTTTGAACATGCAACAAAATCAGGAAAAGTAATTAACAGTTTCTTGTTGATACTAGTAAGGGGAACTGCTCTGGAAAAAATAGATTTAATAAATGTTGATAAGAATAAGCCGAATATAATCTCAAGCGATTATAAGTTAATCAAAAGCAAATGTAAAAATTTAAATTTCAATGTTTTTTTTACTAATGCTTAGGGCCTGTAGTATAACGGCATTACATACGGCTGGCAGTCGTGAGATTCGGGTTCAATTCCCGGCAGGTCCATTGAGAACTTAAGTTGTTTGATTTATCTCAAACGAAAGCCTGTCCCGAAAAGATTGATTTTATGAATCTGGACCATCTTAAAGAATTAGCTTTTTCAATTAAAACTAGCCTGATAAAAACTCTGTCTTACAATTTCTCGGTTAATTTTTTGCCTTTCAACCATATTCCTAAATGAAAGCAACCTTTCAAAAAAGCTCTCCGGCTCTTCAGGCATTCCGCATAATGCAGAACTTAGTTTTCTTATCTCCCGGGAAATTTCATGATTTTTATCATGAACTGTCAAAGGCTTTTTGTAGAATAATGCTTCTGTTAATTTTTTGCTGTCTCTTATTTTTGCTAAAACAGGTATTTTGAAAAATTCTTCAATGTCAAGCAAATCCGCCTCATAATTAGGATTTTTAATCTTATTCACTATAACTCCTTCAATAGGGGTTTTCTTTTGTCTTGCCAATTTTGCAGCCTTTAATGTAGTCTCAAGCGTGACAGAATCAGGGGTTGTTACAATAAAAATCTTATTTGCAGCAGCAATCACAGGAATCAATTCATAATAATTTGGAGATGAATCAAGTATAATAAAATCATATTGATCTTTAATTTTTGACAAAACATTCTTTAGTGAAAATATGTCTATTTCCTTGCCATAGTATAAAGAAGCAGGCACAACATCAAATCCATGTGATTCATAAATTGCTGTATGAAGCCCTTCCCCGCTCAGGACATCATGCAATGTTAAATCATTAGTTAAGTCCAAATAAAGCCCAACATTGGGGGCTGAAAAATTGGCATCAACCAACAAAACACGTTTTCCGAAATAATTTGCCAGGCAACTTGCTGTTTCTATTGCAAGTGTTGTTTTCCCAACTCCTCCTTTTATAGATATAAACGCTAAAACTACAGCCATATCACCTTAGATTTTACAATTCAGAAGTTTTTAAATTTGATGTTTTTAAAATTTGAATTTAAGATATTTAACAATCTAAATATTTATTAACAAAAATAATTTTTCTGAAACAATGGATAGAATTCAAACGCATTTTTCAAAAACAGTAAAGGATTATGATACTATCGCTGAAAAGGTTGTTTTTAAGAATGATGAGTTGCATAATGAATTAGTTAATGCTATTTGTTTGGATAAAAATAAAAGGCTAAAAGTTTTAGACCTTGGTTGCGGAACAGGCCATGGAATGAGTCTGATGGCACAAAAATTTCCAAATTCGAGAATTACAGGCATTGATTTTTCTCCTAAAATGATTGAAAAATCAAAGATTAATTTAGCCAAATATTCTGATAGAATTGAATTAATAGAGATGGATTTTAGAAATTATCATTTTAATCAAAAATTCGATGCTGTAGTTTCAGCAATTGCAATTCACAATATTCAAGATGAAGAGAAATCAGAATTATTTGAAAGGATATACGATTCACTGGATATAGGGGGACAATTGATTAATGCAGATTTTTATAAGCATGAATTCTATTCTATTGATGACCAATTGAGAATGATATATAAGAATTTTCTGGAAAAAAATTTAGAAGGGGAAGAGTTAAACACATGGTTAATGCACGCCTTTGAAGAAGATATGCCAATGACATTAGCAAGCCAATCAAATCTTCTTGCAAATATTGGGTTTTCAAATTTCAAGCTTTTATGGATGTTCAACAATGAAGCGATTTATAGTGCAATGAAATCATAACCATTTTTATATTACTTAATTTACTCATATTGATGGCTTGGAAAAATTTACCCGCTTGGCTTAAAGGAGGAATCATTGGTGCAATTATAATCTTTATTGTTAATCTAATTTCATTATTTATTATCAAATTAGGTTATTCCATGCAACTTTTCTTTTTTATAGACTATCCTGCTTTATTTTTATCAGATATTTTCAATTTAGGAATAATTTTTCAGGGTTGGCAGGCTTATTTAATATTATTCATCTTTTTGCCATTATTTTATTTTATTATCGGAACCATAATCGGTTGGATTGTTGGAAAATTTAAATCAAAAATTAACTAATGCTTAATCTTCTTCTCAATCTCATTCAAGACTTTATCCCAGACTTTATATAGTCTATTAAAATCAGGCTTGTATTTTTTCAGATTTTTCTTATATTTGCCAAGATTACTCAAAAATTTTCTGACATCTTCTTCAGTTAAATCTTCGGAAAAAGCGCCAAATCCAGATTGCTCAAGAAAAATTGCATTCAAGATCTGCTCAAATTGGCCCTTTAATGGGATTCCAAGATAAGGTTTTCTCAGATAAAGCGCCTCTGAAATCAAAGAAAATCCCGAAGTTGCAATGATAGCTTTGCATTCGCTCAAGTCCTGCAAAAAACTTTGTGAAGTTTTAAATTCTAAATTTTTTGATTTTTCATTTTTATTATAGCCATACACTACAAATTTTTCATCAATTCGTCTTAAAATCTTGATAAGATTATTATTAGGCCTGGATAAGTAAACTAAGACCTTATCTTTTTCACAGCCTTTTATCTTTTTCACTTCATCACGGATTATGGGAAAGACCACAAAGCTGTTTTTATTCTTGACAGGCTCATCTGCAAAAGAAGTTATAATAAAAAAATCTGCCTTTGAGACAAATCTGTGGACAACAGCTTTTGCCATTAAATAGTCTGGATAATATTTTTTTGGAATGTTTAAATTTATATTTGTTAATCTATGCTGATTATCAAAACATACCAGGGGTTTCTTATACCAAAAAGACAAAATTGGAACAATAGGCTCCATATCTGCAATGCACAAATCAGGCTGAAATTCCTGCATTAGCTTATTGAATTTTCTAAATCGAAAGAGATTCTTAGAAAAATTTTTTGCATTGTATTCGACAGTTTTCTGTTTTTTTAGAATTCCGCGCGAAAAAATAAGTGTTAATCCGCTTACCTTGAAAACCTTAAATCTTTTTTTCAAAACTTTATATGCCTGCCCATAAGTTAGAATTAAAACATTATGGCCCTTTTTCTCAAGATAATCTGCAACAACCAAGGCACGGGAAGAGTGTCCAAATCCGACTCCTGAAACACCATATAATATATTCATTTAATATTTGAGCTTCAAATATAAGAAGCATAAACCTCCGATTATGTAACTAAAAATATAATGAATAACCCTGCTTAATAATGTTACTAAAATGGCAAGTTCTAAGGGAATTCCCATTGCTGAATACAACAAAAGCATTGCCGTTTCAACTATCCCAATTCCCCCAGGTATAGGAGAAAGTTCCCCGGCAAAATAACCGAGCGTAAAAACAATTACAATTGACAAAAAGTTTATCTTGTAATCAAATGATAAAAATAAAAGATAAGAAATAAGAAAGTTAGAAATCCAATATACCAACGAAATTATTAAACCAGCTCTGAATAATTTTTTATCTCTCAAAACTTTTTTAAAACTCTTGATAAAGCCATTTATCATCTTATTAAAATAGCTTAAAAATTCCTCTCTTGTCTTAAAATATCTTTCAAATCCAAAATTATAAATTAGTTTTAATAAAATATCCAAATTAATTTTTTTATTGCTGTGGACAAAATAGGTTACAATTCCAATTAGTATAATTACAGAAATTAAGCATATCTCAAGAATCAGTTTCATCTTAGTTGAAATCGAGAGAAAAGTTAGGACAAATAAGATTGAAAAGATAAGAAATAAAGAATAAACAAAGAGATTCATTAATTTATCTGCGAGTATAACTCCCAAAATTTTAGTCTTGGATTTTTTGTATTTTTTGCCGATAAAATAAGCTCGAATCGGCTCGCCTCCAACATTTTGTCCAGGCGTGATGCTATTAAAAAAAGTTCCAGATAACAATACAGAAAGCATGAACCAATAATCTCCATTGACAACATACCGGACAGATTTTGTAAACCTAAGATTCCATAACAACAATCCAATAAAATAGCATAAGACAGCGATAAGAAAATAATTTATCTTGATTTGCTTGAGCAATTCATATATTTGTACAAGATTGATATCCTTTAATACATAAAATAAAAGAGGCAAAATTATTGCAATTGTTAAAATCCAAATTAAAAGGTTTTTTTTCATCCTAATTTAAATCACAATTTTAATCATTTGACTGATTATTTTTTTTAGGTCTTCTATTTTAACCCTATCCTGCTTTGTAGTATCCCGGTCCCTGATTGTCACAGTATTATCTTTCAACGTTTGGCTGTCAACTGTTATGCATAAAAAAGTTCCGATTTCATCGTTTCGGGCATATCTTCTTCCAATACTTCCCGAATCATCATATACAACATTGAACTTTTCCTTGAGTTGCCCATAAATTTCTTTTGAGATTTTCACAAGATTTTCATCTGTTTTTACCAATGGAAAAATTGCGGCCTTTATAGGAGAGACATCAATCGGAAACTTAAACATGCTTCCCTCTTTTCCAGTTCCATAAAAGACATCGAGAAGGGTCCAAATATTCCTGTCAACCCCAAAACTCAATTCAAGTACATGCGGAAGAATCTTTTTATCTTCATAAAATACTTCAAGATTTTTTCCAGATACTTTTCCATGCCCGGATAAATCATGGTCTGTTCTATAATGTAATCCTGCAACTTCCTTGAACCCATTTAAAGTCTCTAAGTTAACTTCAATATCAAAATGAATCTTGTTATAAAATGCCCTTTCCCTTTCATCTAATTCTCTGAATCTAAATTTTTCTTTTGGAATTTTAAGGATTTCAAGATAAAATTTTTTTATATTTGCGGCATAAAATAAATAAAATTTTGGAATCTTGAATTTTTTATTCAGCTCTTCACAGCCAATTTCTTGAATTTTTGAGGAGGCTGCAAATTTAATTGGAAGTTTTTCTTTTTTGATGCTGTCCCATTTTTCATGCTCATTTATCTTATCTGGATCAAAAAAAATCTGAAGTTCGGCCTGCGTAAATTCCCTCAGTCTAAAAAACATTTGCCTAGGAGAAATTTCATTCCTGTATGCTTTATCAATTATTGCTAAGCCCAGAGGCAATTTGCTTCTGGTTGCCTGAAATTCCTGCTTAAAAGTTATATATGAAGCCTGAGCAGTTTCAGGGCTTAAGTAAGCCTTGTCATTATTAAAGCCTATATTAATCGGAAACATCATGTTGAATTGCTTTATTTCAGACAAGTCCCCCTTGCATTTCGGGCATTTCAATTTTCTTTTCTCTAATTCTTTATTCATCTCGGAAATGCTCAAAGTTTCTGCATTTTCAACACCATTCTCTTCAAGAAAATGATCTGCTCTGAATCTAAAATGGCATTTTTTGCATTCTGTTAAAGGATCATTAAAATTGTCTACATGCCCCGATGCAATAAAAACTTGTTCTGGCAAAATATTATTGCCTTGAATTTCATAAAAATTATCATCCAATGACAAAAAATATTTCCTCCATAAATTTTCCCAGTTTAATTTTAACAATTTCCCCAGATGTCCATAAGTATAAAATCCTGCCTTACCACCATAAATCTCTGCAGTTGAGAAGAAAAATCCTCGTTTTCCAGCAATATCCAATATCTTGTCTCCTTTATTTTCCATATTCAGATTATATGGAGATTATATTTAAAGTTTACTTAAATTAAATTTATAAATGATTATCAAGTAAATATAAGATGAAGCAAAAAAGTTTGGGCATTGCTATTCTCATTTTTTCAATAATAGCATTAATTTGGACAATAGCTTTTTCAATATTTTTTATAGGATTCGGGCTCGCTTCAGAAGTTGATCTTTATCAGATGGTTCCATTAATATTCATTGTATTTATTCAGATTTTGTTAATAGCATTCATAATTTATTTTAGTTTAAGATTAATAAAAAATAAGCCATTGCGAAAAAACAAAATATTAGGGCTTTCTTCAGTTATGTTTGGCATATTTTATTTTGTTTTTGAGCTGATTTATTTTCTTAAATTCCGTGAAGCATGGCTCAGGCCGATTATAGCTTTCATCTGGGGGTTGCTCTTAGTCTTAGTTGGTATTGCTCTAAAAAATTATGGGAACAAGAATAAATAATTCAAGTAAAATTTATGGCAAAAATATTAAATGTTATGTTTGGCATTGGAATTGCAGTGGTAATTTATATTCTTGTCTTATTAGGAATACAAGCATTTTATCCTGCTGTCAGATATGAAGATTTTTGCAATCAAAGCATTTATTCCGACCCTATATTAAATGTCGCAAAATGTCAAGATAACATGACTGTTGGAGAATGCAGAGCATCAATGAAATTAGATGATGATGAAATGCAAAAATGCCAGCAAGAATTCACAAATGCAAACAGAAATTATAATAAAAACTTTTTCATAATTGCAAGTATATTAGGAGTAACTATAATGATAATTGCTTTCTTTTTATTAACTATGCCAAGTATAAGCGCAGGCATATCTGGTTCAGGTATAGTTTTGATAATATGGGCTTTTACACGCGGATGGGAAAGCGCCAATGATAAACTAAAATTCTTTGTGGGATTAATTATTGCAATAATTGTAATTACTTTAGCTTTAATTTTAAATAACAAATTAGAGCAAAAAAAGAAAAGTTAATTTTAGTCTATCAACAAATTTAAAAATAATCTTCTCGAGACATTATTAAGCTCCTGTAGCTCAGCTGGATAGAGCACTTGCCTTCTAAGCAAGGGGTCGCAGGTTCAAGTCCTGCCAGGGGCGTGTTTAGGCTTGAACCGAGAAGCAGCAGGTTCATGGCAAAGTTTGCAGGTCAATCTTGAGAAATTTAAAATGGAAAAAGCATTAATATTAATTGGCAAAATTGAAGAAAATGAAAGTTATCAATTATTAATCGGATTAAAGTATACTTCTATAATTTATTATAATTCTGTGGAAAGGGAAAGATTTTATGAAGAATTAAGTGATATATTTGCTAAAAAACTATTGCAAGAACATTCACAATTGGAATTAGGACTGATTAATGGACTAATGATAAATTCCGAAACTGGAAATAAGGAAAAAATAGAAAAGTTAGAAGATATTTTTGCAAATCAACTTTCGCAATTTATGCATAGAAAAATTAAACAAGCAACAGAAACATTATCTACTTGTATTCAAAACTGATTTTATGAATTATAATGCATTGAAGTTAAAATCTTAAATGAAAAGATTTAAAATGTTTAAAAATGTTGAAATGAAAAGATGGTGCTTGAACAATATTTTGTAAATCAATATCTAAGAGCGTTTATTGTCTTTTTATGTGCATTTCTTATAACAAAGATAATTTTTCTGATTACAAAAGCAATTTTTTTAAAAGTTTTAAGAAAGCCTGAATTGGAAACATTATTCTTGGAAAAAGCCAGTTTGCCTATGAATCTTATTTTTCTCTCAATCAGCTTAAGATTTGCCCTAACTCAATTAGTATTAGTAGACAATGTATCGAAAATTGTGACTAATGTAATATACAGCTTGATAATAATCATTGCTAGTTCTTTGATTTACATCTTTACAGATTTAATAATACATAGGGCATGGCAAAGATTTGCATTAAGAACAAAAACAAAAGTTGATGAAAATCTTACCTCGCTGATTCATGTTGCATTAAAAGTTGCGTTAATTGTAATAGCAGTATTATATATATTGGATCTTTGGGGAATGGAAGTTGGACCTTTATTAGCAGGTCTTGGCATTGCAGGTTTGGCAGTAGCTCTCGCAGTCCAGCCGGTGTTAAGCAATATTTTTTCAGGATTAGCAATAATTTTAGATAAATCTATTCGTGCAGGAGATTTAATACATCTTGATGCAGATACAAGAGGAAAAATTATAAAAGTTGGGCTAAGAAGCACTCGAATACTTACTTCAAGCAGTGAAATGATTATTATTCCAAATAGTAAATTAGCAGAAAGTGTTATTCAAAATTTAGCTTTGCCTGAACCAAGGCTAAGAATAACAGTCCCATTTACAGTAGCATATGGATGTGATGTTGAGGAAGTAAAAAAAATAGTAATAAAAGAACTAAAATCAGTAAAGAATTTAACAGAGCCAGAGCCGTATATTAGGTTCATCGAAATGGCAGATTCATGCCTAAAATTAGAAGCATATTTTTATATAAGCTCATTTGAAAATAGAGATGAGGCAAAAGATGAGGCAAATACAAAAATCTATAATATCTTAAGCAAGCATAAAATAGAAATACCATTTCCTCAGATGGACGTTCATTTAAAAAAATAATTATTAAAAATTTGAAAGATCTGTCCTTATCCTTCCAAGATTTTGAATGATATAAGCATAAAGTTTCTTTAAAACTAGATCTTGAAGTCCTTCTTTTAGCAAGCCATGGCAGAAATCAAGGTTATATTCTGGCTTAATTATGACTCCTAAAGGCAAATAACAGTCCATGGTTTTTCCCACAAGTTTTAATGAATCATATTGATTTAAATCGCCTTGAAGAAGCCTGACATGAACAAAGCATTGATTCTGCTCTTTTCCATTTATTTTGTATTCAAAAGTCATATTTCCCACACTGATAAATTTTGCACGCTTGCAATCTTTCATATATTTATAGAAACAGCTTTCATTTTCACAATTTTTATAACTATAATAAAAAGTAAAAAAAGTCCACAATAATAAAAGAATAAAAATAATAACAATCAACCTTTTCAGGAAATCTTTGACAAAATCACTTCTCCTTTGCATTTGCATATGGAAATAAGTTTTCTTTTTTAAATATGTCGATTAAAGTGATATCAATTCCACATCATTGCCGTCTATTTTTCCGAAGTTTTTTGCTGCGACATATCTTATTCCTAACTTTTTAGCAGCGGATACCATTGAAGAATTTGCTGTGTTTGCAACAAGAATAAAAGCATCCCTTACCCTTAAAAAATCAAGCTTTGATATAGGCACATCTTTGATTACTTCAATATTTTGATTTAAAATTAGGGCATTCCTTCCTTTTACTTCTTCTGCAAGTTTTCTTAAATTTTCTATGTCTTCGGATGTTATCTTTTTTGTTTTTTCTTCAGAAACTTCCAATCTATCTTGTTTTTTAAAAAATTCATTTGAAGGGACTTTTTTTCTTAATGCCTGCAAAATCTCTTTTCCAGATAATTCTTCAACTTCTTTCCCATCTGGTGCAACAGCAATGAAGGATATGCGTGCATTATCACATACATTCCTTGCAATAAGCCTTCCACCTCGGTCTCCATCAACAAACAAGGTTAATTCTTTTATCTCACTTAAATTAGATATGTCCTTTGAAAACTTTGTTCCATTCATGCCAACCACGTTTTTTATACCGCACCTTAATAGATTAACCACATCCGCCCTTCCTTCAACTACAATTATTTCATTCTCTGATAAGTCGCCTGCTGGAAGTTTCTCTACTCCATATTCCGAAATTTTAGCAATCCTAGATGATTCAACCAATTGTTGTTCCATTTCTTTGCTATCCATTCCGGCATTCTTGATTTCTCCAAGAAGTTTCTTTGCCCTTTCCATGATATAGTCTCTTTTGCTTCCCCTGACATCTTCTATTTCATTGATAGTTATATTTGCGTCAGTCGGGCCAATTTTATCAATCGTTTCTAATGCAGCTGCGATAATTGTTGTTTCAGTTTTATCTAATGCAGAAGGAATGATAATTTCTCCCTTAGTTTTTCCATTTTCAGTGGTTATATTAACATCAATTCTGCCAATCTTACCTTCTTTTTGAAGTTCTCTCAATTCCATATCAGGCCCCAAAAGTCCTTCAGTCTGCCCAAATAGAGCTCCAATTACATCAGGTTTTTCAATAGGGCCTTCTGCTGAAAAGTTAGCGCTAATTGTGTATTTTATTGAAACTGGACTAATTTTTGCCATTTTTCCTCCTATTTAGTTTATTACAGAAAGAGCGAAATTCTATTTAATATGATTCATGCATATCAATTATCAAAAATGAAAACATCCTTGATAGGTTAAGTGTGATAGTAATAATTAATATTCACTTTTTCTGCTTATTATCCAAGCTTTTTCAAGTTTTTAAACCTTATCATTTAAGCTGTTAGATCAATTGAGAATCAACATAAGATTTATAAAACCTGCAAAAATATAGGAATATTAAAAAATAGCAAAGGAGGCAAAAAATGGGATCATCCAAAAAAAGTGTAAAAGAACCAGAACCAATGGAAGACGATGAAAATGATTTCGAAGAAGATGAGGATTTGGAAGATGAAGAAGATGACAGTAGTTCAAGTGATGATGACTTTGCAGACTATTAATTAATTGTTAGAAATTCTTAGTTTTATTTTTTTAAATCCCTTCAAGTAATTCAGCTTCTCTGAATTTGCCAAGGGATTTATAAATTATTCTTAATTTTTCTTTAATCTGTTGTTTTTCAGATTCAGTTATAGGCATTTCTAAAATCTTTTTATAAAAATAACTTGCATTAACCTTTTTACTGCTCTTCTCTAATTCCTTAGCAATTGTTAAAAAAATATTCTTCATGGCTAATTTTATCTTTAGCTTTTCTTCTTGGGTTTGTGCCTCTCTTATTGCCTTTGTAAAAATATGCTCAGAATCCTCAATTTTTCCAGCCTTGGCAAAAAACTCGCCTGCTTTTAGGTAAGATTCCATTTTATCCCTAAACGAAATGTCTATCAAAGCCTTGCCAACCATTGCCTTTGCAGCCTTGTCATATAATTTTTTTTCTTCATAAAGAGTTGATAATTTTTCCCAAATAAATCTCTTTATGTCAAAACTAAAATTAAATTTAATAGCCGATTCCAAATAAGCGATTTTATTTAAAGAAGTAGTCATTTCCCTAATTTTTTTATCAATTTCAGCAACAGATTTTTCCTGTATTCTTACAACCATTCAAAAAATAAATTGCAAGAGTTTTTAAGATTTTTGTTAGTCCTAAAATTTACAGATAAAATCTTTAATTGATTGAAGTGCAGGAAGAATAGAAAGGCCATCCCCCTTATTTAAGATAATTCTCTCCTTGTTCATGCAAAACTGCTCAACACCTTCAACATCCAACCCATAATTTTCTGATTTTGGACCTTGATAGTTTTTAAAAATCCGACTTATCCATAAGCTTGTATTATCTGTGCTTCTAAATTGAAAATTAATTATTTTGGATTTAAATGTTTTATTCACAAAATCAAATGTTTTGTCTAGGCTTTTTATTAAGCCTATTAAATTTTCGGGAGAATTTTCTTCTCTTATTAAACTGCCATATAAGTTTTGAAATCTTAAATAATAAGGGAGTAAATTAGGTGGGAAACCTGAAACTATTTCTCTCGCATATTCATTAAGATTCATTAAAACATGATAAACATTATTTCGAGCTATATTAAAATCATTTTCAGGGCATATATGGAAATTTTCATATTCTTTTATTCCATCAGGTAAAAAATTCCATGGCAAAAACATAGGAACAAAAATATTAGTAGAAGTATATTCATTAGCATATCCTGATGCTTTTTCGTATAAACTTGATTTTTCAGCATCTGAAATATCGTCTCTTTGCCCGCTGTAAATAGCTTGTGCAACTAAATATTTTGTATATGTAAATCTAAATCCAGCATTTTTTGAAGTGTCTTCCAATAAGAATTTTTTTCCTTCGCTTTCAAGTAAATTATCAAACTGTTCTACTTTAAATTTCAAAAGGTTCTCTAAATTTGCCATGCAAGTTTAAAAAAATAGCGTTTTTAAATCTTTACTTTTTATAACTTAATAGTGATAATATTTAGAAAATAAATTGCTTTGCCTTTTCATTAATTTCTATTTCCTTTCTTTTACCTGAATTAGATTCATATTCTCTTATATGGCTGAAAAATCTTCTTTTTAACTCGTAATGAACCGGATAAAAATTAAATCCCAATTCTTCAAGCTGGGATTTTATTCTTGGATCTGTTATTCCTTCAGTATTTGTTGCATGAATTTTTTCTAAACTATATCTTGTTTTTGCAAATAAATCATCTTCAAAAAAAGCTTTTTTTATGGGCATTCTGCAGATGTTGGAATTTGAATCCATAAAAAATAATTCTCCAATTTCACATTTTGGCCCTCTTGATTGAGCGATATTTTGTTCTTCAGTCAACCAGTTTGAATATAATCCATAATATTCGGGGTCATTTGTAAATATTGAATATCCTGGCTTGAATTCATCTTTAAGACTATTTGGGACTTCTTTATAAGAAATTACTATGCTTTCTTCTTTATTAATTAGAATGTATTCTCTTAAATTATTTTTTAAATCAAGCATTAAATCAACTTCATCTTTTGGAATGCAAAAATTTTCGACCGGGTTGGGTATCTGAGATCTAAGATGGCTAAATAATCTTATTCCAATTTCTCTTGAAATATTAAAATTTAATCCTGCATACTCAAATCCCTTTAGAAAAAGCTCGCCAAAATTTGGATCATATCCCAATTCTTTTGAAGTAAAATCAATTAAAGGTCTAAAAATTCTCAATAATTCTTTATCTTCATGATTGATTACAGGAATACTGCAGATGTTGGAATTTGAATCCATAAAAACAGCATTATAAATGCCATAAGGAGATAGTTTTTCAAAATCAGGAATGATTATTTGATATCTAAAAAGATCATTATAGTTTCTTAAATAAATGCCAAATCCTGGCTTGAATTCATCTTTAAGGCTGGCTGAAATATTACCTCCATCCAATAAAATTGTTTTATATTTTGTTATATAGTTTCCTAAATCTTTTTTGATAGTTTCTATTAATCTATTTTCTTCCATTCTTTTATTCAATGTATCTTCTAATGTTTTCATAAAATATTAAAAAGTCTAAAATATATAAATCTTTTGTTTTGTTACCACTTTATTATGATAAATTAATATTTCTTCACAAGCCGAACTTTATCAATATCTAGTAATCCAAGATTGCGCAATCTATTTTGTTCTTCTTCAGGCAAATAAGTAAAGCCAGCATTTAAATGCGATTTTATCGATGCAATATTATCATTTAGGATTGTTGCATACAATTTTTTTAATTCATACTTTTTTGCTAACAAATCTTCAGAAATTTTGAGAAAGCCCTTGCCCCTGAATTCTGGAGCGAGAATAATCTGAATAAAACCTTCTTTCTTGCTTTTCTTTGAATGAAAAAATCCCACTATGCCTGCTTTCTTTTCTTCAATTAAAATTACATGATAAAATCCAGATTCAACTAAAAGAATATGTTCATTGCCTTCTAAAGATTCAAAAAAATCTTTATCAAAATTTATCAATTTTATATCCATAAAAATAAATCATTTTTTAAGATAAAAACCTATTGTTTAGAATCCTGCAGATATTATTATGCAGAATATTTTCAAGTCGAGAATCTTCTAACTGAAGTGATTTTAATCTGGCTAATGCAGACACAGGCTTCTCTTCAGGAAAATCTGAGCCAAAAATTACTTTGTCGTCGCCAACTTCTTCGATTGCCATTTTTATTATTTCTTTGTCTTCTAATGCAGAAATATCAAAATACAAATTCTTATGGCCTTTCAAGGATTGTAAAATATTATGAACTTGTCCTATATGGGGCTTATAATCATTTTTTTTTAAAAATTCTGCTCCGCAATGAGCCAGAATAATTTTTAAATTTGGAGCATAATTAATAATTTCTTCAATTCTTTTTTGAATTGGAATACCTGAATGAACCAATAAGGGTAATTCTTTTTCTTGCATGAATTGGTAGGATTCTTTATAATTTACCAAATCTTTCGGATGAATATTTTGACCATAGTCATGTTGCTTAAATCCCCTTGCTCCTCTTTCATACCAATATTGAGGACTTTTATCAATAATACTAAAAGGAATAAATTTTCCAAAATTACTGTTAGCAAGGGCGGTTTCCAGAACATATCTATTTGCTTTCCTTAAGTCTACATAAATTGAAGGTATAGGAAAAATAATTGTGCTTTCAATATTTGCCTCTTTCATATTATTTGAAATAAAGCCTTCAGTATAATCAAAGCCATAATTAGCAATCAAAAAATCATTATCAGGCTCCGAAGTATTACTAATCCATTCTTTTTTATTCAAATGGCAATGCGCATCTATAATTTTCATGAGAAAGACAAACTAAAATTCTATTTAAATGTTATCATTTTGCAGTTACATCCATATTAAAAATATTTTTCCAAAAAGTTGACAGTTAAATTAATAGCCTGGTCCTGCTCGTCTTCAAATCCATGCTCGGCATTTTTTAGAATATGCATTTCTTTGGGTTTATTTGATAATTTAAAAGCTTTCAAAGTCTGTTTGTAGGGCACATCTTCATCTTTATCTCCATGAAGAAAAAGGACAGGACAGTTAACATTTGGCAATTTGTTGTATAAATTTATCTTTTTTATATTCTGCAAAAATTTCTTGCCAACATTAAAATCCGAATAATTTACAAATCCTTTTTCTTTAAGTTCCTTAATTTTTCCCTTGGTGAACAAACTATCATAGGTATGTTTGCAGTCAAACTCAGAATACCAAAAAATCATAAGATTAACGTCTTGATTAAAACAATTGAGGCAGACAAGTCCGCCCATGCTCTCCCCTAAAATTCCAATCTTTTTGTAATTTTTTGATTTAGCAAATTTAATAACAGAAATCAAGTCATCACTTGCCGTCAAAATTGTCATATCCCGGGAGTCCATCTCACTCGGCGAAAATCCCCTAAAATTAAACCTTAATACAGAATAATTTTTTTCCTGAAGTTTTTTAGAAAGATTTACAAAAATATTTTGAGGACCATTCATGTTGCCTGCAAAACCATGAACAAGAATTAAAAGTTTATCTGAATTTTCATTTTCTAATGCCCCCCTTACTAAATTACCCCCGACATTCAACTCTATTTTCATAGAATTAATTGACAGTTATGGTTCTTATACTTTTTCAATAATAAAATAAAAAAGAAAAAGAGGAATAAATTAAAAAAAAATTACTTTGTCTTTTCAACAAGAGCCTTGCAGATTCCAGCAGCAACTGTAACGCCAGCATCTCTTATAGCAAATCTTGCCATATGAGGATTTTGTTCAGCTGTTTCTAATACAAGATTGCCAATAGGTCTTATCTTGACGATTGCAGCATCTCCATTCTTCAAAAAATCTGGGTGCTCTTGAATAGCCTGACCAGTTCTTGGATCAATTTTTGAAACTAATTCAACAAATTGACATGGAACTTGTGCTGTATGAACATGGAATACTGGGGTATATCCTTTAGCAATTACAGTTGGATGATTGATAACTACAATCTGTGCTGTAAATTCACTTGCAATTTTTGCAGGTTTAGCAGCATCACAGATAACATCTCCTCTTGCCATATCTTTTTTTCCAACGCCCCTTATGCTGACTCCAACATTATCTCCTGCTTCAGCTTGTGGAAGTGTTTCATGATGCATTTCAATGCTTCTAACTTCTCCCTGAATTCCAGTCCCGCTTCTGCCAGGTAAGATAAGAACTTTCTGTGCCGCCTTCATTACTCCCGTTTCAATCTTTCCGACTGGAACAGTTCCGATACCAGTAATTTCATAAACATCTTGAATCGGCATTCTTAAAGGTAAGTCAGTAGGTTTTTTTGGCTCTGGAAAAATATCTAATTGTTCGAGGATTGTAGGCCCTTTATACCAAGCCATATTTGATGATTTTTTTGTAACGTTATCTCCCTTGAATCCGGAAGCTGCGATGAATTGGGTTGTAGCCGGATATCCAACTTGTTTTAAAAGATTTGAAACATCTTCCTTAACTTTGTTGAATTTCTCTTCATTGTAACCAGCAACATCCATCTTGTTAATTATTACTGCCAAATTTGCAACACCCATTGTTCTTAATAACCATAAGTGTTCCTTTGTTTGTGGCTGAACTCCGCCATCTGCAGCAACAACTAAGAATGCAGCATCAGCTTGGCTTGCTCCTGTAATCATATTTTTAACGAAATCTTTGTGTCCAGGTGCATCAATAATAGTAACCTGAAATTTAGGAGTCATAATTTTTCTGTAAGACAAATCAATTGTAACTCCTCTTTCTCTTTCTTCCTTAAACTTGTCCATTACAAAAGCGAATTCAAAACCAGCTTTTCCATGTTTGGCTGCTTCATCTTTAAGCTTTGTCATCTCTTGTTCTGTAACTGCACCGCTTTCATAAAAAAGTCTTCCAATTGTAGTAGATTTTCCATGATCAACGTGCCCTACAAAGACAACATTCATTGTTGGTTTTTCTTTTGCCATTTTTTCTCATTTAATTTAGTTAAATATGCTAGAAAGCCTAAGCTAAACAGCATTTATATTGAATATTAGCTTTGGTTTTTAAGGTTTTTGGTTATTGTGGCTTTGCACGAGAATGTAAATATGCACGAAAATGAAGCTAGCTATTAAACCAATCTTTGATTGCAGAAATAAGACTATTCAAATTTATCCCCTGATCTTTAGATTTCCAGCTTTTGATATAGTCTGAAATTTCTAAAATATCAACAATACCGTCAGAATTTGAGTCAATACCCTTAGGATCTATTTTGAGGCTGAATTCTTTAGATGTAATGTTCCCATTAGCATCTGTTACTTTAATTGTAAAATTAAACACCCCCACTTCAGAAGGTATGCCATAAATTATTCCCTGATTATTAAAAGATAGCCCTTTTGGCATTTCAGATAGATTAGTCCATGCATAAGGAGATTTACCGCCAGAGGCTGAAATTGAAGACGAATAGGATTCATTAAATTTAGAATAAGGAATCGAATAAGTTGATATCATCAATGGCAATAATCCTTCTGTATAATATTTGATTGAAAAATAATATTTTTTATTAGAATCATAATGAATATAAGACGGATTGCTTGAATTTAAATTTCTCTTTGCATTATATTCATTTATTTCAGACTCTAAGTCTATGTTAATATCTTGCTCTTCCCCAGAATTAAGAGGCAAGGGCTCGTCATCAATATTCCATGCGGCAAAGAACGCAGTATAATTATCTGGAGAATATTCATAAGTTTCCTCGGTAAAAATATCGCCATTCCAATCAGTTATTTTTCCATTTGAATAGTTTAATTGACATTTAGGTATCCCGTCAACGCATTTTAAAATAAAACTTTTTTCAGAGTTATTTGGAATAAAAGTAAAATTATTTTCAATAAAGAAAAAATCATATTCAGCTTTATGCTGTATTTCTGTCCATTTAAATCCAAGCCAATCAACAATAGGTTTGTCAGAAAATTTTATCTGATATGTTCTTGCATTTTCCGGGACTATAAAAGATATTTGATAATCATTGCCGCTATTATTTGTAGCAAAAGTATCTAGATAAGTCCAAACACCCTTATCACCATAAATGTCATTATAAATTAGTTCATTTGCAGCAAAGGGATTAGAAGAAGGAGTCCCTCCGCCATCTGCCAAAAGTTTCCTACCCCTCTCAAAATATTTTGATTCTCCTGTCTTTTGATAAGCCAAAAGCATCAATCTTGAAGAGTCATCTTTTCTCAAAAAATTATTTAGATTATAAGTGTTGTTCTCAGAATAAAATATTTTATAAATTTTAGTTGGATCATTATTAAGTGGAACATAAAGAAAATAATCATAAATGTATCCAAAGTTATCTCCACCTAATTCGCGATAGGGCTCATTATAAGTAAATTGAGCAATACCTAAAAGATAATCTTCAACTTCTTCAATCCGTGGGTATGATGGATCAAATTCTTTTATGACTCTCAAACCCTGCCATACATCCTCTGCATGAATCGTATAAAGCATAAAGCTATGCACATGAGATAATCGATAATACATATTCAGCCAAATATATCCCCTTTCAAGGTTTCGTCCAAATGGCTTTGAATTTGGAGGAATATTTCTGGAATCAAGAAAACTACCGGTCATGATTTTTAATAATTCCAACAATTTTTCATCAGGCATATCTATTTCCTGCGTAAATTCATATCCCAAACCCAATGTTGCATAATATCTTGAATAACCGCGCAAATCTGATTCAAATAAAGGATAAGCGTTTGCTCCAGATTTTTTGAATTCTTCCATATAATCAAGAATTGCTTCTTTAATCTCTTCATTTCCAGTGGCGTAATAATAAAAAGGCATTCCTCGCCAATGAATATGGCCATAGTAATCAAAATGATTTTGTCCACCCCCTGAATTGTAAGAGCCAGTTTCATTAACAATATATTTATAATCTGATTTAATTTTTGATTTGGAATAATCAAAATCGTCTGTTCTTCGTACTGCTGAATCAGAATTAAATATCGTTTTTTGCAATCCAGACATATATCTCCCCCCCATCCCAGTTTTTAAGAAACCAAAAAAATAATTAAGTGGCCAATCTGTTCCTTCAACACCAGAATACCAAAAAACCCTCCAGACCAATACGCCAATATTATAATGTTTCCAGGATTCTGTTGGAATCCCATATTCAATTTTTCCATGATTATTAAGCCACCAGTTCTCCATTTGTTCAGCTGAGATTAATTCTTCCTGCCCATATAATACCTTAGAATCTTTGTATTGTTCAAAAGAACTCCTTCCAACCAGGGGCTGCTCAATTAAATAAACTAATTTTTCAACATCCATTTCAGATGAATGAAAATCCAAAATAATCTCCCTAGTCTCGTGCGTACCCCAGCCCATAATTATATTTTTTTTGGAATTATACTTTGAGAATATTCCTATTTCAATAGTGCCATTATTGTCTAATGAAATGCTTGCAGGCCAATAAGCTGACAAATATTTAAATGCAATTCCGATTGCATTATTAAACGAATCATTTATACTGGCAAAACCTCTACTCCAGTCATTGTTATTTCCAAGAGACCTCAACAAATTATTTCCATTTTTTATTTCAAGTCCCGATTGAGTATAGTTAGTATTTTTTATTGCAGGATTTACTCTTTCCATAGGAGGGTTAATCCAACCATCATTCCCCCCTAAATGATCTTGTTCAATTGTGCTTTTCATCTTGGACATTGAAAATCCTTGAAACATATAAGCACTAGAATCTATTAAACCAGAAGTAGAGGCATTTTTAGTGCTGAATAAAAATTGTTTATTTTCTCTTAAATTTGTAGGAATAGTAATTTGAAAATTTGAAAATTTTCTTGGTTCCTGATTATACCCTCCAAAAACATTCGAATGAATTTCTTCTTGGCTATGCCTCATAATCACAATAGTCTTTACATAAGACTTATTTTTATAAAAATGAAATCGTATGGTATAATCCATAAATCTATTTTCAGAAGAATCTTTGAATGAACCTGTTGCTTTTACAACAGCTCTTACAGGCCCGTTTTCTTCAATGACAGCGGTTGAATTTGCATCATTCTTAGAATAATAAATTTCATTCTCTTTCAAGATATGGCTGGAATTATCTTTATAAAGCTTGTAACTTGTATTTTCATATCCAGTTATACTTAAGCCTCCTGAATTTCCAGAAGACACTAATAAATTTCCATCAACAATGACTTGATCAAAAAGATTAAAATTCTTTTTTCTTATTTGAAATTGGGCATTTCCCGTATCAATTAAAATATAATCATCAAATTCTGATGCTAAATTATTTCCTCCTGAATTGCCCCCACCATTAACAAGATAAATAGTTTTGCTGCTTTCTGCAGGCAAAGTTATTTGCGTGTCTACCAATATCCATTTTATATTCCCATTTGACCAATAAGCAAGAGGCCTGAATTGCTGAAGCTGATTATCTGTTCCAATTAAACCCAATTGATCAAGGTTTTTAATTTCAGACTCTTCAGACAAAGGTATTCCAACAGTTAATGGCTCTTCAATCCTATCTTTCCCGGATAAATTACGGTGCTGACAATTTCCCGAAGCAGAATTATAAGTGCTTTGACAAAAATCAGAATCATGTATTAAAGCTTCTTGTATAATTATTGGAATATTCAATGAGTTTTTAAAGGGTTCAGAAGGATTTGAAATATTGAACGACCTTACAATATGCTTATAATTCCAATTTTTATCATAGACAAATGTGTCAAGAAAGTATTTTCCATCGGAGTATTTTGTAGTATCAATTGAAATATCATATGGAAATGTTTTATCTAACTTAATCGAACTTGAAGGTTCTCCTGCTCTAGCCCAATAAAATTCAACTCTCTCAATTCCGGAAGAATCTGAAACATTTGCTTCTATATATAATAGCCCATTTACAATCTCATTATCGCTTACGCCTAGAATTTCAATATTAGGGGCCAGAGATTCTGTTGAACCAATTATTTTTCCTGCTCCCAAATCCATAGCTTTTGAGCCTATAGCGTCGAAAAAAGCAGTATTCGCAGAATCACGCATGATTGTATTTTCAGAAGGCCTCCAAAGATTTTTTGAACAATAATATGCCCCCTCATAAGGAGATGCCGATATCAATTCTGACCATTTTTCGGGGCTATTTTTATCATGAACATTTACAAACCATTTGCTTAAATTATTGCAGGCCCCTTGATGCGCAGAATCGCCATAATATTCATCTCCTAATTTTCCAATTACATGCCCGAGCTCATGGGCGAGAACAACATAATTGTGTGAATTTTTAAATAAATCTATTCTATTCCCATTATAGGTTTCATAATCTGAATGATAATTATGAAGGACTATGATAATATCATTTGGAATTTGTGAATTAGAAATAATTGAATTTATTTCAGAAGTGTTAAAATCAATTCCAGATTGGTTAGAAATTGCATCTATTCTCCAAATATTAAAAAGTTTAGTATTATTTCCAAACCAGTTAACTGAAAAAGTTTTTTCTATGTTAATTTCTGTCTTATTTGCAAAGTCAGAAATTTCAGATTTATTAAATCCAGATCCAATAAAAACTAAATCTATATGTGAAAGTGCATTTCCATTATCAATAATTTGTACAGCCTCATAATCTTGTTTGGCAATTCCAAATGTTAAATTTAAAAAAATCAATAGCAAGACTATGCTGATTAATCTATTTCTCTTTAGTTTCAATTTGTTTTTTTTCATTTGAAAGCACCCTAATCAGTAATATCGATAAAGCAATTAAAGAAATTAAATCCAGCAATAAGAATACAAGAACACTAACTGCTTCCTTTTTTTCTTTATCAATGTTAAATATGCTTACATATTCAATTTGACGGCCTTCTTTACGTACATCATTTTCGCTAAAAATATTTTGATTTTCATTTGTAGAATTTGTACTCGAGTTTATTGTGGCATTATATTTTGAAATCTTTCCGCTGGGCCCGCCACCCCCTCCCCCGCTTGATCCGCCAGATTCACTGGATTCCGAATAACCTTCGACAACTTTATACTCTGAAAATCCCTGAACTTCAATATTCAAACTATGTTCGCTTAGATTATAAGCTATAATTCGGCAATCAGGTTCAAAGCATTCAATCCCATTCTTCAAAATTTTAGGATTTACATACAAAACGTTATAAAAAATTATTTTTGCTGATTTATTCAACTCTAAAAATTCTGAACTTGAAATATTTATTTTTTTGTCACTTATTTCAACAAGAGGGTCAAGATTAACAGAATCGTAGCATCCGGATTCATTTAATTTTATTAATTTAAGGCTCCCGATAAATTCAATTTCGGAAAAGCCAGGCTTGAATATTTTAACACCAGATAACAAGCTGTAATTATTGCTCGAATTGTTCCAGCTTATATTTATATTTTTAAATTTTGGTTTTAATTCATTGCCATTTTCAATGTCATTTCCAATGCATTTATCTTTTCCAATATTGCAATTTAAAGAATAATCAAGAAAGCCGTCATAATCTGAATCTGTGCAATTTTCGCTTTCCTTAGCGCATAGAGAATTTGATATAAATATGTATTCACATCCTGTTTTTTTGCATTTATCTATTGTGCATTCATTAAAATCATTGCAGGCAGAATCATTAAATTTAAACTTTGTTTCTTTATTTTCACAGGCAGAAGTAATACAATTTGGCAGTTCTTCAAGAGTATAAGGTACACATTCTTCAAGGCAATCAGGATCATTAAAGTCAATCAGATTATCACAGTCATTATCGATTTTATCAAAACAATTTTCTTTTATCCCGGGATGAATTTCTTCATCTGAATCATCACAATCAATCCCAAGATTGCAACAGAAATTATAATCCTTGCAGTTATAAGGGATTGTCTTCAAAATATTTATATCACAATAATCATCATTATCGTCATCACAATTTTCGTCAATAAGCCCATCTTGATTGTCATCAATGCCATTGCAGATTTCATAATTCGTTGAAAAAAATTTGACATTAGTTTCTCCTTCAATGCTTTGATTCTTATCCATATCTTCACTGATATAAGAACCAGAAAAAACATATTGCCCTTCTGAGCTGGGCCTTACTTTATAAGTTAATTCTTCATCTTTGAGTGGAAATACAAATACAGGCGAAATGCCTTTCAAATCTTTATCTTCAATTTTTACCCATCTTATTTTTTGCTGTCCATGGATAACCGAAATGTTTCCTGCTCCCGAATCTAAAACAATCATACCATTAGGTATATCTTCTTCAATTACATAATAATACTCTGAACTAATTTTAACATTAAGAAAAACTGTTAATTCATCTCCAGATTTTAACTCTGAATTTGAAAAACTTCTAGTTACCGTTGCATGAGAATCAAAAATTGAAAAAATGCTTTTTCCTGAAATTTCTTGGGTATAAATGACACCTGTTAAAATGAGAAAAAAAATAATTGAGAAAAAAAATATTTTAAAGTCTTTCCTCTTCATAAGATATTATCTCTGCTATAATTTTTAAATATTTAGGCTATTTACGACTCTAAATAATTCTTTATAACCTGATTAAATCTAACAAACAGGAATTAATTTAAATCACATAAATAAAAAATATTTTAAACTGCTAAATATTATAATAAAAAGAAAAAGATGGCAGAAACTCAAAATTCACAGATTCAACTTCTTTTAACGGATTTCAATACGAGGCTGAAAGATTTGGAAGAAAGAAACAGGCAATTAAAAGAACGCATATTATTATTAGGGAAAAATCTTATTTTTTCAAAAGAAGAAATTGACACTGAACTATCCAATTTAAAAAAACAATCAATTCAAATGCAAACAGATATGGAAAGAATAAAATCACTTGTTCAGAATATAATTGCAGAAACAGACAAATTTGTGCGAAAAGATGAAATGATGATAATAGAGCGAATGCTTAAAGATTTCCAGCCACTAGAATTTATAAGGGAAAAAGATTTAGATTTAGTTATTGAAAAATATCTCAAGAAACAAAAAAATATAAAGAAGGATGATAAAGAAGAATATGGCACTGCTTGATAGGATTATGCAAATGCAATCACAGGGAATTAAAGACATAGATATAATCAACTCATTAAATGAAGAAGGAATTTCCCCAAAACAGATTAATGATGCATTAAGCCAGGCTCAAATTAAAGCTGCAATTTCCCAATCAGAAGATAATTCAAGCCCAATTAATGGGATGGAACAGTCTATGATGCCCGAAGAGGAAAACCATCCAGAATCAAAAAAACAAAAAGATCAGGACTATAAACAATTTCAAGAAATAAAGCAAAATTTTAAAGAACCTGAACAATACATGCCTGAACAGAATCAAGAACCTCGGCAACAAGAAGAATATTATGAAAATCAAGGCTATCCGGAACAATCTTATTATCCTCAAAATTCACTGGATGCAAATGCAATAACAGAAATTTCAGAACAGATTGTTGCTGAAAAATTGTATGATTTTAAGCAAAAAATAGGAGACATAGCATCTTTCAAAAATGATGTTCAGGATAGGATAAAGGATTTAGATGAAAGGTTAAAAAGAATTGAAAATTCTATTGATAAGCTGCAATTGGCAATCATCGGAAAAATTGGAGAATTTGGAGAAGCAACTTCTTCAATACATAATGATTTAGAAAATCTTCATGGCACTGTTTCAAAACTTATGAATCCCCTAGTCGACAATTACAAACAGCTAAAAAAAATTATCGATAAGAATTAATTAAACCTTCTCCTGCCATTCTATCGATAGATTTTTCAACATAAAATTTAGCATTTTTTCCGAATTTGTCATAGATTTTTCTTTTTGCATTCTCATCGTAATAGTCTACACAACCAAAAATAACTTTTTGGGCAAGATTAGGTTTCCTCTTTATTTTTCTTATAGGATTCTTAAGATTCTTTTTAGGAAATCCTGCATATTCCGTCAATTTATATAGATTTCTTCTTATCCCATAATTTATTTCAAATAATTCCTTGGTTTTATCGGTTAAAGTAAAAATAAAATTTGCCCATGTTATGAGATAAGAATTATCCAATAGAGATTTAGGAGAGTATTCTTTTTTAAATGAATATCCCAAATTTCCTATTATTGATGCAACGTTTTCATCTGTATGGCTAAATTTTTGGCTTTTAATTCCAGCAGACTCAACATTCATGCCGATAATTTTTCTTTCATTTGAAATTTCTTGGAAAAGAATTCTAACAACAGGGGAAGTTAAAGTATCATTTATGCTCAATATAAGAATGTTCATTATAATCTATTTGTCGATTATAATTTAAAACTAAGTTGTTCTTAAATTTACAAATTATTTCTTTGTAATTCTCCATGATACAATTCCTGCGATTATTAAAACTAAAACAAGCCCCCACCAATCTGTGCTCATCCAAGATTGAATTTGAACCCAATCTATTGTCCATTTAAAGATATGGGCCGATGAAATTATAAAAAAAGTTATCAATGCTATCATAAGTACCCAGGCTACAAAAGGCTTCATTACAACATCAAGCTTTCCATGACTGAATGATATTAAAAGCATAATCATGAATACGCATATAATAAAAACAACAAACCACGCCAAATTAAATTGCACAAATTCAACTAAAGAAACATTAAGGATAAAAAAAACTGCAAGAATAAATGACAAAAAAAGATTGACAAACTGATTATCTCCGATAATTTTTGTTTTAGCCAGTAAGGCATAAATCATTATAAAAACAAATAAGAATGAAAATATAGGCAAAAAATAATTTAATGATGCTAATGAAACTTGTGATACCATCTTTTTATAATCAATGTTCTTTAGGTTTAAAAACTATTGCATATATTGCAGCAATGACCCCGGCCCCCACAATCAGCGTCCAAAAATTTTCTTGGATAAAGCCCATCATGCCAGTTCCCCCTATGCCGATATTTCCGAACCATGCCTGCCAATCAGGAAAAACAAATATTAATAAAATTACTACAATAGCAAACAGGAAGTATAATAAAAATTTGCTTTTTTGTTGACCCTGCCCCGCACCTTCTGATTGTCCAAATTTCCATAAGACTAAAACCGCCAAAAATAAAACTAAAGCTATTGCAAATCCTGGAAAAAGTTTTTGCGTGAATCTTGTATAAAAATCAAATTGCAAAGCAAGCAATCCAACGGATAAGCTAACAATAAGTTTTACCCCCTTGCTCTCGCCTAAAACCCCTGTTTTATCGAGGATAGCATACATGATTGCAAATATAAGCAGGAATGGAAGAATATAAGAAAACACCCCAATCCTAGCCCATTGGTTAAGCACTTCTGTAATCTCAAAAGCCATAAAAATTTCAATGGATATTTATTTAAATATCTTTGTAATAATAAAAATTTAAATTAACAAAATAATATTTTACCCTATGGAAAAGAGAATTGAATATGCAGACGATGATATCTCTCCCATAAGCAAGCTCTTAAAATTAAGAGTTCCATCATTGATGATAGGCTTATTACTGGGCATTGGTCTTTCTTTTGTTACATCAAACTTTGAAGATGTCCTTGAAAAAAATGTGGCAGTTTCATTTTTCATTCCCTTTATAGTTTATTTAGCTGATGCAGTTGGCACGCAAACTCAAAGCATTTATGCCCGTGATCTAAAAACAGGAAATGCAAGCTTTAGAAAATATCTTATTAAAGAAACTCTTTTAGGGATTATGCTTGGCTTGATTTTTAGTATGCTAACCGCACCGATAATATTGTTCTGGTTCAAATCAAAAGAACTAATGTTAGCAGTTTGCCTTTCACTTTTTGGCGCAATTGCGACTTCGCCAATTATTGCTCTTACAATAACCGAAATTCTTCAAGTTGAAAGGACGGACCCGGCGGTCGGTGCGGGCCCAATTGCAACTGTTATTCAGGATACAATAAGTGTTCTGATTTATGGATTAATTGCAAGTGCAATCCTTTTATAAAATTAATTTCAGGGAATTAACCAGGCCCTCTTGGTTGTCCGCTCTTTGGAGAAGTTGAAAGAACTAAAGCTATTGCTCCTCCGACTATTGCTAAAAATAAGATATTAATCCATATTTCGCTATAATCAGAAGAAAGCCAAGATTCTAAAATTGTCCAAAAGCCTGTAACATAACCAACTAAGCCAATAACAAAAATTCCAGCCAAGATTCCGAATACAATTCGTATCCATTGAGTCTTGGGACCTTCAAGCTTGCCTCCTGCAAATCCCCATAAGATAAAAAAGACAAGCATAACAATTACTGCGACAGAAAGCCATGGCATCATCTCAACAATTATTTTTCTCGGAGCAGGAAATGCAAGCAAAATTAAAGCAATAGAAAGAGAAACTAAAGAGTCTATTTGAGGCTTTCCTTCCCCCAATATTTTAGATTTTTGCAAAATTGCAAATAAGACAACAAATACTAGTAAGAACGGGAGTAACAATTCTGTAAATATCGGGTGACTAAATATTACCATCTCTTTAATTTAAATTTAAATCAATGCGTCTTCATCTGCAGGAATTTCTTGCTCTTCTCTTATAGGCACAGCATTTTTGTTGATTACTATTACATCCCCAATAGCTTTTACAAAGTTATGAGGAACAATAATACCGCGTGCCCCACCTAGTAAAGATCCCATTCCTGAACCTCTGGCGATTACAATTCTCCAGCTGTCAATTCTGTTGTCAACTAAATTAACCTCTTCAATGGTTCCAAAAAAGTCACCTGAATCAGTAAATACCCGTTTTCCCAGGACTTCGCTTATTCTTTTTATCTTTAACATAAAAAATTTAGAAATTTTCTCTTTAAATAGATTTCTATAATTTTTGTTATCCCTTATTATTAGTAATAAATATAAAATATATAAAAAATAAAATTAAATAAATTTATAAAAATACTTATATTACAAAAATAATGGAAGAAGGATTTTTCAACCAAGAATTGATAACAATTATTCTCGCATCGTTAATACTTGGATGGACAGTTTCACTTTTTTCTCCCATAAATCAGATATATTCCGCAACGATATGTTTTTTTATAATTATTGTTGCAAATATTTTTATCAAAAAAGCTGTTGCTTATTATTATGAGGCAAATGTTAAAACGAAATTTTGGTCATGGACACAATATGGATTTTCTAGGGAATCGTATTTTAAAAATCCCTTGCCGATGTTTTGGCTTCCATTAGTTTTAGGATTTATTTCCAGGGGGTACTTTTTTTGGCTTGGAATTTTGGAATTTGATATAAGCCCCCGAGTTGAAAGAATCTCTAAAAGGCATGATCTTTACAAATTTACAGAATTGGCAGAATGGCATGTAGCATTGATAGCAGTTTCAGGAATAATAATTAATTTGTTATTAGCCGTTATAGGGTACATAATTGGTTTTGAATTTTTTGCAAAATTAAATGTATATTATGCATTGTGGTCTGTAATTCCATTAGGGGGGCTGGATGGTTCAAAAATATTATTTGGAAATAAAACATTATGGTTTGCTACATTCCTTATAACTATGGCATTCTTTATTTTCAGTGTAACAATAGTATAGTTTGTAAAATATAGTTAATCATAATCTAAAATTTTTTTAAAAGAGATTTACAATTGAAGGGACTCTAAAAATACGGATGAAAAATTTTTATTTAATCAATTAAGTTTAACAAAACATAAAAATGCTTGTTGATTATAAGGAAGATTATCTCAAAGTCTTATAAATTAATTTCATCCCATATCCACAAGGAGTACCATCATATAATTTTAGTACATTATTTGATATGCCATCTTCAGATATATTATTTAATAATCTTTCATAATCATTAATTTTAGCTTTCCAAAGTCCAATTATTATCCCATAGTCATTAAAAAATTTTTCATATTTTAGATCTGCTTTCAAACCTAATTTTATTATTGGCCATAAAATCATACCTTCGACAGGAGTAGCCCAATTAATCAAGACTTTTTCAAGCAAAGATATATCATTAAATGAATGTTGTTTTACCATATTAAGAGAAGAAAAAAATAGTATATAAATTTAATTATTTTATAACTTAATAGTAGTATTAATATACCAAATGATTAATGTTTGAAAATTGTTAAAAATAAATAATTCAAGTTAAATACTGTTTATTATTAACGAATAAAATTAAAAAACAATATAAACATATAATTTAAATAATAGTATTTATTTAAAATTTTATGAAAAGAGGAAGCAAAGCAGTATCAACAGTTGTTGCCACTGTCCTGATTATTTTGATTACAGTTGCTGCAGTCACTTTCTTGTGGGTTTCTGTTAATAGTTTTTTCGGAGGAAAATTAAATTTCGAGGAAATCTGCTCTTCGTCAGACATTTCAATTTCAGCTTCAGGATATTCATGCTATGATTCGTTGAACAAAGTCGCAAGCATCAACATAAAAAAAGGCCCGAATGATGTGAATATATCCGGACTTGAATTTTCAATCTCATCGGGAGGAAATTCAAAAAAATTCTCGAGGAATTTTGACATAATGAAAAATTCTCAAAAAACTTTTTATTTTATTGTTGATAATAAAGCTGAAGAAATAAGCGTTTCCCCTGTAATCAAAATAGGCAATGACGAAAGAATCTGCGCTGAAAGAGCAGTGCTGAAATTAGCGGAAGGATGCGACACTGCAAAAGGCCTTGCGCAGGAATACGCCGGTGTTTGGAGATTGGATGGGAATGGAAATGATGCAACAGCTCAGAATAACGGCATAAATAATGGCGCTGTGCCAATTGCAGATCACTTAGGGATTTCAAATGGGGCTATGAATTTTGATGGAGTTA
>JBMOLG010000009.1:0-1168 GCA_049324275.1 Nanobdellota archaeon | reverse complement strand
ATAACAAATTCATTAAATCAATTGTTTGTCAAAACTGAAACGTCCCCAATCAATGAAAGAATTTTAGATAAAGCTTTTAAATATTTTCAAACAACATTTGATAATGTTCATGGTGGATTTGGTAATGCACCAAAATTTCCTTCACCGCATAATTTAATATTTCTTTTATCTTACTGGAATAACAAAACAAATAGTGAATCATTAAACATGGTTTTAGATACTTTGGAAAAGATGCGTTTAGGTGGAATGTATGACCAAATTGGTTTTGGCTTTCATAGATATTCAACTGATAAACATTGGCTTGTACCGCATTTTGAAAAAATGTTGTATGACCAAGCATTGCTGATAATTGCTTATTCTTTTGCTTTTCAAATTACAAAAAAAGATTTTTTTAAAACTACTGTTTATGAGATTGTAGAATATTTAACACTGAAAATGAAAAGTAATGATGGCGCATATTTTTCTGCTGAAGATGCTGATAGTGAAGGTGAAGAAGGTAAATTTTATTTATGGACTTATGATGAATTAAAAAACTTGCTTTCCGATGATGAATTTTTACTTGCTTCAAAGTTTTTTAACATTAAAAAATATGGAAATTATTTTGACGAAATTACACATACAGAAAATGGAAAGAACATTTTACATCAAACTTATTCTTTTGAAGAATATTCCAAATTGAATAATATTAACTTAGATCAGCTTAAAGATAAAATCAGCTCAATTAGAATTAAAATTTATAATCAACGAGAAAATAGAATCCATCCTTTCAAAGATGAAAAAATATTAACTGATTGGAATAGTCTATTGGTTGCTTCATTTTCAATCGCTGGAAGAATCTTTCAGGATGATAATCTACTTGATAATGCTAAAAAGATAATTGATTTCATTGAAAATAAAATGAAATCCGAAAGCGGTGTATTACTTCACAGATATAAGAATGGGAAAGCAGATATTAATGCTACTTTAGATGATTATGCATTTTATATTTGGGGATTAATTGAATTTTATCAGTCAACATTTAATTTCAATATTGTTGATAAAATAAGTTTTTATGTTGATCAATCTATCTCGAAATTTTATGATGAAGAAAATGGCGGTTTTTTTCTTGCTGATAAAAATTCAACTGATTTAATTATAAAAACAAAAGATATGTATGATGGAGCTATTC
>JBMOLG010000008.1:0-62591 GCA_049324275.1 Nanobdellota archaeon | reverse complement strand
GATTTAGAATATAATCATAAAAGTTAGGAAATAATTAATCATAAAAGTTAGGAAATAATTAATAATAAAAAAAGAAAAAGAGATATTAAATAAAAATTTATTTGTTAAATGTAAAAATCTTGTAGATAGCTGAAATTGCTACTAATCCATAGATTATTTTCATTAACCAATCGATTGTTATAAATTGTGCTAAATCAAAGCTGAATATTGCAAGTCCCCAATTTAACCCACCAATTATTAACAATACCTTAGCAATTGAATCTAAAACATTACCTTCCATTTATTACACCTCCTTTAAATTTTAAGGATTTTGTATTATTTAAAGTTATTTAATCAAACAGGGAGTGTAAAAATCTTGTAGATAGCTGAAATTGCTACAACAGCATATATGAAATTTACAAGCCAATTTATTTTAAACAAAAACTGAATAAGATTAAAATTGAAAATTAATAACCCCCAATTTAACCCACCAATAATCAAAAAGATTGTAGTTACAATATCAAGGCCGTTTTGTGCCATTATTTTAGATGGAATTTAGATTATTTAAGCTAGAGTTGTATTAAACTAAACATTTTTAAATTTTAAAGCATAAAAATTATATGGCGAAAAATGAGAGTAAGAAAGAGATAAAAAGAGATCATACAGGATTATTCATACCTGCAGGAATATTTCTTGGATTGGGAATTGGGCTTTTACTTGGAAATGCAGGAGCGGGATTTTTAATTGGATTAGGACTGGGCTTCTTGGCAATGGCAATAGCAAAATTAATCAAATAAGAATAAGATGGATTATTTTTACAATCATAACGAATATGATTTTAGAGAAAAAAATTTATTACTAAAATATTCCTTGTTAAAGTTAATTTCAGGAACATTGATCGGGCTTAATTTGATTATCTTTTCAGAATGTTCATTTAATTATAACGAAAATCCGCATACAATTCGCAGGCCCTGCCAATATTCACAAATTTATTGTTTAAAGAAAAAAGAAGAGTATATTTAATAAGCTTAATAAATATCAACTCTTATTATATTTTATGAAAGAAATGATTGTTGAGCTATTAGAAAAAGAGCTTAAAGATAAAATAAAGAGAGACTACATAAAAAATCTCATTGAAACTCCCCCAACTGATGAATTGGGAGATTATGCTTTTCCATGTTTTTCTCTTGCAAAAGCCCAGAAAAAAAATCCACTACTAATTGCTGAAAATATAGCTGAAAATTTAAGGAAAAATTTGCCCACTGAAATCCAAGGGGTTGATTCAAAAGCAGGATATGTTAATTTTTTTATCAACAAAAAAATTTTAGCTGAAAAGAATTTGAAAGAGGCTTCTAAAAAAGATTTCGGAAAATCTAAAATTGGCAAAAACAAAAAAATTGTGATTGACATGTCTTCTCCAAATATTGCCAAGCCATTTGGAATCGGGCATTTGAGATCAACTATAATTGGAAATTCAATTTCAAGAATCTGTGAATTTCAAGGATACAAAACAATTAAGATAAATTATTTAGGGGATTGGGGAACACAATTTGGAAAACTCATTGTCGGATATAAAAAATTTGGAAGTGAAAAAAATCTGAAACAAGACCCTATCAAACATCTGCTGGAGATTTATGTCAAGGCAAATAATGAAGAATATGAACAAGAGGCACGTGACTGGTTCAAAAAACTGGAACATGGAGATAAAGAAGCGCTTAGCTTATGGAAAAAATTCAGAGAGTTAAGCTTAAAAGATTTTGAGAAGGTTTACAGTTTTCTTAATATAAAATTTGATTTAATTTCAGGAGAATCTTTCTACAACAAACAATTGAAAGATACAATTAAAGAGTTGGAAAGAAAAAATTTATTAAAAGAAAGTGATGGAGCTAAAATTATTGATTTGGAAAAATTTAATCTTGGCGTCTGCCTTATTCAAAAAAGTGATGAAACAAGCCTGTATGCAACACGCGATATAACGGCAGTAATTGATAGATACAAAAAATATAATTTTGAGAAAATGCTTTATGAAGTCGGGCAAGAGCAAAGCCTTCATTTTAAGCAAATTTTTAGAATTTTAGAACTAATGGGATTTGATTGGGCTGAAAAATGTGTTCATATTGAGCATGGGCTATACTTAGACAGCGACGGAAAAAAGTTTGCGACGCGAAAAGGAAAAACAATATTCATGCAGGATATTCTCAATGAAACGCTTGATTTAGCAAGAAAAGAGTTAGAAAAGAGATACAAGTTAAGCAAAAATGAAATAGAAGAAAGGGCAAAAAAAATTGCAATTGCAGCAATATTTTATGGAGACCTGAAAAATTACAGAACCAATAACATGATTTTTGACATAAACAAATTTTTAGAATTTGAAGGCAATACGGGCCCTTATTTGCTTTATAGTTACGCGCGTGCTTCTTCAATCCTGAAAAAATCAAAATCAAAGAAAGAAAATAAGAAGATTAAAATCATTGACTTGAAGGAACAGGAAATTAAATTATTAAAAAAGATTTCAGCCTTTCCAAAGACAACAAAAGATGCTTATGAAAAATTTGCGCCCAACATAATTGCTAACTATTCTTATGAGCTTGCACAAGCATTTAATGAATTTTATCATTCATGCGAGGTTTTAGGAAGTTCTGAAGAAACGTTCAGATTAAAGCTTGTTGAGATTTTCAGAAATGTGATTAAAAATTCCTTGTGGCTACTAGGCATTGATGTGCTAGAAGAGATGTAACTTATAAGAATAATTATTTCTTCTGAACCAAAATTTTTTGAATCTGCTGTCTTGAAGGCAAGACAATATAAGAAGCATAAGTGCAATTATCTTTTTGCAATGCCCGAAGTTCTAATCCAATGTGATAATCATCATCGGGAATATCTTTATTTTGATCATACGGCAATCCTGCTAAAGCTTTAAGATATTGAACTGCAGACATTACAAAACGCAATATTTCATTGTTTTTTTGATAATGCCAATAAAAATCTTCAACTTCTAAAACTGTAAGTTCAATTCCGTTTCTATAAGCTTTTTGAATTATCTTCTCCTTTTTTGCTTTATCTTTATCAATTCCCTTAAGAAATGTTTCAATTCCATCTGAGCCATGATCTTCCTTAAATTTTAAGGCATGAGGCCCGATACTAACAAGAATTCCTGATTCTACAAATTGATTAATTCTTTCTTCAACAGAAGTTATTTGCGGGGCATATTCTGTTACAATATTTTGTGCCACATATGTAAGGTTTCAGATATTTATAAATATTTCTTACTTAAAAGTTAATACATATTTAAAAATGACAAATATAGATTTTTGAAAATTTGAGATAAAATTCTTTACACTTTAATTAGAAATTTAATTCGCAATTATTTTCTTCTTAAAGCATTTCCAAATTTTTCAATTATCAAAAAGCACATTTCATAATAGCTGTCCTTAAAAGTATCTTTAACAACATCAAAGATTTTTTCTTCTTTTGAATTAAATGCCTGAAGATTTATTTTTCCTTTATCATAATTTGCTTTTAATATTCCATTATCATAAATCCACATATCCCATTCATCTTCTATATGAACTGGATGTCGATATTGTATATAGCCTTCAGAAAATTTACGATTAGTTTGCCAGTCTAGCTGGCAATGAATAGTGCAGTTCTTAATGTTGGCATAACTCCCCTACCAACTAAAGTATTATTTTTATCTGTTAAATCTGCAATTCTCTCTTTACTTGAAGGAAGAGTATAAGCATTCAAAGAAAGGCCTTCTTCTAAAGCTTTTTCAATCAAGATAAATTTTTGTTCCATATTCAAATAATTCAGAAGCAATTTATAATATTTATTGTGAATTAATATATTTTAGAATTTTCCCCTATAGCCCATTTTTAGATCTTTGTTTGGATTTGACTTCTCATATCTTTGAATGAACTTATCTTCATCCAAATATAACCTTCCTTTTTCGAGGCGATTCTTATATTTTTTAACGATCCTGTAGAACCTTTCTAATTTTTCAAACAGCTCATCTTTTCTTAATTCTTTTAATCTTAAAGATTCTTTATCAATCAAATCAAAGAATTCTATCAATGATAATTTTTCCTTCAAAAGATGAAGCCTTCTTTCAATTGCGCCTACTGCGATTTGTTCGCAATAGATATGTCCTGTCAAAAACAAAATTGCCCTTGCCTCGTTTATTTCATCCCAAGCAGGATTGTCATTTTCAACAATTTCCTTGTATCTTTTCCAAAGATTTTCAAGTTCTGCCTTAATTTTTTCAGGCTCCATCATGTAAGTGTATTTCATTAATTCAATCATATATCTAATAAAAAAAATTAATTAATAATATTATCTATAATTTTTATTATTATTTTTTAGTAGTTACAATTCTAAAGATTTATAAACATCTATGGATTAAGCGATATATGAAAATCAAGATTTTATACATTGAAGATATGAAAGAGTGCTATGAAAAAACATTAGCAATATTGAAAGATAAATGTGAAATTGATTGGAAAAAAACACCATTGGAAGCAATATGGGCAATTTTTGATAACAGACTAAAAGAATATGATTTGGCAATTTTTGATGTTAATTTGACTTATGACGCTAGAAGAAAAATTGAAGAATTGCCCAGAGAGGGACTTGAATTAATTGCCATGGCAAAAAAAAGATTAAAAGAACTCAAAAGTGATTTAAGGATTCTTTGTGTCAGCAAGGGGAATTACAAAGAAGAGGCTTTAAAGAAAGGAGCGAATGCATATTATTGGAAAAGAGAATTTTGGGAAGGGAAAGGACTTGAAGAAATCGAAAGAATCTTAAAATAAACTACTTTTCTTTATCGATGAATCTGCAAGAAATTTATGACAAACTTTTTGAAAAGTATGGTGAACAAAAATGGTGGCCAATTATTAATGACTGCAAAGATGAAAATAAAAAGAAATTTGAAATTATTGTTGGCGCAATTTTGACGCAGAATACATCATGGAAAAATGTTGAAAAAGCAATAAAAAATTTGTATGAATCAAATTTGCTAGACGCAAAAAAAATTTTAAAAGAAGAAGACAAAAGAATTGCAGAACTAATAAAGCCAGCAGGATATTATAATCAAAAGTCTAAAAAGCTCAAAGCAGCGGCAGAATTTTTTTTAACATTAAACAGAAAAATCCCGACGAGAGAGGCATTATTAAATCTCTGGGGGGTTGGGAAGGAAACTGCTGATTCTATTTTGCTTTATGCATATAACGAGCCATTCTTTGTAGTTGATGCTTATACAAAGAGAATTTTTTCATGCATTGGAAATGAATTAAATTTTGTTGAATATGACGAATGGCAAAAATTTTTTCATGAAAATCTTCCTAATGATCCAAGATTATTCAATGAATTCCATGCCTTGATTGTTGAACATTGCAAGAGAATTTGCTTAAAGAATAAAAAAATGTGCAAAGACTGTTTTTTTAATGCTATTTCATAGCTTTGAATTCTTTTTCATATTTGTCTAAATCTTTTTCAGCCCTTTCTATTGCCTTTTGAAGCAATTTTCTGGGATTGGCTCCTTGTATATGCAAAACAGGATTTTTTGAAGGATGTTCACGTTTCCAAGCAGCCAAATCAGCTCCTTCTTTATTCAAATAAACTCTTAGAAATTCAACAATAGTCAAATTATCGATTTCTACATCAAGTTCTTTCTTGTCTTCTTTTAAAATCTTGATTTGCATAATCTTATTATAAAAAAATGGTTTATAAAGTTTTAGTAAGCTAAAATATTCAGTAAGCTAAAATATATAAAGCCATAGGTTATTTAAATTAGAGGCAAAAATGATATTCTTTGCACTAGCATGGATATTTTTGTTTGCTTTTATATTTTTAGAGATAATAAAACTTGACGCTAATCCTAAAAATAAAAGAACGATAACTGAAATACAAAAATTGTTCATTATTTTTATGATATTTTATTCATTAATTGGAATTGTTACAAATGACCCAATATCAGAACTCGTTTGCAAAGCCACGAATATATGTCTTCCTGCAACTTTAGAATGGTGGTTTATATTGGATTGCTTGGAATTTTAATATGGAAGTTTATTCTTGTGGAAATGAAAGAGGACATTTGCAGATTAAAAATAGAAACCGGAAATATTGACAAAAGGCTTACAAGATTAGAAGGCAACTTAGATATAATAAGAATAAATCTTGAAAAAATTTTGCAATGTGCAAATTTTAATTTATTTAACCAACATTAAATTAGGCTTTTGCATCGAAGTCTGTTGGCGAAGAAGCCATGCCATGGGATTTTTTGTAAACATCATAAATAACATACAGATTATTTTTAGCACTGTTAACTGCCAATTTTCTAACTTCCTGCTCTACATAATTATCCTTAGGAATCTCCTTAACTTCTTTTATTTCCTTTTTCTTTTCCTCTTGCTTTTTTGGCTTGAATAATCCAAATAAAGCTGAGAAGGGATTTATGTCATCTTGCCTTTTTTCTTCTTTTTTCTCTCGCTTTTTGCCTTGCTCTTCCCCTAAAAAATGATCTATGTCTTCTTTTAATTGGTCCAATGAAACCTGAGTATTTTCTTTCAAAAAATTGAACGAAGTTTCTAAATCCTGATTTTCCAATTCTTTATAGACAAATTTTAATTCATCATCATTCAATGCATAAGAATCAAATGTAATGTTTAATTTTCCCCCAAATGCAAAGCCATAATTTCCCTTTTGATCTACTCGTTGCCCCAAATGCCCACGGTATTTGAGGTTGATTACAAAACATGAGTAATAATTTCTTTTTAGATGATAGTTTAAAAAACCAGGAGGCAGTTTTTTTGATTTGATAGAACTCTCAAAGTTAACCTTTGATTTTCCGAACAAAACAAGCTCAAACATTGTTGTTGAAAATGCATTAACCAAAGCAGGATTTTTTTCAAATCCTTTCATTCTCAGTTCTTCTGCAGCTTTCAAGTAAGGCATTGCCCAAGAAGTGTAAAGCTTTAGGCTTTCAATTTCTGTTTTCAGATAAGACCTTTCAATCTCAAATCTTTTTTTAAGCTCTTTTTCAGAATATTCTTTCCATGTCAAAAACTCAGATAACCTTGGCAGAACAATTCTTTTAACTGAATCATTAATAATGGGATTTTTTTCAACATCTTCCAAAGTGTTTGCTATCATAAAAGATTCTCTCAAGGTGGTATATCCAAGCTCATAAGTCATTTGATGAATGCTTCCTCTGCCTTTTTTCATGTCAACGTTATCAAGCCAGACTTGTTTTAAAGCCAAAGTTCCGGCATTCTTCTTTACCTGGTCCGGTGAATTTGCATCTTCATAATTATGCAATCTTATTTCAAATTCTTTAAGGTCATATACTAAATTTAATATTGTCCTTATGACTTGATTAATCAAGCCTAGAATTTTCATGCCTTCTTCCTGCATTTTCGTGGCCCTCTGCCCCATTTCAGCAAATTGCGCGCTTCCCGGGGAAGACGAAAAATTATCTGTAATTTTTTCCAGGCTTGTCGAAGAAAATCCTTCTAAAAAATCGAGAAGCCAATAATAAATCGGTTCTATTTGAGTTGAAGGAGATTCGGATGCCAGCTTAAATGAAGCCAAAGATTCTCCTTTATTGTATTTTGTACTCTTTTTTATAGCAGATTTAATCTCACCCATTTGATTTTATAGATTATCATATTTTTAAATTTTATATTTCATGTTCTTAGATAAACTTATATAGTTCTTGACTAAAATATAGTTATGAGAGAGATAAAAAAAATTCAAATTGGAAAAAAAGGCCTGACTGAAGAAATTATTGAACAGATAAGAAAAATTTTTGAAAACGAACAAATTTTGAAAATTTCTTTGCTAAAATCCAGCACCCGAGATAAAAACGAAGCCAGGAATATGGCCGAAGGAATTGTGAAAAAGCTCGGATTAAATTATACATATAAAGTGATTGGATTTACTATATCTGTCAGAAAATGGAGAAAGCCTCAAAGGATTGAATAATTATTTCTTGATGAAAATTAATGGGACCAGCATCTCTTCTTTGCTAATTCCTCCATGATGGCCTATACTAAATCTTTTTTCTTTCTCAGTAATTTCATCTCTAATAATATAATTCTCTTTTAAAATTAAAATATAATCTCCGACGCGATCGAATAAATTAAGATTGGCTTCAAATAAGCCGAAGAAATTTTTATTTATTAGGTCCTGACTTTTATATAATTCGCAATATCTGTCTAAATTTTTCATAACATAAGTCTCAAATTGTTTTGCCTTTAATGGATGGACATAACAGAATGCCGTCCTTCGCTCCCCACATAATGGCAGAGTAAAACATTCTTTCATTTTCGGATTGTCTTCTAATTTTATTATTTTTTCAAAAGGGGTATTTACAAATCCATGATCTGAAACAATAATCAAAGCGGTATCAGTATTAGTTATATCGTTGATAAATTTTTTGAGATTCTTTTCAATTTCTTTAAAATGTTTTTCAGATTCTTTATAGCCAACTCCATATTTATGATTGAATGCGTCCAACTTATCCCAATAAGCATAGATGTATTTTCGTTTATTATTTGAATTAATAGCTTTTTTTATTTGCTCAAACATGCCACTTAGATCTTCATAGGGTAAAGTTTTTGAGCCTTTTGTCATAGTTTTATTAAAATCTGAAGATGCAATATTTTCCGGATTAATAGAAAAACTTTCGCATTTATTTTATTAAAAAGTTTCCTGATTAATTATGTTGTTAATATCTATTCCTGAATCGCTAAAAGGCACGCCCCCATATCTTGATAAAGATCTAAGGAGAATCGAGACTGTTCCGAGTTCTTTTAAATTCATGTACCAGCCAGTGCATGCGTGCTGTTGAGGCGCAACACCTGTCAAAAATGTCATGATTGCAGAAGTAGTAGTCGGCAAAAAAACAGAAGTTACAGAACCAATTAAATAATTATTCGAAAGCTAGATTTAGATTTTAAATATTCATAACCCAGCCATCAATAACTAATAAAACTATATTTTTTGAATTATTTAATTATGTTGAAGGAAGGATTTTTAATTCATCATATTGTAATTTAGTTCCAAATGATTTTGCAATAGAGCTCATTAAGTTTACAATACTTCCTCCGTTATAATCTGGCAAATACATAAAGTAATCAATATATAAGATTATAAAAATATATTCATGCAGAAAATTTTTAAATCCAATTAACTTATTTTATTTAAAAAAGGAAAAGAATCAGATTATTACGGTTCTATTTTTAATATGATTGAATTTTGTCCAGATTGCGATAGTATTTTAATAATGGGAGATAATAAGAAAAGTTTGATCTGCAAAAACTGCGGATTTTCAAAGATGCCGGAAAAAAGTCTTAAATTATGCGAAAGAATAAACAAGAAAGAAATTGGATCAAGTACAGCTGAAGAAGGAAATATATTTGCGACTTATGAATTTAAATGCGAGAACTGCGGGCATGATAAATGTGAAGTGATTATAATAAATCCATCTTATTCAGATGAAGATACAATCATAAGATACAAATGTGGAAAATGCGGGCATGCTAAAAGTGCCGGACATAGATTCAAATAATTATTTTAAGATTAAAGCTTATTTATATTCTCTCCATGTATTTCCGCATTTTTTGCACCTGAAAAATTTTGTCTCTGCTTCATCACCAGAACGGGTTTGCGACGTCCAGAAATGCGCTAATTTGTGGCCGCATTTTTTGCATTCTTCTTCGACAGTCGGCAATACATCCATGTCTTTATCTTTTATAACTACTACTTTCTCTTTCTCTTCGAATTTTTCTTTTATTTTCAAATCCAGCTTTTCATGAGAAACGTAATCACACCTTGGGCATCCATAATTTTTTCTCTTTTGAACCAGAATCGAACCGCACTTTGGACAAAATTGCATTGTTTTATTACTTCTGTCTCCAGGTTTATATATTTTTGGGTGAATTTCTATAATGAAAAAATAAAATAAAAATTAATAACAATTACAATCTTTTTGCCAAATGCAAAAGAGACTTAATTTGATATTGTTCATTAAATCGGTTTATTCCTTTGGGTTCTTGAAAATAACTTAAATCTGAATCTTTTGGAGAACCATCTAATGCATCAAGCCATGTTTTAGGATTAGATTTATCTATTTCACATCCATTATAAACCGCAATACTATGGATTGGATCATGCTTAGGAGTTGCAATACATTTCAATTCCTTAAAATATTTCAAAAGAGGTCTAACCAATTTTAGATTATCTTTATGCCTATCTCCTTGTGAGATTAGAATAAAAGGTACGCTATTTATTGCACAATATCTTGCTATCGCGATTCCCGAAGGATTTTCTGTCAGCCCTTTAAAGTCTTTTAACGCATATTGTACATATTCGTCAATTCTATCTTTGAATTCATTGTAAATCTCATGTTTCCAATCTTTTTGTGATGGGAAAAACATATCGCTTACAACTCTTTCAATTTTGTCTTTGTTAGTCTGGATGTATTCTATAGCTGGCTCATAAGTTGCAAAATAAGCAGGATTTAATCCTTCAATACCTGCATAAGCTTGTTTTGCAATTTCTAAAAATTGTGGATTATCTTCAATCACAATTGTTTCAATTTTGCTTTCCATTTTTCAAAATACCTCCTTTCATTTGTTGAGAATCTGAGTTAGAATCATATAAAATACCTCCATAAAAATCAAATATCGGAAATCTTTTTTCTTGCGGAACCTTGTATTTTTCAAATAATTTTGCTACGAAACTGCCAACTTCTTGGGAATCTTTTTGTTTAATTTCAGAAGGAAGGTAATTTTTTCTTTCTATTGGGCTTACAACTAATCCTGCAATTCCTTCTAAATCAATCCCATAATTAACAAAAATGCCATCATGTGTAAAAGGATATTCTGCAATATAATGATCATTTGGCAGATCAATATCCTGACGCATATTTTTGATTCTTTCTATATATTTAATCTCAAGCCCAACACCATAAACATCATAATTTGCATTCTCATCCTCACGCTTAATGGGATTTCTCGGATCTAATAATGATTCGTCACGCTTCCGGGGAGGGAAAGTTTTTGCTTTATTTAGTATAAAATCTTCATTGATCAAAAAATAACAGTCATAACCGCAATATTTGAAATTTGGATGGTTAAGCAAATCGTTAACATTTAGAGGCAACTTTTGTGCAGACTTAATTGATTTTTCAATTTCATCTAAAACTTTTTCATCTAAATATTTTCTAAGTAAATCTCTTTTATATGTCCATAAATGATTCAAAAATTTAGGGTTTAATCTTATTAAAAAATTAAATTTATCATTGTCTAATTCCCAGCCATTTGTGGGGTATGCATTCCTAAAATTTTCGTCAAGATATCTTAAGTCATCTTTATTAGTTATTTTTAGAAGTAGATTTGGAGCAAATTTTGGTTCTTTTTCATCAATAAATAAGGATTTTCCTCCTTGTTTAATTTGAATATTCTCATCTTGATAAAAAATATTATCAAATCCATAAAAACCTGTTGCTTTAATATGCCCACTCTTTGTTGCAGGCAGTAAATCAAATATCCAATGTTCAAATTTAACTCTTTGTCCATTTAATCCTTTCAATTCATTTACATAATCATCTATGCCTCCAAAACCTGCCCATAATGGCCTTGTCATAGAATATAGTTCATCTTTGATTTTTGCTCCAAGAATGTTAAAATAGAGCCTATATTCTTCTAGCTGATTGAAGTTAGTCCCGCCATCAAAATTGGTATCTACCCAATTTGCCTTTGTACTATGTCTGTCTTTTCTAAAAGCTGATGGGCTTAATGCTCCTTCTTTAATTACACTTTCAAGATTAAGTATGCTTGTTCCGTGAATTAATCTCGGAGAATTTATATTGAATTTAGTTTCCATAATTCGTCCCTTCCTGCTTTAATTTTTTTTCAGAATTTGAATAATCACCGTTGAGAATACGAATTTCCTCGCCAAATCTTTCACCTGTAGACTTATATAATTCTAATTTTCCTAAAAATCGTTTTCGATCATTCCCTTTTGCGCAAGTATAATGTTCATTTCCATCGACTTTTTCATCATTTCTTAAAAAGGGTTTTGGATAGTTTCCGAATAAGCCTTCTGTTCCGGAGGTCATCATTATTAAAGAAGAATTTTTGGAACATTTTTCTTTGATTTTATTTAAGCAGAATGCGGCGGTTTTCAGTGTAAATGGCCTTTCAATATCAATGTAATCTCTTTCAAAATTAGGATCATTTAAGTATTCATTATATTCAAAAGTCAACCTTCTTTTGCCATTGAAATATCTGGCGCAATAACCAGTTTCATCTAAAATCGCAACATTCCCCCCAATTTTATACTTTTCAAATTTTTTTTCGAGATCTCTAAAAATATTTGATAATTCGCTACTGTCTAAATTTTCTAATTTAGATTCAAGACTGTTTTTTTCATTTGGTTTTTTCTCACTAAAATTACTAGAGCCATACAAACTTTGAATCTGGTTTCTCAAAGAATGAACATCGATTGTTAAAAACAAAGGCTGTTTTTCTTCAGGCCAAGCTTTTTTCCAGGCAGATTTATAAATAATTGCACTTATTATCGAACTTGTTTGTGTAAAAAACAAAACTTCTGGATGCCAATTATCGTGAAGTTCTTTTATATAGCCTGATATACAGTCACCATAAACACAATTAGCCTTATTACTTCCCCCTATTACCCATTCGCCATTACAAAATACATCTTCTGGAATATTGTATTCCTTCTCTTCTTGTTTTTCCATTTCATTTATCATGTTGTTTGCTCTGGATTTACTATCCATTAATAGTAATAATAAAATTAAGAAATATAATATTTACTTACTACTAAAGGTAGTAGTAAATAGTAAAAATTAAAAAGCCGGATTAATACTAATTTGAATGGAAACATTCGAAATACTGCAATCAATCGGACTATCAAAATGGGAAAGCCAAACCTATTTAGCCCTTTTAGAAATTGGAGAGACGACAACAGGCTTTCTCGTTAAAGAATCGAAAGTTCCCCAGCCAAAAATTTATGGCGTTCTTGATTCCCTGATTAAAAAAGGGCTTGTAAGCTATATAATAAAAGGAAAAATAAAATATTTCCAAGCATCAGATTCAAAGCGATTAATTTCATTATGCAAACAAAAGGAAGAGCAAGTTGAAAAAATACTCAAGGATATTCAAATTAAAAAACAAAAAAACCAATCAGTAGAAATCTTTGAAGGATTCAAAGCAATAAAAATAATGCTAATCGCAATAATTCAAGATGCAAAAAAAGGCGAAGAATTTTACGGATTCTCAACAGGAAAAACATCTTCGAATAAAGAAATAGAAGAATTTTACGAATGGTGGGGCGAAAGAAAAAAAATTTCAGGTTTAAAAGATCATCTCTTGATATCCTCAGAAAACAAAAAAGAGTTTGAATCAAACATTTTAGAACAAGATTGGGAATATGTAAAGAAAAAAACAAAATATTCAAGGATATCATTCCCGGGAGATGTTGCGATATTCAGAGAGAATGTGATCATGCTCAATTACGAAACAACCCCCACAGCAATCTTAATCAAAAGCGAAGAAATTTCAAAGCAATACAAAGATTTCTTTTTAGGGATTTGGAAAAAATCTTAAATCTTATCTTCATTTAATAAAATAAAAGTTGTTGCCAAATATACAGCTTCGATTTTTATAATAAGCAAAATTATGACATAGATGGTTCATAGACTTGAAATGCGTTATCTTAATGCATTAGAATCTAACAAAAGAGCAATACTAAATGCTTATTCTATTTTAAAAATAAATGAAAATTTCATAAATGCTTAAAATGGAGGAAGAAGATTATTTTGTAGATACAGAAGAAGCTTGGAATGAAGAAGTTGAGGAAGAATGGGATGAAGAAAATTTATGGGATGATAATGAAGGAGACCTTTGGGAAAGGGAAATTAAAAATGCATTGAATGATGGACTTGACGAAGTTTGATTATTGATTATAAAAATTTAAATATTCATTTTTTTATTAAATTTGATGATTGACATTAAAATTATCAGAGAAAATCCGGAATTGGTCAAAGAAAATATAAAAAAGAAATTTCAAAATGAAAAATTGCCTTTAGTTGATGAAATTCGAAAACTAGACAATGAATGGAGAACAGAAAAAACAAAGCTGGATAAGTTAAGGCATGAAAGGAACCAAATTTCTGAAGATATAAACAGAGCAAAAAAATCCAAAGATGAAAAAAAATCCAAAGAGCTTATAAAAAAAGCAAAGGATATTCCTGAAAAAATAAAAAAGCTTGAAGAAAAAACAGAAAAGCTTGAAGAAAAAATAAAGGAAATAATAATGAAAATTCCAAATATAATGCATAATTCTGTTCCGATTGGCAAGGATGATTCTGAAAATGTTGAGATTGAAAAAATAGGAAAACCTGCTGTGCCTGATTTCGAAATTTTTAATCATGCAGAATTAGCTGAAAAATTAAATGGAGCAGATTTTGAATCTGCCAGAGAAACATCAGGAAATGGATTTTATTATTTAACGGGCGATTTAGCGGTTTTACATTCTGCTATCCTTTCTTTTGCCAGGGACTTAATGATTCAACAAGGATTTAGTTATGTCATTCCTCCTTTTATGATAAGAAGAAAGGTTGTTGAAGGCGTCATGAGTTTTAAAGAAATGGACAATATGATGTATAAAATTGAAGGTGAAGATTTGTATTTAATTGGAACATCTGAACATTCAATGATCGGACGTTTTATTGATAAAACAATTTTGAAAAAAAATCTTCCGATTACTCTTACCAGCTATTCCCCCTGCTTTAGGAAGGAAATAGGATCTCATGGGATTGAAGAAAAGGGATTCTATAGAAGACATCAATTTGAGAAACAAGAAATGATAGTTATATGCGAGCCTGAAGAATCTTATAAATGGTATGACAAGATGCTGAATTTTACAATTGAAGTGTTCAAGCAATTAGATATACCTGTCAGAAAACTTGATATTTGTTCTGGAGACCTGGCTGACTTAAAAGCAAAATCTGCAGATGTTGAGGCTTGGAGCCCTAGGCAAAAAAAATATTTTGAAGTAGGTTCATGCTCAAATTTAACTGACGCCCAAGCACGAAGATTAAATATAAGGATTCAGGGGGGAGATGGAAATTATTTTGCGCATACACTTAATAATACTGTATTAGCTTCACCAAGAGCAATGATAGCATTAATGGAAAATAATCAACAAAAAGACGGTACAATAAAAATTCCAAAAGTATTATGGAAATACACTGGATTTAAAGAAATTAAGTTTAAGGTTTAACTAACAATTGATTTATAATCCTAAAATATTCAAATTTATTATTGATGCAATCTGTTCTTATACTATCATAATATTGTCTTATTCTTTCGGGAGTTTCCCGGATATTATTTAATCCTTCTGCAACTTCATCTATATTTTGCCCGATGAAACAATATTTTTTAGCTTGGGGTTCGAATATAATCTGATTGTTTGGATCAATTGAAAATGGATATATTTTGCACATGTCGGGACGATTTTTTCCAAGAAGGCATCCTTTACCATCCTCAAGAAATGTACAGATTTCATTTTTTAATTTAATTGCGAGCCTGAAGAATTTTCCATCTTTTTCATAAAAACTTTGCTGCCACCAATCTTCCTGACTTAAAAACTCCTCGGGCCGATATTCCACTACTCTTAAAAAATCATTCATCGCATATCCATTAGAAAGTATATTATTAACATCATTAATGCCCAGAGGAATTATAGTATCATCCTGACAACAACATTTTCCTCTACTTTCTCGACATTCCAAACAAATATCCTGGGTACATTTTTTTAAAGCCATCTTAATGTAAATAATTCAAATTATTTAATTTTTAATATAATGTAAAATATCAATATGATTAATATAATTATGGGTATTATATAATACATAGGGTTTATTTTACCATTTATTATTTGAACATCTGAAACATAATAACCATTAAACCATTCATCTCCTTTAAAATGAATTTTTGCATTTATTTTGTCATCCTTTTTCAAGGATGTTTTGTTGTATTCTTCCAAAGTCAATATCAAATCAGAATTTTCAGCTAATTCTTTATAATGTTCATCACAAGAGATATTTCCATCTTTTTTATATGTGGATATATTAGAAATATCCAATCTTATTTTATAATATTCAAAATCAATTAAATCAGAATCGAACCTTGAAAAATCAGTCCTAGTTTTTTCAAGTTCAGTAATTTTTGCCTCAACTTGGCAAGTGGGATTTGGCGGGGCAGGTACGGCAGAAATGAATGCCACATTAAGGATTAATAAAGTTGAGAATAACAATAAAAGTGCAATATATTCTTTGTTCTCCATATTTTATATAAGCAATTTTTATATATAAATTTTTAAAAAAAATTCGTCCCTGATTAGGGTAATTTTGAGTTTTGAGATTTTAACATAAAGCTTATAAATTACTCTAAAGTGGTAATAATAATGGATAAAAATTTATTGATTTTCGACATGGAAGGGACTTTGGGAGATTATATAGATAATAAATCTATGCATCCTCCTTTTCTTAAACTTAGGCCTGTCAATTTAATAGACGGATTGAAAGAATTAAGAGATTCAAACAAGTATCATATAGTCTGCGCCTCGCATGCCATTAAGAAAGCAATAAAACCCCAATTAGAATATATGAAATCAAATGGATTTGAATTTGAAGAAGTTTTTTCAGCAGAAGATACCCGTATTAATAATCCATTTGATTCAGAAGAAATGAGTTATATTTATCATCTTAAAAATTTATCAAAGATTTATTTGAGACTTGGCCTTAATTCTAAGGAGATTCAAGAAAAGGTTCTTGTAATTGAAGATTTACAGTTACATAAAGACAAAATTTATATCGGGGATGGAAGATTTGGTGAAAGAAATGAAGAATATTTAATTTTTGAACCAATCGCATTGGGGGAATTTCATACTATGGGAACTCCATTTCCTGAAAAAGGACAAACGCCTACAGTTTTGTTAGTTCCAAACCACAGGCTTTTTCAAGAGACAGTTTCAATGAGAGATCTTGTCGAAATTATTAATGAAATTTATAATAGAGGAGATAAAAATTTTTTAGAAGGATTTAATCGCATTAATGATCCTAGATTTATCAAATGCACCACGAATATGATGAAATGTCCCGAATGCCAATTTGAATATGCCACGCAAGAATATCCGGATACGAAAAAATTTAAAGAAGAGATTACAGGAGATTTTGTCCATAATTATTTGATTATCAACCCAAATAAGATGAAGATGCTTTATGAGCCAGAAATTATTAAATTGGAATAATTTTTATATTTTTATTATTTCAACAATTTATGATTAATTCAAAAAGAGCAATAAAACAACTTAAAACAATTCAGAAACTTCTTCCTGATAAAAATTTAAGGCTTGCTGCAGAATGGGATGAAAATTGGAAGATTCTAATTTCAACGATTTTGTCTGCACAAACGCGGGATACTACAACTATTGAGGTTTCTTATAAATTGTATGCAAAATATTCAACTCCAGAAAAACTTGGGAATGCTAAACTAAGAGATATTGAAAAAATTATTAGGACAATTAATTATTGCAAGACAAAAGCAAAAAATATTAAGAATACATCAAAAATTATCTCAAAAAAAGGAATCCCTCATTTTATCGAAGGCTTGCTCGAACTGCCCGGAGTTGGAAGAAAAGTTGCAAATGTTTATCTTGTTACAGCTTTTAATGGAGAGGCTATTGGAGTTGATACGCATGTTGGAAGGATTTCCCGAAAACTTGGTTGGACAAAAAACAAAAATCCGCATAAGATTGAAAAGGACCTGGAAAAATTGTTTCCTAAAAAGTATTGGAACTCCATAAATTGGATTTTAGTAAGATTTGGCAGGAGCTTTACAAAAAAGCAGGAAGATGAAATTTTTGCTAGTATAATTCATAAAATAACTTAATTAATAGGTTGTTAAAATTTCCGAAACCCTTATAAATATCTTTAATATTTTTATATTATGACAGGAATAGGCTTACCCGGCGCAAGTGGATTAACAAGATTTAATGAAGATTCTTCAAAATTTAAAATTAGTCCTGCACAGGTAGTCGTAATGATTATCATTACCTTATTATTTGTTATAGGATTAAACATATTCTTCCCGATAACTTAAAATGTTGGGGAACATAAATCCAAAGCAAATTGAGGGAATGATGAAAAAGATGGGAATTTCCCAGGCCTCATTAGATGCTAAAAGAGTTATAATTGAATTAGAAGACAAAAATATAATTATTGAAGATCCAGCTGTAACAAAAATAAATATGCAAGGCCAAGAAACATTTCAAATTTCTGGGGAAAGCAGGGAAGAAGAGAAAGAACCATTCAATGAAGAAGACATAAAAATGGTAATAGAAAAAACAGGAAATTCGAGAGAAAAAGTCATAAATTTTTTAAAAGAGAATGATGGCGATATTGCATCTGCAATTATAAATTTAAAAAAGAAGTGAAAGAAAGATATAAAAAGCCTGATTTGCTTTTATTTGTTACTCTCTTGTAAAAAAATTAAGGAGCTCTTATGCTTTCAGAAATACTCAAAGAAAAAATCAGTGCAGACCATTTATTATATGTAAGCTTAAAATATACAAAGACCTGTGATGTGATATTAAATCTTATAGCTAGATGGACAAGTCTTATTGATTTAAGTTTTGATGCAATTTTACAGAGAGCCTTTGAAAACAAAAAAATACCAAGCATCCCAAAAAGCCCTAAAGAGAGAATAGAATTTTTAAGAAAGTATTTCAAAAAAGAAGAGGCTATTCAGGAAATTATTCCGTTGTATATTTTTTTCAGAAGAATTCCAGAGCTAAATAAGACGAGAGAAGGAGATTTTAGGAAGAATGTTACATTGAAAATAATTGAACCAAATAAGGTAACGGAGATTAATATGGATAAATTAAAAGAATATGCTAGTGTACTAGAAAGGTTTATAAGTGCAATTAAGTATCTGCTTAAATAAAAATGGGTAGAGTGATAACCATTGTTTCGGGTAAAGGTGGCGTTGGAAAAACAACAAGCGCAATAAATATTGGAGCTGCTTTAAACAAATTCAATAAAGAGGTTATTATAGTAGATGCTAATTTAAATACTCCAAATATAGGAGTTCATTTGGGTGCGCCAATTGTTCCGGTAACATTAAATCATGTTCTTAAGGGAAAAGCTGATGTTGAAGAGGCAATTTATGAACATTCTTCTGGAACAAAAATAATCCCGTCCTCTCTTTCTATTAAAGAACTTACAAAATTTAATACAAAAAAACTTCCAGTAATTACGCAGAAACTCAAGAAAAACTGCGATTTTGTGATATTTGATTCAGCAGCAGGGTTTGGCGAAGAAGCAATCGATACGCTCCAGGTAGGAGAGGAGATAATTGTGATTACAAATCCAGAAATGCCTGCAGTTACAGATGCATTAAAGGCCATTAAAGTTGCGAGAGAGATGGGCAAGGAAGTCAAAGGCATAATTGTGACAAGACATACTAATGCGAGATTTGAGATGCCGTTGTCTTCAATAAAATCTATGCTCGAATGCCAGATTATTGGGGTAATACCTGAAGATAAAGCAATCAAAGAAGCTCTGATAAAGAGAGATGCTGTGGTCCATACTCATCCAAGAAGCAAGGCTTCAAAGAAATATATGGAAATTGCAGCCAAGATATTAGGAGATAAATATTATAAGGAATTTCAGGCAAGCAATCAGAGTATTTTTACAAAGATTTTCGGATAATTAACTTATTTTGCTTCCGGGCTTCATAGCAGATTCTGGAGAGATTATGACAACTTTCTCATGGTTTTCATCAGAAGAAGCCAAAATCATTCCTTTGCTTTCGATTCCTTTTAAGTTTCTTGGCCTAAGATTGGCTAAAACAACACAATTTTTTCCTTTTAATTCTTCTTTTTTGTAGTATTGCTTGATTCCTGCACAAACTGTTCTTGTTTCAGAACCAAGGTTTACACTTAATTTGTAAAGCTTGTCTGCTCCGGTTATGTCTTCAACAGATTCTATTTTTCCAACTACAAGGTCTAATTTTTCCCAATCTGAAAATTCTATTTGTTCCTTCATAGTATTATGTAGAAGGGTAATTTTTAAATTTTTGTAAAATCTTAAAACTCAGGAATTTTATTAAATTAATTCAGACGAAAAGAAATTAGCAATTAAAGGAAACTAGTTTCAAAAGATCAAAATCAACGCAAAAATAAAGATGATTATGTTAAAAGATAATTATATTTAGATTAAGTGAAATTTAAGCATCTTTCAATCTTTTTAACGCAGCCCGAACATTTTTGTTCAACTGTTTTATTGATTCATCTAATTGCTGCTTGTTTTTTGTGCCTGTGCATACTAATTTTCCGTTGCTGAACAACAAGAATGTTGCCGGAGGCTCATCTAATTTATAGACTAAGCCTGGAAATTGTTCTGGCTCATACTCAGTATTCTCTAACTCCAAAGGCAAAAGATTAAGATTTAAATCCATATTGATGCTTCCAGAAGCAACAATATTTTGAACATTGATTTTAGGTTTGTCGGTAATTATGACATTTATTTTTCTTAATTGTTTTATAACTTGCTGAATTACTTCTCTAACTTGGGCAATAGATTTTGTGCCTGTGCATACCAAATTTCCTGAGCTGAATACTAAAACAGCAGATTTTGGCTTTTTTATTCTTAATACTAATCCGGGAAATGTATCTGGGTTATATTCTGTATTCAGTTGAGTTCTTGCCAATGTTGTCAAAGAGACTGGTTTTCCTAAAGAGGCTGTGGCAACGATATTTTGAACTTTTAAAGAAGAATCAGTTTCTTTCTCAGCCATAAGATTTATAAATAAAAGCTATTTATAAACTTTTCGTTTTTATTCCTCGGTAGATAAAACCTTTTAAAAACAGTTTAAGGAGGAAAGAAGTCCATATATTCACTACTGTCCACGAATAGATAGCTAATGTCTATATTCGATTAATTCTATATTCTATTAATAAAATATTTTCAATTAGGACTTCCAGATATATTGAAATTAACCAGCTTCTTTTTTTATTTCATTTAATCTTGCAATATCATCTACACTTCTATCGGGCCTAAGCATTTTAACTCTTGGGAATCTTAAAGCATAGCCTGAAGAATAACTAGGGCTTTTTTGAATATTTTGATAAACAACTGTGACAACTATTTCAGGCTTTACAATAACATGCTTGCCTTCTTCTTTTAAAATTAATTTTTTTAATTTTTTAGTCATCTCAATAAATGAAAGCCCTTGTTCTTCCTTTTCTTTTAACCCTGTTGAGACCTTTCCTATCTCAAGAAGGTTCTCCTTATCCCTGCATGAAACATCATAACTTGTAAGCCACCCCGCTCTTTTCCCTGTTCCATATTCCGCCCCGGTTATTACTAAATCAAATTCATTCGCTTCTGGTTTTAATTTAACGCCATATCCAACCCGTGCCCCCGGCTTATACGGTGCTTCTAAATTTTTAGCCATTAATCCTTCATGCCCTTCCTCGATGGCATTTTTATAAAACTCCTCAGCTTTCTCATCGTTATCCGTGATAACATGTTTTGCAAGAACGATTTTAAATTTGGCCGGACTTACGATTTTTTCTATGATCTCTCTTCTTTTTTTAAATGGTTCTTTAATTAAGGATTTTCCTTCATAATAAAGGATATCAAAAACATTTAATTCTATCGGCAACTCTTTCTCTAGTTTTTCAATGTGATATTTTCTTTTAATCCTTTGTGAAATTGCCTGGAATGGCATATATATTTTTGTATGAGGATTAAATCCAACAGCTTCACAATCAATTATAAAAGATTTTGCTTTAACATGTTCATTTACATATTTTACAGCATCTGGAAATTGTTTGGTAACATTTTCAAGCCTTCTCGTGAAAATATTAATCTTTCCTGTCTGATCCTTATTGATCATCATTCTAAACCCATCATATTTATATTCAAAGGCTGCAGGCTTTCCAACAGTTTTAAATGCATCATCAATATCTGTGGCCTTGGGAAAGAGCATTACTTTTATTGGTTTTCCTGGAGATAAAGAAACATTTTCCAATTCATTTTTACATGCTTTTTCAAAAATTTCTGCAAAGTCTACAGTTTTATCATAGGCATTTTGCAAAACCTCATTTTTTTGCTTTTTTTCTTCGATACTTTTCGGACTAAAACAATAAGTGACGATAGAGTCCCTTAAAATTCCGGAACCAACTCCAATTTTTAAGTCCCCTAAAACGGTTCTCATGATATATCTAGCTTCTTTTTTTGTAGCTGAATGAAGCAATTCAATTATCAGATTCAGCTTTCTTTCAACTGTGCCTTTTCCTTCTAATTCTGAAATTTTTCTTAAATTTGTTAAAACTTTTTCTGTATCTAATTGCGAAGAAAATAAGGTTGATTGTTTTTTAGAGGTCATAATTTTTTCAGCAACATTGCCCAAATCTCCAAGCAGTTTAAATTCTTTTATAACTTCTTTTTCGCTAATCCCTCCTGCTTTTGAAATAACTTTTATTGCTAACTGCTGAGAAATGCCAAGTTCCCGTGAGTCATAATCCGGAAAAACCCGGCCTTGCAATAAATAAATATATTCAGGATTATCTTTAATTTTCTTTAAAAAATTTGAAATAATTTCAGTTTTTTCCAAACCCTTTGAAGTAGCTTCTAATCTCTCATACACCTCGCAAAAATCAGAGTATTTCATGATTTTATTAAATAAAGTGTATTTTTATTTTTATTGATAAATTTGTCAAAAGGCTTAAATATTCAATTTGATATTTATCTTAATGGAAATTGACGTTACAGATAAAAATTTTGAAGAAAAAGTAATAAAAAAATCACATGAAATCCCGGTGATTGTTGATTTTTGGGCATCATGGTGCAGTCCATGCCTAATGCTTAAGCCAGTTTTAGAAAAGATTGCAAAAGAGTACAACAAAAAAATTATACTTGCAAAATTAAATGTTGAAGATAATCAGGAAAAAGCAAGAGAGTATAATGTCATGTCAATTCCAAATGTTAAATGTTTCAAAAATGGAGAAGTTATAAATGAATTTGTAGGGGTTTTGCCTGAAAGTCACATCCGCGAATTTATTGAAGACTGCTTGTAATTTTTTTATTATAGAAATAACTCCAAGGGTTGCCTTCTTGATAAGTAATCTTTTGACATTTCCATAAAATTTTCTATTTGGTCCTCTCTATTCGGGTCAGGGGAGCCATCATATGCTAAATTTAAAATGGGAATTTTTTTCTCTTTTTTTATCAGCTCAAGTTTTGGGCGTGATAAATTTCCTGGCATGCAGGCAAACGGAAATACGTTGATAATTCCATTGAGCAAATTTGAAAGATAGTAAGAACTTCCAACCGTAACAATTGCCTCTGATTGGTGCCATTCATTGAAATATTTTGAGCCTTCTTTTATCACTTCAATCGCTGAAGGGTCATGTGCAAAGTTACCAAGATAAGAATGAAATAATTCTGAAATAGTTCTTTCATTCCTATTGCAAATAATTTTTTCAACGCCATAGCTTAATGCTTTTGAAAATTTATGTTCTCTTTTTGCTTCCCTATATTTGAATTCATTAACATGACTGAAAAAGGAAGCCGGAGGCTCGATCAAAGGAATACCTCCGAGTTGAATTATTTTTTCAGCAAGTTTTTGATTCGCTATCTTGTTATTTCTGACAAAGATTTCACCGGTAATATAAATGATTGGTTTTTTTGTTTTTTGTCTTTCTACCTTGGAGAATTCATTTATTCCTTGCCTCAAAATATCTAAAAGCTCTGGTTTTGGAGAATTAAATAAGACATTTCCTTCAAATCCCTGCTCAATTGTACTGCATATTTTTTCAAGATATTTTTTATAAATTACTTCAGATTCACCTTCTTTGTCTTCATAAGGTTTTGTGAAATTTAATGCTCTTTCCAGTAAGCCTTGGGCAACAATCCCATCCCACATTAAAATTTTATTCCCAGAGCCAACCCCCCTATAAGAATCTCTATTGCTAATTGTAAAAATTGGAATATTTGAAGCATCTATTTCTTCTAATATTAATTGCTGATTCATATAATACCTTCCAAACCTGCAAGGGCCACAACTTCCGCCCTGAAAAAATGCGATCTGTTCTTCAGAGATTTCTAACTTTCCTTCTCTTGAATTTTGAATTAATTCAAGCATATCTTGAGTCGTTATAATTGAAGGCAGGCATTGGTCGCCATTGGTATATCTTCTCGCTAATTTGAATGAAGGATCTGATGATGATGGCAATACTTCAGATTTAAAGCCATATTTTTTTCCAATATTCCTAAAGCCTGCAGCGACAATATAAGCTGCATCAGACAATTGAGGCATAAATATAGTTTTATCGGATAAATCTTCTAAATTCCAATTTTTAATTTTCATTTCTTTCATTTTATTTTAGACAATTATTTAAATAAGCTTCTAATCTTGTTTCAAGCCCTGCATCTTTTGCATTTTCATCTATTTGAAGATAACAAAAATTCTTTCCAATTTCTTTTTCAAAAAATTTCAATAAAAATGTATTCGGCCCGCAATTGCAAAAATCCCAAAAGATCGCATTTAAATCCAACTGTTTGATTACATTTGCTGAATTGAGAATTAATTGCCCTTGAATTGAAAATTCATTATCCATTCTCATTGATAAATCTTCTTTTGGCAGTGGAAGCATGTCTATTGGAATCGGGCAAAATCCGAAATTTCGGATTTTGCTTGCAATCCTTAAGTTCATGGCTTCATCGAATACTGCATAAGGCCTTCCAACTAAAACGATGGAATTTTCTTTGTTTAGATTTTGCAAAGTTTGATTGCCCATTTGCCTAAGATTTTTTTTGAAGTCAAAATAATTATTTTCAGCATATTCAAATGCAACTTTGATTTCTTTTTCTTTAAACTTTAATCCTACATTTTTTAATGAATGATGCAAGGACTTTATGACAGATTTTTTTTGCCTAAAATATAGATTTGCCTGTATCAATCGGGTTTGATTAACAGAATAAGGCACAACATTCGAATTAAAATTTTGAACAAATGGGCATATTGAGCTTTTTTCCCATGCAGTATTTTTTATTTCCCCATTATCGAGGAATTTGCTTTGATAAGATTCATAAATTTCCGGAGAAAAGATAAAGTCCACTTTTTCATTAAGGTTATCATAATGGCCAAATGCGACTTTGATTGGAAAGCAGTATTCAGAATTAGATAAATCTAATCCTTTACTTATAATTTTTTTGTTAGTCTTATCAGAGGGCTTAACATTTAAGCCAAGTTCGCTAAAGAATGAAGCCCATAATGGAAATAAATCATTAAACATGCCAATCCTTGGGATCCCAATAGTCTCCCCATTTTTTTGAATTAAGTAGCTTTCCAATAATTTTTCTCTTTTCTCGAATAAGTCTTCAAAAGGATTTTTGCATTTGACTTTTGCCTTTCCACTGTATCGTTCACAAATATCACCAAAATATAATTTTTCATTATCAATTTGAATCATAGAGACTTCACAATTATTGTCACATTCGTGACACGTAAAATTCTGCTGTTGATAATCCTCTAAACTTTTAAGTTGATTAAATCCGATAAATCCCATATTTTCCTCCTTCATAAAATTCTTTTGCTATTACTGCTGTTCCGATGGCGCCTGTTAAATGAGGATAATCTGGAACATTAATTGACTGGCCCAGAATATTTTCAAATCCGGCAACAACCCCCAAATTAAATGAAACCGCACCCTGAAAAGAAATTTTTTTTCCAATTTTATTTAATTTTGCAACCCTATTCAGATAGTTGTTGCAAATAGCATAACTTAGCCCTGCACATCTATCTTCTAATGGAAATTGTTGATAAGCCAATAAACTTGAAGACATGAAAATTGCACATTTATCAGACAATATGCAAGGCTTTTCTGATGCAAGTGCATTCGATGAAAATTCTTTTTCAATATTAATTCCCAAAATTCTAGCCTGCTCTTCCAAAAATGAGCCCGTAGATGCAGAACAATTCTTGTTCATTTCATAATCGCGATCTTTTAGCGAAATAAATTTTGAATCCTGCCCACCAATTTCAAATATAGTATCTGCTTCTGGAAAAAAATAAATTGTCCCTTGACTCTGAGCAGTTATTTCATCAATTGCAATTCCTGCGCCAATAATTTCTTTTGCAACTTTCCTTCCAGAACCAGTTGTGCCAGATTCAATAATGTTAACCATATTTTTAATTTTCTTTCCGTTAAATTCCAAGTTTCCTAATATTTCACAAATATTTTTTACTGCTCTTACTGAATTTCCGCCTGTCCTCAAGTATAATCCCAAGATAAATGCATTATTTTTTTTATCTATCAAGGCTAATTTGGTGCTGACAGAACCTACATCCAAACCCAAATAACAATCAACTCTTTCAGATGAAGGAAATTGATAATTTTGATAAGATAACAAAACTTTTCCATTTGAATCTTCAATTTTTATATAAGGCAATTCCGAAGAGTGATTCCCCACTAATTTTAATGGCTGATGAAAATTTTTAATTTCATTTATTATATTATAATTTTTTAATCTTTGAGACAATTCTGAGATTTCTAATTCCAATAAATTATCTGATAATGAAACCCCGTAGGCTTTAATATTATCTGCATTTTCAGGAACAGTTATTTTTTTCTTGAATTTTTGTACTAAATAATTGACTACCGCTTTATTTTTAGAAACTCCGCCAACCATATAGATTGGAGCTTCAATTTCCTTTTTTCCTATAACATATGTAGAAAAATTCCTTGCTAAAATAGAACACAGGCCAGAGCTGATTTTCCCTGCACTTACAAGTTTTTGATATCCATGAACCACATCACTTTCTAGAAGTACAGCACATCTTCCGGCTAGGTACGCAGGATCTTCAGTTAATGCAGAACTAACAAATTCATCTAAACTTTGAAATTGTAATCGTTTAGCCATTTTTTCAATCAAAGCCCCTGCTCCTGCCCCGCAAACACTATTGCTGGCAAAGTCTTCTAAGAAAAATCCATCTTGAGTGCGTTTTAATTTATACAATGCAGATCTTTCCCTGCCCAAATCAAACACAGTTCTCGCATCAGGGAACTCTTTTAATCCGGCCATAATAGCACTCGAATCTGAAATGTAAGGAATTCCAGTAATTTTAGAAATAGCCCTTCCATTTGAGCCAGTTATTCCAATTTTATATTGATCCCCATTAGTTAATTCACTTAAAACTTCTAATGTTTGATTAACTGGGCTTGAACTAACCTTTTTAGAGAGAAATTTTATTTTTTGATCCCCATCACTTAAAACAATATTTATATTTCCTGCTCCTGCATCTATTCCAATGTTTTGCATAAGATGTTTCGAAAATAATATTTTAAAAGCTTTTATGTTAAGCCTTATATATTTTAAAAAATCCATAAATCCAGTTAAATTTAAATAAATAGTTTCTGTGGTTATAGTATGTTCAACAATAAAAAAGATATGGTAGATATCCGTGAGTTGCAAAGGCGCGGAATTCTTAGAATACCAAAAGAAGACATAGAGATTGCGACAAACAGGGAAGGATATATAGAATTAGAGGCATTAGGATTAGTAGCATGCGAAGAAGAAAAACCTCCAAAATTCCAGGAGTGTGAAGAAAAAAAGCAAGAAGCAAAGGACAATAATCAAAATGCAAATCTTAGCTTTTTTGATCTTCCAATACAATCAAACTCAACAAATTCTCAAAATTTTTCCATTGAAAAAGATGGATATTCAAAAAGAGAGGTTGACAGAAAGATGGAAATGTTAGATAATCGTATTTACAAGTTAGAACAAAGAATTGAAGTTCTTGAAAGAAAAGCAGGTGTTGGCGGGGCCTGGTAATCATCAGCAGATTTATAATAATTAAAAATCATCTAGAAGCATGATAAAAAAAGAGATAATTCAGGCATATGCACTTGATAATGCAATTGCACATAATGGAAAGGCAAATCCAGGAGCGGTAATTAATTCTTTGTTTGTTGAAGGCTTAAAGAAAGAAGAAATCAAAGATGTTTCCAGGGAAGTCCAAAAAATTATTGAAGAAGTTAATTCCTGGACAACAGAAAAAAGAGCAGAAGAATTTGAAAAATTAAAAAAATACGTCAAGAAAAGGAAGCAAAGAGAAGGGCTTCCTGAACTCCCAAATGTTCAAGCTAAGGTTATTTTGCGAATTGCCCCCTACCCCTCAGGACCGCTTCATATTGGAAATGCAAGACAATTAATTCTTAATGATGAATATGCTAAAATTTACAATGGAAATCTAATCTTTGTTATTGATGATACAATTGGAAGCGAAAAGAAGCCAATAGAACCCTCTGCATATAAATTGATAGAGGAAGGGAGTGACTGGCTAAAAATTAAACATGAAAATAAAATAGTGCTTAAATCAGATAGATTAAAAATTTATTATGATTATGCAGAACAACTGATAAAACTTGGGCATTTATATGTTTGTTCATGTTCTGCAGAAAAAATCAGAGAAATGCGGGAGAAAGGAGAGGAATGCGAATGCAGAAATCTTCCTATTGACGAACAGTTAAAAAGATGGAAAAAAATGTTCGAATCAAAAGCAGGAGAATTTACAGTAAGATTAAAAACAAGCATGAGTCATGAAAATCCTGCTTTTCGTGACAGAGTAATGTTCAGAATTTCAGAAAGGGAACATCCAAAAGTCAAACATAAATATAAAGTCTGGCCATTATTGGAATTCTCATGGGCAATTGATGACCATCTTCTTGAGATTACCCATATTATCCGCGGAATGGATTTGCTGATGGAAACAAAGGTTGAAGAATTCATTTGGGAATTATTCAGCTGGGAAAAGCCAAAAGTAATCCATACGGGTTTGCTTGCAATTGAAGGCGTTAAAATAAGCAAGAGCAAAGGAGCACAGGAAGTTCGGTCAGGAAAATATATTGGCTGGAATGATCCAAGAACATGGTCACTTCAGTCATTAAAAGATAGGGGATTTTTTCCAGAGGCAATTAGAGAGTTTTTTATTTCAATTGGCATGACAAAGAAAAATTCAAAAATTCCGATCGATGTTTTATATGCGATAAATAGAAAATATTTGGAAAAAGCCCCAAGATATTTTTTTGTCCCGAATCCTTCAAAGATAAAAATCAGCGGATGCCCTGAATTAGAAGCGAAAATTCCTCTCCATCCAAATGAAAAATTGGGTGAAAGAAAGTATAGGACATCACAGGAATTCTGCATTCCCGAAGAAGATTTGGAAAATATGGAAGATGGAAATTATAGATTAATGCATTTGCTAAATTTTAAGACAGACCATCAAGTCGTGACAAAGCCGAGGGATTTTCATTTTATTTCAAGCGATCCAGATGATTCCCTTGGGGTAAAGTTCATTCAGTGGCTTCCAGTTAATGAAGATAATATAAATGTTTCAATAAGAATGCCTGACGGCTCAATTACCGCAGGATTAGGCGAGCCAGAATTATTAAAATTAAAAACAGGCACACAGATTCAATTTGAAAGATTTGGATTCGTGAAATTATACAAATTAGACAAGAAAAATAATCAAGCTGAATTTTGGTTTACTCATATTTAATTTTTTATTTTTCAAATTTTTATTGTCACTTTAAAGGCAAAACTTTAATGGGCATGCAAAAAGAAGCCAATAATAATTAATGCATATGTTACAATATAAATTATATTCGCTATAATTAAAGGATAACTGCTTAACTGAATTCCATATAAAAGCCAAATGCAAGAACTTAGAAAGAAAATAATGTTTGTTATTATTGACAGGTCTTTTGCGCTTTTGGTTTTGAATATTTTTATTATCTGTGGAACATTTGCCAATCCAGTAATAATCCCCAAGATTGTAGCTAAAAACGATATTATTGTCATTCTCGTTTTAATAATAATAATCTTTTTAAAATATATCTTAATTAAATCGGGCATCAAGAACTCTTGAATCAGGAGACAGAAGAATAACATGGTCATCTTTAGACCTTAGCCCCCTGTAGATTTTTTGAAGCAGTTCCCGCTTGGCTTTATCTAAATAAAATTCCATAAACTTTTCCGGCTGTTCCTTTTTCAGGATTTCCCAGAATAAAGACCTTATATTTGGATATGGATATTTTGTTAATATTATTGAATTGCATTTATCGCCCGGGAAATCCATTCCCCTTGAGCATTTTGTTGTAAATAAAATATTGATCTTGCCTGATTTAAATTTTTCAACTTCAAGATTATCTCTATCCCGTTCCTGCAATTCTATCAGCCTTTCCTTTGTTATTACATTGTCAAGATTATATTCTTCTTTTTCTAATTCTGTAGGAAGGTCTTCAAAAGAATTTACGTGGATTAAAATAGGGGGCTTTGCGTTCTTGATACAATTTGAAAGCGCCCTAAGATAGTCTTTCCGGGAAACTAAGCCGGACTTAAAATTTTCATATTTGCAATTTTTCTCAAATCCGGTCCGATATTTAGTAATAATCCCGGGGGATTTTGTTTCAGCATTGATTATCCTAAAATTATTCAAGCCAAATATGTCTTTCAAAACTTTTTCTGAATGCAACGTCCCGGACATTAAAACAATATTCTCCGCGGTTTCCAGCAAATCCTGAAATCTCTTTGCAAGATTAATGCTGACAAGATTAAGAAACATCAATTCACGCCCATTTGAATCTTTCTTTCTTAATGTTGAAACATAAGATTCTTCTAAAACATTCTCAAATGATTTGGCAATTTCAAAAACATTATTGTAATAGTTTTCTTCTTCATCCTCTGCCAGATGCGGATTTTCGAGAATCTTCAAAATCAAATCCATGATTGCAGTATCTGAGATTTTTTCTATATTTGTATTAAAATTTAAAACTAGCTCATTAATCTGAAAGATTAGCTCTTTTATTAATTGCTTTTTTTCGTTGGTGTCAGGGAATAAATTTGAAAGCGCATTAAACAAACGATTAAGATTTATTGTTTTTTCAGTTGCGAAATTATCAAGAAATTCATCACATTCGTCTATTATGTCTAATTCTGTTTTTGGCTTTCTTCCAATAATTGTTTCAAGGAGATATTTTTGTGAATTAAATATCAGGACATCAGAATCAGGATAAGCTTCATATTGATCATAGTATGCACATCCTTTTTTTCGCTGAAATAATGCATAAGAGCCGGAAATAGATTCATATTTGGATTTTTTTGATTTTTCCAAAGCTTTAGTGCTTACATCAGAGGGCAAAATCGGAGACCAATAGGGGCATGAAGGGGCAATTGACATTCTCCGGACATCTGAAATCGATGACAACTCTTCTTTTAAGGCATTATCATTAAGTTCAATATATCTTTTAATTTGATCAAAATTTTTATCTTTAATTTCAATTGTACAAGGCAACTCAGCATTATCAGCACGTTCACCGCTAAAGGGACATTTAAAATTATTTCTTCCTTTAATTATTGAAATTTTTAATTTTTGATTATTTTCTTTAAGCAAAAATTTTTCATGCATGTAATCATGCTCATATTGTTCCTGCAATGATTTTATTGGGACAACAATAGATGTTTTCTTAAAATTCCTCGCGAGATTTAATGCTATTGCACTTTTACCGCTTCCACATACACCATTTATAAAAATTATTTTGTTTCCCTTGGATATCGCCTCCAAAATTTCATTTATTATGTCTTCCTGGGTTTTTCCGTTAGAGAATCTTCGCGGAGGCAATTTTTCTCCGGAAAAATCAAATATTCCCTCGCTATTTTCTGAATTTTTTTTATATAAAGACCACATAATATGCTATTTATGTGTATCTTTATAAGAATTGCCATTTAATTTAAAATTACTTGACAAATCAGAGATTGTCTAAAAAAATACTGCATTTTTATAAAAAAGTTTAAATATCCTGGATAGGCTAACACCTGAAAGGAGGAATTTAAAAAAATGAGGAAGAAAATATCTCTTTTTGGAAAAGAAATTTCAATATTTGCAGTTGCATTGCTTACAATTATAACCCTAGCAAGTGCTGCGCTTGTTCCTTACCTTTCAGGACTCACTAGCGGAAATGTTAAAGTTGAAAGCCCTATTGAAATGAAAGTTATTGGATCAAGTCCGTCAGAAACGTGCACAAATGCGAATGGAAAAGACTGGAATTGCAGTATGAACCTGTTAGGAGGAGATTCAGCTTCTATTAATTTGAATGTAAAAAACAAGAGAGAAGATGTTTCATCAAAAATGCTGATAGAACTAAAAATTTCAAAATTTGATGGCATCGGAATAGACGTTGAATACCTAAATGAAAATGATTCAACAAACAAAGTATTGTCATGTGCTAATGATACGGACATGTATTATTATATTGGGCCTGAAGGGGGATTTGAATTAACGGGCGAAGAAAGCCAAATAAATGTAGTAACCCTAAAAACGGCACCAAATTTAAAGCCAGGAAATTACTCTTTTACAACAGCGGTAATTTTAGCCGAAGATAAAAAGTGTTAATTACAAAAAATTTTATTTTTTTTGTTTTTCATTTTGAACAAATTGGATAAAGAAAAATGAAAAAATATATGATAATATTAACAATATTAACCGTCATAAGCTTAGCTTCAGCTGGCCTAACAAGATATCTTTCAAATAATCTTTCTGGAGATTTAAAAATCAACGGACCTATCTTTTATACAAGCTTAGAAAAAAATGAAATAAACTCTGGTTATTATTTAAAATTAAATGAATTCGTAAAAAAGGATTCGATATCATTTAGTGGAACTGAAAATAAGTTTTTCATTTCAGATAGCTTAGGTATAGACTACTTTTATCCTGCGAATTATCAAATATACATTAATGCAAAATCAAATAATGACAGCGGAAGGATTAATTCTGAGTTGTGGTTAATTGAAGGAAAAGAGCCATTTCATAAAAAACAATTTATATGCTATTCAAGCACAGAAAATAATGTAAATACAGAAATAAAAACGCATCATCTTAATTGCTCTTCGGAAGGACTAAATCTAAATAAAGATGACAGATTGTTGTGGATTTTAAATGACGGAGTTAATTCGATAAATTACACAATTTATACGGGCCAGGAAACAAGAATAGAGGTCAATGAAAATGAATAAGATAATTTTTATAATGTTAATTTTTTTGGCAGAATTAACTTTTGTACCAGCTTCAGGAATTAAAAATCTTACAATCATTCAGTTTCCTTCTAATTTTAATGCAGGAGATAATGCAAGCCTAATATTTTCATTTGAATATCCAGAAATTTCAACTAATGAAGACAATAGCTCTCTTATCTTAAAAATAACCATAGAATCATTAGACAAAGATTATCCAGTCTGGAAAAATGATTTTTATTTAGGCGGATTTGTTGTGCAAAATTTTATTTTTTCCTCTAAAAAAATCAGTCATCTAAAATGCCTTGAAAGTAATGTTAACTTTGATTATAAAAATAAAACAGTTCATAATGAAAAAAGCCCTAATGGAAGCTTTTATTGTTTTGACCCAAATGATTATATGACTTTTTTAAAAGTAAATACAAATGAGGAGGTATTTATACAAATTAATTCTTCACCGAATTTATATCCGGGAAAATATAAAATTAGCATTGATTTGCTGGAACTTAAAAAAGATTTTAACACTCCGAAAATTAAAATTAAATCAGAGGATAAATCATCAGATAGAAGATTAAAAGTAGAAGTTGTTGATGAGGGCAATATTGAAAATTCAAATGTGAAATATAAAATTATTATTAACGGAAACGACTCAGGATGGGTTCAAGATTTTACTTATAACGCGGAATCAAATTTATACGAATCAAAATTTGACATGTCCAGCTTAGATAATCTGAGTTTGTACAGCCTTCAAATAGAAGCAGAAGATGCATGGGGGAATATTGGAAATCTAACTATATCAAAAGACAATGAAAAATCGGATAAGCAACAGCAGCCGAACAGTGCAGGAGGGGGAGGAGGCTCGATCAATAGCCCTAACGATTATGTTAAAACAAGCGGGAAATTTTATCTTATTGAAGGAAAGAATGAAATTCAAAAAAATATAGATTATTTATTTAATATTAACAATAAAGAAAACAGCTTAAGGATTTTGAAAATTAATGCAAATTCAGCAACATTTTATATTCGGGAAATTTTAAACTTTGAATTATTTTTAGATCAAATTAGGCATATAGACATCGATAAAGATGGAAAAGAAGATACAACAATAAAATTAATTTCAATAGAAAACAACAGGTCCGTTATTGAGTTTTATGCACTTAAAGAAGATTCAGAGAATTCGGAAATTGCAGAAAGAATAAATTTGATTGAACCTGATGAAAGTTTTGAGCGAGATGAATCTTTTTTAAACAATTACAGCAAACCAATAGCCGGGGGGGCAATAGCCTTGGTTACAATATCAGGAGTTTTGTTGTACATGCGACGAAGAAGAAACAAAAAGAATCTGAATTTTAGATAATTTCCAATTAGAATTAAAATTTTAATAAACAATTTAGTTGATTATTTTCTCCATATAAATACCATCTTTGTCAAGTTCATATCCAAATCTTCTGTAATAATTTCTTACTCCAATACCGGAGATTATCCTAATTTCTTTTCTATTATTCTTTTTTGCAATTCTTTCTGCTTCTTCTAATAACTGCTTGCCCAATCCCCTATGCTGATATTTTTCTTCGTCGTGTTTTCCGATTTCCAAAGCAGGGCCATAAACATGCAATTCACGAATCATTGCAGGAATTATTTTTTCTCTCTCTAACCTCAATCTCAACAAGCCAAAAAGCAAATTTTGATTATTAACAGCTTGAATGAATATTTCTTTTCCATTTGATGCCTTATATTTTTTTATTTTAATTTTTATTTTTGCATCAAATTCCCTGCTATCTCGTATAGCGAATCCCACTTCCCTGAACCTTATTTCTTTAATTTTTATTTTTTTAGTTCGTATCTCTTCCTCAACATATTTTCTTAAGTCAATATTTATAATTCCCGCAATTAAAAAATTCGGGGGAATTTCACGCATTATTCTCATCACTCTACAATATTCGGGCGTAAGCTTAAGTAATTTGATGAGTAATTTAACAGTTTGTTCTTTTGTATAAGGCACATATTTTCTTTGATAATAAAGCTCTTCCAAACCAGAACCCTTAAGCACCTGGCATGGATAAATTTTAATCTGATCGGGCTTAAAATCCTGTGATGAAAAAATTTTCTTGAACATTTTAATATCTTTTCTAACATTCGAACCTAAAATTCCCGGCATCAAATGGTATCCAATTTTAAATCCTGCTTTTTTTAATCGTTCGGTAGAGTTTATCACATCCTTAACAGAATGCCCCCGATTAACTAAATTGTAAATTTTATCATCAATTGCCTGGACTCCCAATTCAACCCTTGTCGCTCCAAATTTTAAAATGTTTCTTATATGAACATCAGATGCTACATCAGGTCTTGTTTCAATGCACAATGCTACACATTTGTGCAGGGAATTTTCATTTAACTTTTTTGCATGCTCCAAGTCTTTAGATTTTTTTTGATTTAATGCATCATAACATTTTTTTATAAAGTCAAATTGAAATTCTTCAGGGTAATCTAAAAAAGTTCCGCCCATGATAATAAGTTCGATTTTATCTGTAGGGTGCCCCATTGCTTCAAATGATTTTAATCGTGCTTCAACTTGCCTAAAGGGCTCATAATTAATCTGGCTTGCTCTCAAAACTGCAGGCGATTCAGGAGTATAAGATTGAGGAGCGTTTAGGCTAGGACAATATAAGCATGTGCCATGCTTGCATTTTCTAGGAGGAAGCATAACTGCCAAAGGAGCCACTCCTGAAATTGTTTTTGTGGGTTTTCTTTGCATTTTATTATTTGAGTACGACAATTCTTTTAAATCTAATTGAGGTTTTATTTTAATGTCCGTAGATTTTTGTGATAAATTAAATTTTTGGAAAGAGGATCCTAAAGAATTAGAATTCAGAAGAAATGTTTTAGAAGCAATTCTTGTAAATTCAAATCAAGAAAATGAATTTAAATTTCCGACCATTCCTCAGTTTATTTCAGAAGGACTTGCAAATGCTGCAATTGATCATTTTAGTAATAAGCATATAGAATCCCCTCTTTTATATCGAGAAAATGATGAAAAATTTGAGGAAAGTTTAAGGGATCATTTTATTCAAAATCTTAATTCAGAATTAAAGGCCTATTTTTATAATGTTGAAAGTAATTTTTCTAAAATTTTAGAAGTAGTCTACAAACTTATTCTCCCAATGCAAGCAACTGGAGACCATGAAAAGAATTATTTGACCTGCGAATTATATGAGTTCTATAAAGGCCAAAATGGGCATGGGGGAATTTGCAATGTTGCATACGAATCTACATTTGAATTGCCCAAGGATTTAATACAAAAGGTTCAATCAGAAGTAATGCCAAATTTAGATGAAAAAGAAAAGACCGATATCAAAAAAATTGGAAAATCAATGAGACGATATATTAAAGAGGATTTAGAATTTATTAGGCAACAGTACAGTTGGTAGTTATATTTTTTGATTTAAACTAATTTTAGATTAAATTCACTAAAATCCCCCTCGCGTATGAAAACTTCCGCCACCGCCGCCAAATCCTCTGATATTATGGAAGCTTCCACTTCCTAGACCGCCAAATCCAGCATTAGATCTCGACATACTAGAATAATTATGGCTTGAATATGTTTGAGATTGCTTAAATCTCTGATTATCCCTAATTGTTGTTAATATGGAGCTATGATTATAGGCCCCAAGCATATAGCCCATTAATAATGAATTGAAGTCAAACCCTGCCTGAAAATAAGAATCTCCTGAATCAAAGTTTTTTTGATGATATTCTGATTTAATCTCTTTTAATCCACTGATTTTTTTGCAGATTTTCCCTATTTCACTTTTTTTAACCTCAATCCGATTATTGCAATCTTCAATAGTAGAATTAATCTCTCCTAATCTTCTGACCAATCCATCATCTTCTGTTCCGGGAGTTAAACTTGCCAAATTTTTAAGTTCAGCGATTGTTTGATGTTCCAATAATTCTTTTTCTTTTGTTAATGCATCCATATAATAAGGATCCATATCAGAGTCTATTTTTAACTTCTCTTCTAAATATTGGGAAACAGAGTATTCATTATCCTTAATTTTTGCAATAGTTTCGTTTCTTTGCTTATTTAATTTAGTGCCTTCATCAACAACTTGAGTCAATCCATATTTATCAGAAAATTCTTTTTCAAGATTTTGCATTTCTTTTACTGTTGCTTCTAAATCTTTCTTTTCTGTACTTAATTCCCGTTCCATTAAGATAGGGATATCTCGTAATTCAATGTAATTTTTTCTTTGTTCTTCAAAATTTATCATTCTTGCAATCCATGAGTCCAGCTTTTCAATAATTCCCGATGTATTATTTCCTGGCAACTTTCTCTTGAGAAGATACATGAATAAGCTATTATTTTCATAATCAGAAAGATTATTATCTGATAAATTTTTCATTTCAGTATAAATTTTTTCATTCTGTTCTAATTTTTCTTTTCCGGATTTTGCTTTAGATTCAAGATTTTGATATGCAATTTCGTGATTAAGTGCATTATTTACTTTAAGAGTAAGATCATTTTTTTCATCTGCTTTTAAATTTAGACTTTCTGTCGCTTTTTCAAGTTCTAATTCTAATTTTGCATTAGTTTCCTTTGTCTCAGTGATCAGATTGTTCAACCTATTAATTCTATTTTGTTTTTCTAAAAAGATTTGTTTTATATTTTCACGAATTTGAGGAAAATTCTGAGCAAATGAAGAATCAATAGAATTTGGATTTGATTTGGGAAGATAAGTTTTGCATAACTTAGAAATGATTTCTTCCCTTTCATTTCCCAGTTCATGAATTTGAGATGTTTGTGAATTAATTTCATTATCTAAAGCAACCTGATTTTTTTCAAGTTCTCCTATCTTTTCATTTAATGAATCATAAACAGTTTTTCCGCTAATCATCTTCCCATTCAGTTATCTGACCCTCCCTTTTGAAGTTATCACGGCATTCTTCATTTAACCATCCTTTTCTTTTTTTAATTAAAATATACTTTTCTAATATCCCATCTGATTTATCAGCTTTTACTTCAAGATAAACTGATTCAGGAACCCTTTCTCCCCATTTTGTGACTGTTGATTGTTGTTGTGTTTCTTCATTGCTAATCTCTCTTGAAATAATTTCCCCATTTGAATCAAAAGCTTGGACAATTAAATAAAATCTGGATTCAGAAGAAACATTTCCGTTTTCTTCATAGAACCGCTCTATTCCGCTTCTTTCTTCTGGATTTGAAACAATTCTAATCTCATATTCAGATTCAAGAATGTTGCCAAGTTTAGAAAATTCAGAAACTGCTTCTTCTAATTGTGAAATGTTAAATGAATCTGCAAACTTTTTTGATTCGTTATGCAATCCTTCATTCTTTTCTTTAGCCTTTTCTTCTATTGCCAGGGATTTATTTGCAGCATATAAATTTGCGATTCTAATTATTGAGTCGTTATAAGAGATAAAATCAGATTTTAATTTTTTCAAATTTGATTCGTATTCTCGAGCTTCATTTAAATTTCTTGACTTAACATTATTAATTCCCAATGTATAGAAATTTTGTGCTTTTTCTCTGAAATATTCTAAATCAGTCGAATCATTTAAATTTTGAATCAATTGGTCTAAAGAAAGTTTGATTGAAGCCAGATTTTCCTGAAATTGTAATTTTCCGGAAATAAAATTAATTTCTTTGTTTATTTCTTCGAATTCTGTTTCAAGAATGTTGCTTCTTAATTTGGCATGTTCTATATTCTGAGCTGTAACAGACTCTTTAGCAGAACCCTTGGGGCAATATTTATCCAGGATTTTGCCAGAATATGCAAATCTTAATTCTGCATTTTTTTTATGTGATTCAATAGAGCTAACTTCATCTGCAGGCAATTGTTTCAAAAAAGGAGAGGATAAATCTTCTGCTAAACTTTTTTTAAGCAGATTCATTACTCTACATTGAGATTCAAGTTTGCCTTCAATTTTTTTTTCCAAATTAAGATTATAGATTTGATAAGCTCCATATGTAGCAGTTAGACCAGTTAAAGTTAAAATAAAAGGAATTCTCATTCTTTTGGCTATCTTCTTTCTGTCAACATAGAATTCTGCAAAAGTTGTTGAAATTGAATTTGCAGGTTCTTTAAAAGAATATTTTTGTGCATAATATTTGTTTATAGCTTCTTCAATTTGCGATTCTTTTATTTCCTGACCTTTTTCTTTTCCAGCAGCAATTAATTTTTGCTTTATATTTTTTCTTTTTTCGAACTGGTTTTGTGCTGTTTCTTCTAAAGATTTAGTTTCTGAGGCAAGATTAATTATGCTTAATAATTCTTGTAAGCTTATATTCTCTTTAGCCATAGGTTATATTCTATATATTCTCTTTTAAGCATTTAGAAAGCAAAATATCTAAATTAAAATATATTAATTATAGAATAATAATTCTTAAAATATATAAAATTTAAATTAAGATATGGCTTTTGCAATTCAAACATATCTTGAAAAACCCATAACATTACTAAGGCAGGCAGGTTTTCTCGATGAAAAAGAATCACCTTTAGTGAATCTGTTAGAAGGAATAAAAGAAATTGATGAACCTAAAGTTCTCGCAATTGCACAGGTAATTCAATATATAGACCAATTTGACACTTATATTATAAATAATACACAGCAGATGCATGTCGACGATAGATTTAATCAAATAACACAACATTTTCAATTAATTAGAGAAGATGCAAAAATGCTTCGTGAACATCAAAGTGACCATCATATCTCGCTTAGTGAGAAAATAAAAGAAAAAGCAGTTGAATTTAAAAGAGGAACAATTCCAGATAGAATGCAAAAGATAAAAGAAATTTATTCAGGAGTATGCAAAGATACCCAAGCTCAAATAAATATTGTAAGTAATATTTTAGAAGCATATTTAGACTTTCGCACTGCGATTAAACAATCAGAGGGCATTGCCTGCGAATTGAAAGAATTTCAAAAAAGCAAACTTGAACAGGCTAAAGAAAATTTAAAGTCCGCACAAAATTTATTGGAAAATTATAAAGAAGAAAATCAACAAAAAAAAATAGAATTTGAAATTGCAAGAGATAATGCAATTAGAACAGCTAAAGTCGAAGAAAATAAATATAATCTCTTAGAGCAAATAGCTCAACATTTAGGAACTGCTTATCAAATTGAAGAAGTTGGAATTCAGAAAGTTGAGCAGACAAACAGTGTAAAAAAACAAATTTATATGAAAGCTGTCGCTTTTTATGAAACAAATAAGCCAGTTCTTTCAATTATGGGATTAGCACTTACAACTGAAGAAGGGCTTTTTGAAGCAACAAAAACAATTGAAATTATGAAAGAACAAATGGATAGCACTTTACAGGACTTGGCCGAATTTGGAAAAGTTGATGTGCACTCTGCACAGGTTGCACATGAATCCATGTACAAGCCAGAAACTATTGAACGCCTTATTAATGCAATCAATCAATATGAAAGGGAGATTGGAAATACTGTTACAGAAGCCAGAAAACAAGCAGAACAGGATTTTTTAAGGATATCTCAGAGTGTTGAAGCTGGAAAAAAAGAAAGAGTAAAAATTATTACAGCAAATTTAGAAAATCAAAACTAGTTTTAAAATAATTCAAGATATCTATTTGTTCGGATTGTCAATATTTTTGAATTTATCCGCTTTTTCAATTCCTTATCAAGAGTTGCTAAAATGATTTTGTTTTTTTGAGAATTGATATAATTGACAATTCCATCATCGACATTTTTATTGTTAAGTTTGATTAATTCAGGATTTAATGATTTCAGAAATTCTAAACTAAGCTTAGCAGATTCTTTATCTATTGTTCTCATCCCTTTCCTTTTTGAAAGTTTTTCGAGCTCATTTTGGACTTCTTCTGGAAGAATCCATTTTATTTCTTCATCAACAATTTCATTGGCTATTCTATCAAAGTCAATTTTTTGTTTTATGCAGGTCAAAATGAAATTTGTATCCAGGAGAATTTTCATATTTTTTCGAGGAAAACAGAATTTATATAGTTTTTTGGAAAATTATAAAATATGCCCACATATATGATTAAATTTATATAAGAAGCTTCGTTTAAAAAAATATGAAAGAGGCTGAAAATGTTTTGAGGATTCTTAAAGAAACAGAACAGGCAATAAAACAGAATGATTCATATAAGCTAAATAATCTTTCAAATCAGACAATCCATTCTGCGACAATTTCGCAGGATACAGATAATATTATAGTTGCTGTCCTTGTTTATGCATTAAGCAAGATTATTGAAAGAGAAAATTATAAATCAATGGAAGGATGGGATAAATTTTACTTGGATTTGCTGAAAAATTTAGACTTATCTATAAAATATCTGGAAAAAAAGAATCTTGATGACTTCAGAGATAGAATTGGGGAGATAAGAAATTCTATAAATAATATTTCAAGTGACTTGCGTGAATATATAAAAGATGTTTTCAGAAAAGCTGAGATTAACAAAGCATTTAAGATTTATGAACATGGATTAAGTTTTGCGCAAACTGCTGAATTATTAGGGATTAGCTTATGGGACTTGTCTTCTTATATCGGGCAGACAAACATTTCAGAAGCTAAAATAGCACAAAGTATGCCAGAGAAAGAGAGAATTAAAATTGCCGAGGAAATTTTTTCATGAGTAATGCACAAAAATTCCTGATATTTGATGCAGGACCAATAATATCATTAACAATGAATGGACTTTTGAATATTCTTGAAAAACTTAAACAGAATTTTTCAGGGGAATTTATAATAACCCCCGATATAAAATTTGAAGTAATTGACAGGCCCTTGAAGATTAAAAAATATTCATTCGAAGCATTGCAGGTCAAAAATTTATTAGATAAAGGAATTTTGAAGTTATCTTCTGAATTTGTCAAAGATTCTGTTCTTGTAAAAGAAACGCAGAAGATTTTGAACATATCAAACAGCATCCTTTATGCCGATGAAAATATAAAGCTGATTCAAAGAGGAGAAGCGTCATGTTTAGCCTTTGCAAATTTATGCAAAAAGAATAATGTAATTGCAATAGATGAAAGAACTACAAGAATGATATCTGAAGCTCCCGATAAACTTAAGCAATTGATGGAAAATAAGCTTCATACAAAAATTAATGTAAATGAACAAAATTTGAAATTATTTGGAAATTTTAAGTTTATTAGGTCTACTGAATTGATTTACATTGCTTACAAGAAAAATTTGTTTGATTTGAAGAAAGACAAGATTCTGCTTGACGCTTTGCTGTATGCGGTAAAATTCAAGGGAGTAGCTGTTTCTTCTTCTGAAATTGAGGAAATTAAAAAGTTGGCTTAATGCTAAATTTTAAAAGCATTAATAATTTTTAATTTAATCAAAGGGACTATAGGTTAAAGGCAGACCTGCCGGCTCCAGTAATGAATTAAAATTAGATTTATTGTGAGTCACCGGCTAATGGGGGTTCGATTCCTCCTAGTCCCATATTTGAATAATATTTTTTATGTAAAAATAGAAGTAGTTAAGTACATTTAAGAAAATCTTTATAAAGAAAATACTCCTAAAAAAAGTATGAAAAAAGAGAATAATCCTTCTAAAACAGAACATTCAAAAAAGCTAAATAACCGCGAGGTTCAAGAGCTATTAATTGAAAATTTTGTCGGCCTGCAAAAAGCTATGACGAATCTTTCCATTAAATTTGAAGGGCTGACGGAACAGATAACAAAATTGCTCGAAATATATGAGTTATCTGCAAAAAATTTTCTGCATGCAAAGTCCGGAGATGAAGAAGATAATAAAGATTTATTGAATAAAATTAACTCTTTACTTGACCAAAATAAAACAATTGCAAAGGGTCTTTTGTTAATTGAAGGAAAGCTTAAAAATCAAATGCAAGAAACAGAAGATGAAAGCCCAATTCAAAGAAATACTGAGGAATTTAATTATCATCCAAAGCCTCTTCCCAGAATATGAGATTAACAAATCCTATTGTAGATGGGTTTACAATGATGGTTCTTCAAACACTTTATTCTCAAAAATATCATTATGAAAAAAAGCAAATTATAAATGCAGACCTTATTCCACGTGTGCCTGAAAAAATTATCAAAGAAAAAATTTTAACCAGCAGGGAAACTAAACCAATTACTGAAGAAGATTTAAAAAAATCGGCAAAAAATTTAGAATTGTACGAATTAACAAAACCGCTTGATTTTCCAAAAAGTTTTCAAAAACCAATAGTCAAAAATCAGCTGATGCAACCAAATAAAATAAAAGCTTCAGAGAAATTGACAATAGCGGTTCCGGAAAACTTTCAGGTTCCAGAAAGCGAATATAGCAAGATTGATTTATTATTAAAAGATCCTTCAGTTACTTTAATCGAATGTAATGGCGAAGGGCAGGCTTTGAAAATAATCAGATCTGGGCAAAAGCAATTGACAAAAATTGTTTTAAAAGAAGAAGACATAAAAAAAATTTTGGATAAAATTTCTGAAAAGACAAGAATACCCATAATTGAGGGGCTTTTCAGGGCAGCGACGGATAATTTTGTAATCAATGCAGTCATATCAAAATCAATTGGTTCGAGATTCATAATAAAAAAACAAACCCCTTATTCATTAATTGGATAAATATTTCTTTCCACAGAAATGCTTTTAAAATGAAATTCTTTTGAATTAAAACAATAAATTACAGGCTTCTAAATATAATTAAAATGATTGAAAACAAAATATTTACTTATAATTCTCAAAAAGAAAAATTATGCGGAATAGAGAGCATTCCAGATTCATATAAGGAAAAATATCCTGCGGTTATAATGGTTCACGGATTTCACAGCTCTCGCGATGAAAAAGGGATGTTTAATCTATTCGCTAACGAATTTACGAATCATGCAGGCATAATTACTTATAGATTTGATTTTTCAGGATGCGGTGAAAGCGAAGGCAATTTTAGAGAAACTTCACTTACCAAACAAAAGCAGGAGCTGAATGCTATGATAAATTATGTTTATGAACAGAGTTGCATAGATAAAAATAGAGTTGGAATTTTAGCTATGTCTTTTGGCGGTGTTGTGGCAATTGCATTGGGACCAAAAAGCAAATTTATGATTTTAATGTCTGCACCATTTGATCCTTATGATGGATTAAAAAATAATTTTTTTGGCAAAAATTTTAATCCAAGAGGGATTTCAATAAGAGAAACGAATGATAAAAAGACAGAGATAGGGCCGCAATTTTGGAAAGATATAATACAATATGATTTAAGCCAGGAATTGAAAAAGATTGATTCGCCTTTTCTTTTAATTAATGGAGCTAATGATTTGCTTGTAACCCAATCAGATGTTCAAAACTATATGGACGCAATAAAATCAAAAAAGATGAAAATTGAAATTCCAAACGCAAATCATAAATTAGAGCCATATCAAAATTTAATCTCTGAAAGTTTAGTAAATTATGTCGAAAGACATTTTGTTTTAACTGACTCTGAGCCATATAAATAAAAATAAGAATAGAAATGCCAGAGTTAGAAAAGTCAATAGATTGAAAAATAAAAAGGCAATCAATAAGACTGCAATTGCAAACAAAAATTTAGGAAAATATTTTTTATAAATTGCTCTTTCATTTTTTGTTAAATCAGCTGAAATTAAGGCTACAGGAATTGCTGAAAGTAAAATTAAGAAATATAAAATTGCTTTTATCATCTCATTTTATGATTTTTTTATATTTAAGCATATCGATGATAAGTTTTTTATACTATAATTTCAAATGAATAAAATGCTCTTGTAGTCTAGAGGCCAAGGATACCGCCCTCTCAAGCAGGAAGATTCAGTCGTTGAGACATAACCTTCAGCCCTTCTTTGGGCAACTGTTCTCGGCAGAAAATTTTATAATTTTCTGAAGCATTACATGCAGAGAACGGCGGCGACCCGAGTTCGAATCTCGGCAGGAGCATTTCTATTCAAGGATAAAAAATATTGTTCTCAACTATTTTTGCAAAAGGAGTCATTTTATGTTCTATAACATTGTGCCTGCTTAAAATGTGAATAACATCAATGCCTTTGATTAGCAAGGCATCAGAGATCAATGAACGATGACATCGCCAGGGAACCGATTCTGCACACATGATGGCACTTATTTTATTTCTTGAAAGTTTAATTAATTCATTAAGTCCAATTTTGAACTCATCTGTTTGCATATAATCTGCAAATCCTCGAAAGGATAAATTTTTCCATGCCAGATTAATTGAATCTTTTTTTGAATGCCTTAATCCCCCCAATTCATTAATGTGAAAATATTTTATGTTTTCGGATTCTAATTTTCGGCTTAATTCTTCCATATTAAATTGCGGGTTATGTCTTGACTTCGGAATTGTTCTTACATCAATAACCTGTTCAATTTTATATTCTTTCAATAATTCTATAAATTCTTCTATTGAGCGTGTTGAATGGCCAATAGTAAAAATTGTTTGCTTCATAATTAAGAGAAGCGAATTAAAGTTTTATAATTTGGGTTTATTCAAAAATTTAATTTTTCTAAAATAAGTTTAAACCAATGACTGTATTTTTCAGGAAATTTGGAAACATCTTTGCTAAGTTCTTTTAAGGTAATCCATTTGTAATCTTCTGCTTCTAATTTATTCAAGATAAGCTTACCATCAAAAAAACCAACTAAAACATGATCAATTTCATTTTCAATTAATCCATTTTCAAATTTGATCATATAATGAAAGTTAAAAATTTCTTTTAATTCACAATCAAAACCAAGTTCTTCTTTCAATCTTTTCTTTGCACAATCTAATAAGTTCTCATTAATAGGATGGCCGCAACAAGCATTAGTCCATAATCCTCCTGAATGATATTTTTCTTTTGCTCTTTTTTGCAAAAGCATTTTTCCATTTGAATTAAAGATAAAAATTGAAAAAGCCCGATGCAAAAGCCCTTTTTTATGGATCTCAATTTTTTCGCATTCGCCAATTGCTTCATCTTTTTCATTAACAAGAATTAATTGGCTCATATTTTCCTACCCATTTATATCCGCATTCTTTTCTCAAACCGACATAAAATTTATTATTATTGAAAAACATTCCAGAAATTGTTTTTAATTCATCCCTTAAAGATGTCTTTTCAAGACTTGATATCTTTCTTTTAATTTCATTTCTCATCCTATTTGTTTGTGCTCGCGAGCTATCAAAGCACTTATTTTCAATCATGATGTTTAACAGTTTTTGTTTTTCTTCAAAAGTAAGTTTTCTTCCTACATATTCATGAATATTTACATATTTTGAGAGTTCATAGCTTGGCAATGTTAATGTCCCCTTTTCCAAATCTGCAAATTGATCCTGATAATCTTTTTCAGGCAAATTTGCAATTTTAATACTCAAACAAAAATCCCCTACGTCATTTATTATTTGCCCGCCTGTCCCAAATAAGATTCCAATCTCTCTAAACAGATTAGTTTTCTCATCATCTTTTCCAGCCATTATTGGAGCCATTGCAAATGAACATCCATAAAATCTACCTGAAAATAAATAGCATCTTCTAAGATATCTATCTCTTATTTTTTCATCATCAGAATAATTTAGATTCTGTGAATTCAATAAGTTAAGCTCAAGAGATTGGCCTATCTGAATTGCTCTATTTGATTCACTAATTTCCTTAAGCAATTTTAATTTAATTCTGTCTTCAAATTTTGTATCAAAAACAATTCCCATAGATAGTTCCCTAAAAAAATGGCTTGCAATATGACACAGCTTTTTGTCTTTATCAGTTTTGACTTCCTTTTTATCATCAAGGTGCCAATTTTGATAATAAGAAGCCATATTATAAAATTCCCCTGCAGCAATAACTCTTAAATGATCTTTTTTTAATTCCTCAATCCCGCATATATTCAAGCAAATCGCAACAATAGCGTCTCTTAATCTTCCACCATTTAATGCACGATTTCTTCTTCCATCATATAATCTTTTCATAAAATTAACTGAAGTTTCATCTAATTTTGAAAAAGCATCTTTAACATAGTCATCCATAACTTCAGATACTTTATCTGTTATCTTCATCTTCTGATTTTCATAAGTTTGTCTTTCCATTTTATTGACTATTTGTTTATTACTACTAAATAATGATATAACATATATAAGACGTTTGATAAATTTTTAGAATAAAACGCAACATTTATAAAGAAATTTTGCTAAAAATTCGTTTATGATTGATCTAAAAGATAAAAAAATACTTTACGAATTAAGCTCAAATGCTAGAATAACAAATAAAGAACTTGCGAAAGCGATTTATCTCAGTGAGTCTTCTACAAAAAATAGAGTGGATAATCTTATGGAAAAAAAGATTATTTTAGGAACTGAACCAATCATCGACAATTCAAAATTAGGGTATCAAGGATATAGAATCTATTTTAATTTTGTCTCTACAACTATTAAAGAAGAAGAAGAAATTCTTGAATGGCTGAAAAAACATAAGAGCGTATCAGTGCTTGCAAAATGTTCGGGTAATATTGATGTTGCGATTATGTCATGGGTTAAAAAGCGAGTTGAATTTGAAAATCTTATAGAAGAAATTAAAGGACATTTCAAAGATAAAATTGATAATCTAGAGGTTTCCATTTATTGTGAAACTTACCATTTTGATAGAGCTTATCTTTTGGAAAAGCATCAACAAAGAAAAATTATAAAAATTGGAAATAATGAACTAGCTGATTTTGATGAACTTGATAAACAAATACTTCAAATTCTTTTGAATGATGCAAGGATAAGTATACTCAACATTTCTGAAAAATTAAAAATTCCGCCGAGAACAATTGCATTTAGAGTAAGACAAATGGAAAAAAAGAAAATCATAGCAGGATATACCCTTAATCTTAATCACGAATTAATTGATTATGAATATTATAAGCTTAATTTAATGTTAAGCGGAAATATAAATAAACAGAATCTTATAAATTTTGCATCATCACAAAAAAATAATATTTATCTCGACGTCGCTTCAGGAAAATTTGATCTTGAGTTAAATCTTGAAGTAAGAAATAAAGAAGAATTAAGAAGTATAATAAATAATGTTAAAGATACATTTGGAGGTATAAAACAAATTCAAATGTTTCAAATTGAAAAATATCTGAAAATCTCTTATATGTAGCTTAACAAAAAATTTTTAAATCAAAATTTTACATAACTAATATGGAAAAAAGAAATTTAAACTGCTTATTCATATTAATCTTAATCTGCTTTAGCTTGTTTTCAGTATCTGCATTAGATCCCAATAAAACCCAAGTTGACAATAAGATAAATGTAGGAATTTATATTTTAAACCTTGGAAAATATGATATCTCAACAGGCTCTTTTATAGCAGATTTCTATCTGGATTTAAAATGCGATAATGTCTGCCCGGAACAGGATTTTGAATTTATGAATGGCAGAGCGATAACATTAGATAAAGAAATTGATGAGCCCAATGAGAAATTTTATAGAATTCAAGCGGAATTGAATAGCCCCGTTAATTTAAAAAAATTTCCTTTTGACAATCAAAAATTGGAAATAATCCTTGAGGATAAAACTAATACAATCGAAGAATTGCAGTATGTTCCTAATTTAGAAGAAAGTGGAATAGATCCTTCTGTAACATTTATTGGATGGAATATAAAAAATCTCACAGCAGAATCACACAAACATTATTATCCAGTATACGATGAAACCTATTCCCAATATGTTTTAACAGTTCCAATATCAAGACTTATTACAAGCTCTATCTTCAAAAGTTTTCTTCCAATAACCTTTATTATTCTTGTTATGCTTTCAAGTTTTATTTTAGGACCTCATGAATTAACAACAAGACTTGCAATGGTGGGCTCTGCATTAGTAGCTTCAGTTATGTTTCATGTTTCGCTGGCAGGCCAAATACCTCCTGTAGGGTATTTAACATTCATAGATAAATTCATGGTAGTAACGTATTTCGTTGTCTTGATGAGTTTTGTATTTGATGTTTATTTATTGGAATTACAGGAAAAGAAAAAGATTGAACTTGTCCAAAAACTGCATAGTTATGCAAAGCTTACAATGTTTATCATAGTCCCAATTTTATATCTTATATTATTTTTATTCTTTATGTAAGTTACAATTCAAATTCGTCAATAAAATCAATAATTGCTTTATATCTTTCCAGAAATTTAAATCCTTTATTGGTTAAACAAATAAATTTTTCATTTTTTTATTGTTAAGCAATCATGACTAAGTTTTCATTCTTTCAAATTAAGTTTATCATTGGCAATTCCGGCCTATAGGGCCTCAAAATTACGTCCTGTTGAAGCATTAAGATGTGAATGATGAAGTTTAAAAATCTTGAATTCTAAATATAAACAATTTGAAGCTCGAAAAACCATATATAAAAAAGTTTTCTGAAGTGGCGGGCTTTTCTGTATGGATTGTTGATGGAAATTATATTAGAAACAATATTGATTTTGAATTTACAAACTATGGGCAGCATTATAGATTTAAATTCATTCCAAAAAATGAATTTTGGATTGACAAACAAATTAATGAAGGAGAAGAAGAGTTTTTCATTGACCATTTGCTTGTTGAAAATCGCCTAATGGCTGAAGGAGTAAATTATTCTGATGCAATAGATAAAGCAGACAGAATAGAAAAAAGGGAGAGAAACCAATCAAAATTAATGACAAGTATAATGGCTAAAAAATTAAGCAAAAAAGAAATTGTTGAAAAGATCCATAAAAAATTGATAAAAAAATTCAGCAAGAAAATTAAAATATGGATTGTTGATGGAGAATTGGTAAGGGATGTTTTTAATCAATGGTATACTGAAGGAGGGCATGATTTAAAATATCCATTCATTCCAAAAAATGAGATTTGGATTGATGATGATTTAAGCAAAAAAGAAATTCCTTTTATCGTTCTGCATGAAGTTCACGAAAGAAGACTTATGAGCAAAGGATGGTGTTATGATAAAGATCTAAATAATCTACCTTATATTTATGAACCTGGGAAAAAAATAAAAGCTTCAACAAAGAAAAATCCTAACTTCTTTAAATCAGCACATCGCTCTGCTTCCCATATCGAATATTTTTGTAGACATAATCCTAAAAGATTAAATGCAATTTTGGAAAGAGAAATCAATTCATTAAATGAAGATAATTATTAGCTCCTTATCATTTTATCAATTTCCATGATTCAAACAGAATGAGTCCAGATAAACTTGATAATATGGCTATTCCTAACTGATTAAAGCCTAATGCAGTAAATCCAAAAATTTTCGATATAGAACTATAAACCACGAGCATATGAAGCCCAATAGATATTATGACAGAGTAAATCAAAAGTTTATTATTAAATATCCCTGTCTTAAATAAACTTTTTTCAGATTTGCATGAAAATATAAAAAATAATTCAAAGAATATTGCCGTCGTCGTGGCCATTGTCCTCGCAATTTCTAAGCTGTAATTATTCTTCAAAGCATAATTAAAAACTAAAAAGGAAGACAAAAACCCTAAGATTCCTGCAACAATAATCCAATGCCAGATGCCATCCAATAGCCCATCAATTTTTTGATTGTTTTTCATAATATCTTCTTCGCAAGGCTCGACGGCTAAAGCAAGAGCAGGCAAAGAATCTGTCACGAGGTTCATCCATAAAATCGCCAATGGAAGGAAAGGCAAAGGATATTGAAAGACTAGAGCAAAAAAGACGATAAAGATTTCACCAACATTTGCAGCGAATAAAAATTTTATGGATTTTTTTAAGTTATCATAGATGCGCCTGCCTTCTTTTACTGCATTGATTATTGAAGCAAAATTATCATCTAGCAAAACCATGTCAGAAGAATCTCTTGCTACATCTGTCCCCCGAATTCCCATAGAAATTCCAATATCAGCTTTTTTTAATGCAAGGATATCGTTGACCCCGTCCCCCGTAACTGCGACTATATGATTTTGTTTTTTCAAAATTTCTACAATTTTTAATTTTTGTTTTGGAGTAATTCTTGCAAAGATTACATTTTCTTTTACGACCCTATACAAATTGTCTTCATCTAAATTTTCAATTTCATCTCCTTCAATAATCTCTCCGTTTAATCCTATTTTTTCTGCGATGGCTTTAGTAGTTAAGGCAGAATCTCCTGTTAAAATTTTAATTTGAATGCCTGCTTCCAAAGCTTGATGAATTGCGTTTTTTATTTCCGGCCTAGGGGGATCTATCATTCCTTGAAATCCCGAAAAGACAAGGTTATTTTCTGCATTTTCCTGTGTAATTTTTGAACCTGCTATGTCCCTAAATGCAAAACCTAAGACTCTTAATCCCTGATTTTCCATTTCAATGCAAATTTTTTTAAGTTCAGCTTTTCTTTTATTATCCAATAGTTTTATTTTTCCCTCGATAAATTCTTTGGTGCATTTTTCCAAAATAAAAATAGGGGCCCCCTTTACATAACTTGTTTTTATCCCTGCATTCTCCCTTACAATCGACATAAGTTTTCTTTCAGATGAAAAAGTATATTCTTTCAGCCGAATATTTTCATTTGTCTCTTTTATTTTGTCCAAACCAAAAATGTTTGCGGATTTTATTAAAGCGACTTCAGTAGGATCCCCTAAAATATCTCCCGATTCACCTCGCGCATTATTGCATAAAATTCCTATTTTAAATAAACATTCAAGGCTTTTGCTTCTTTTATTTAATGCATTAATAGAATAAAACTTTCCTGCATATACTTTATCCACGTTAAGTTTTTCCTCTGTCAATGTTCCGGTTTTATCAGTGCAGATTACTGTTGCCCGTCCAAGTGTTTCTGCAGCAGGCAATTTTCTTACCAATGTATTTGAATTTCGCATTCTATTTATAGCAACAGCCAGGGTTATTGCAACTATTGCGGGCAGTCCTTCGGGAATTGCACTCACTGCTAAGCTTACTGCAATTAAAAACATTTCAATCTTTGGTTTGCCTAACTTGATTCCGATAAAAAATAAACAGGTTACAAATGCAAGAATTGCAATTGAAATTTTCTTTGAAAAAGCGTTCATCTTTTTTTCGAGAGGCATTTGCTCTTCAAGAGTTGTTTGAACGAGTTCTGCTATTTTCCCAAATTCTGTTTCTTTTCCCGTATGAACAACGACTGCGAGACAGTTTCCCCTTGCGATGCTTGTGCCTGCAAAAAGCATATTTGTTCTTTCTGAAAGAATAGTCATTTTATCAAGGATATTAGAAGATTTTTCAATCGGAAAACTTTCTCCTGTCAAAACAGATTCGTTTACAAACAGGTTATTTTGTTTTATAATACGACAGTCAGCCAGAATTTTATCTCCCTCGTCAAGGCTTATAATGTCTCCCGGAACAAGGAATTTAGAGTCTATTTCTTTTTGTTTGTTATTTCTAAAAACTAAAATTTTATACTCCAGGCTTTTTTTTAATTTTTCGATTATTTTTTCAGCTTTATATTCTTGTAAAAATCCGATAATTCCGTCCAATAAAATAATAATTGAAATAACAATTCCGTCCAGATTATGCCCGATTGCAATTGAAATTACAGCAGCAATAATCAAAATATAGATAAGAAGAGAGTTAAATTGAGACAAAAATAATTTTAGTTTGCTTTTTCCCCGAATTTCATTGATTTCATTAAAGCCTGATTTTTTTAACCTTGATTCAGCTTCCGCATCAGTCAATCCTTTTTCAGAAGTGTTAAGATCCTTAAAAACCTCTTTTATATTCAAGTTATGATAATCCATGATTTGTTTAAAATATTAAAGTTTTAAAGCTTTGTTACCCCAATCTTTAGATGAATGAAAAAGAGATTTATAAAATTTTGAAAATAATTTCTGAAAAAATAAAAAATTAAACGCCTTCTTCAGCTCTTCCGATCTGCTTTATCTTTTCCTCTATTTTTTCTTCTTCAGATTTTTCATCTTTCCTTGCTTTCTTAACTTTCTTTTTCTTTGGCTCTTCTAAAACTAATTTTTCACCGACAAAATCATCAAGGCTTGGAAGAGGCTTGTTTATATTATGAACCTTCATATATTCACGCGCAATAAGCCAGAAAATTAAGCCTAATGATTTATTGCTTTTGTTGTTTGCAATTATCACAACATCAATATCATTTGTATGATTATTAGTATCACAGATTCCAACAACCGGAATTAAAACCTTGTTGGAGTCATTTAATGCATTTTTATCCAGCCAAGGATCACAGATCATCATCATTTTTGTTTCAAAAAAGTTTGGCAAAACAGAATTTGTAATAACTCCTGCCGGATATTTTTTAGTAAATAATCGTACACCAGTTAATTCGGAAAACATTTTTGCAGGCCTCCAGCCTGCCTCTCTTTTACATACCAATGTCCATTCATTTGGCTTAAATTTTACAATAAAATCTATAGCTTCTTTTATTTTTTTATCTACAATATTTGTATTTAAAATTGCGAGGCCGTCTAATCTTCTTCTATAAATATACTTCCTCATAGAAGGAGTTATAACTTTTGTTCCAAGATATGATGCAGTCTTAATATAATCATCTAAAGATGTTAAAATGGTTTCATCTTTTTTTTCTTCCAATTTTTCGTCTATCTTTTGAGCCTTTTCTTGAGTCAATGCTATCTTTTCTTCTGTTTCTTCTTTCTGCTCTATATTTTCTTCTTTCTTTTTTCGGGGCATATTAAATTAAACTAGAAATAATCTAGTTATTATTATTTATTTTGCATCTAAGTCTTCGTATACCGCCTGTTCAGGCAGATTTAAGGTATAATTCGATGTCTTAATTATGATAAGAATAGGGTTTTTAAAGATTTTGTTCCGGAGTTCTGAGGGTTATTGGAAAACGCTTGCGATATAATTAAAATAAAAATTAAAAATAAATTTATTTATGGTAAAAGAGTAAAGAAAGGCCTTGGAAAACTAAATCCAGGATGGTCTAACAAAGAGTCTGAATCAAGTGTTCCTTTGTATTGTTGAAGTTTTCCGGAATCATATTGAATTTCTTCTTTGACATAATGATTTTCTAATTCAAACCATCTATCTGCATTTTCTATGTTTTGTATCATTTCTTCTCCGGTAACTGTTAAGATAGGTTTATATGCTCCCTCTATCTTTCTGAATCGTTCCTTTTTTAATTCACCAAAAGACATTGGAGTCATGATATCTAATTCTTCTTCTGAAAGAAGTCCATAAATGTGAGGCCATAATCTTGTCGAATAAGTTATTGCTCTCTCGGATTTACGCTTGTCTATCCCTGGAAATGTGCTCAATAAGAATGGTAAATCTTGTCGCATTATATTCATTCTTACTTTGTTAATTTTAGGTGCATTTTCCCAGATCTCGTATCTTAGTTTGTCATCATCACAATCAATTACATTAAGGTCTACATTATTCATGTCAGGGAAATTTCCATCAGGAAAAAATCCCTTATATTGATAATGTGCCTTTATTCCGTGTTGAAGACATGCAGGTTGTGTATTATATCTTGGAAGTTCCCCATTTTTTCCTATTGGAAAATAGAAATTTGCTGTAAATTTCCCCAGAGTTAAAATATCCTCTTGGTAAAAAAAGTTATGAATCAGAGATCTTCTAAAGTCCTTTTCATGCCTTTCTTCGAGTGGAAGATTATCAAGATAGTTTAAATAATCCTCATATTTTGTTAAAAATCTTTTGTCAACATACTTTCTTTTTACCCGCAGTCCGCCATTATGCAGTGAGATACAGTTGAATTCATTAACCTCTCCATCTCTTCCAGGATATCTGCCTCTTATCGCAGTAGCGAATACAAGATCTAAGAATATTTTTTCATTAGTGACCTGAAAATCCTTTTTAAAACCTTGAGGATCAACTAATTGAGTGAATTCTTCTAATACTGTTTTTCTTTTTCTACGAAAGGATGTAAAGCTCTCTTCAAATGAGCATTCTTCTCTTGGATCTATTCCATTTTTTATTAGGTATTCCATTACTTTCTTATAGGTATTCATTTTATTTCCTCCTATGATTTAGTTACTATTTTTGAGTAAATATAATTATATAAAATTTTACTCTCCATGAAAAAAGAGCAATATAAACATTTAAAAAATGTTTATTCTTATTATTTATATGCAGATTGATATTTCGGTCTTGGAGAGTATTGGGCTGACAAATTCACAGATTAAAGTTTATCTGAATTTACTGGAGCTGGGAGAGGCTAAAACCGGTGAGATTATCAAACATACAAGATTACAGAGTTCTGTTGTGTATAATGCTTTAAATCAATTAATTCAAAATGGATTGGCGAGTTTCATATTAAAGGGGCAGGTTAAGCATTTCTTTGCAACTGATCCTGAAAATCTTCTGAAATTTATTGATGATAAGAAGGAGGGAATTAAGATGATTTTACCTCAATTGCTTGCAAAGAAAACATTGACTAACAAAAATCAGGAAGCACAAATCTTTTTAGGCTGGAGAGGAATTTATTTTGCATTCAATAAGATTTTAGACATATTGCCAAAAGGCAGCGAGTATATTGCATTTGGAGCAGGTTTTGAAGAGCAATATAGTGAAGAAGCAAAAAAATTTTTTAAGGAATATCAAAAAAAAAGAGCAGAATTAAAATATAAGGTTAAAATAATTGTTAATGAATCTTCAAGAAAACAGGTTGAGGCATATGAGTGGTATCCAAAATTTGGTAAGCCTCAATATAAATATGTTCCCGGTTTTGCTCCTATTGGTCTAATAATTTTCAAAGATAATATTCTCCATGTTGCTTTTGGAGAAGATCCAATTGCCGTAATTATAACTTCTCTTCAAATTGCAGATTCTTTTAAAAATATGTTTTATAATATGTGGAAGATTGCAAAGAAATAATCAGATCTTCAAGCTCTTCTCAATCTCAATTATCCTTCCCATTTTTACAAGCCTTTCTTTTCCTAGAACTCCGCATTTTACAAAATCAACCCCAAAACCAATAGCATAATCAGCTAATGCATCGTCCATTGTCTCCCCACTTCTGTGAGAAAAGATTGTTTTTATTCCATTTTTTTTGCAATAATCAATCACTTTTGCAGTTTCTAAAATAGAGCCATTTTGATTTGGTTTAATTATCATTGCATTGATTGATTTTCTTTTTACGGCTTTTTTTAAACGCTCTAAATTTGTTACAGTCAAATCATCACCGACAATTAATGATTTTTCCCCAATTAAAGAACTTAATTTTGCAAAGCCTGAAAAATCTTCCTCTTCCATTGGGTCTTCAACATAAAAAATATCAAAGTCCTGAATTAGTTTTTTCATGTAATCAATCTGTTCATTTCTTTTTCTTGCTAGTCGTTTATTTTTATAATTATATAAGTTGTTATGAAAAAAGCTAGAAGAAGCCGCATCAATGCCGATCTTAAGCCCGAATTCATCAGCAACTTCTTTTAATATCTGAAGAGTTTCTTCATTTGATAATTCGCTTTGCAGGGCAGTTTCATCATTTGTTTTTATATTCCATTTTTTTTCCTTCTTTTTAATAAGAGCTTCTGCTTTTCTATATGCTTCAATATTTTTTGAAATTGCTTTTGAAAAGTCTTCTTCAATAGGAATTAACAAAAATTCCTGAAAATCCGGCTTTTCATCAGAATGCGAATGCAGGCCTCCCCCAATACAATTCCCGACGGGCATTGGAATTTTAAGATTTTTCTCACTCAATAAAAATTCCCATAGTTCTTTTTTATTTTCTTTTGCAACTGCTTTAAGAAAGGCAGTTTCTAATGCATATGTGCAATTTGCGCCGAATTCACCAAGTCTGCTTTCAAAATCTTTAATTATTTTCTCAAAATTTTCAAGCTCAGAAAAATTCTTTATCATAAAATTTCTATCTTTCAACTTTTGGCAAAATTCCTCGAGAATTTTCTGGCTCCAATAAATACCGCGAGAATTATAAGCAGGATTTTCGTATTTGCCCTTAGATTTTCCTGATGGGGCGCTTGCATTAAATTTCCCTTTCAATGTTTTTATAGAAATTTCAATAGTCAATTCTTTGCGAGAATTTTTTATTATTTTTGGCTGTGCCTCTTTTATATACATGCTTTTAAAAATGAAAAATGATTAATAAATTTTTCCTGAAAAAATTTTTAAATAAAAATGATCTTTTTACAAGATGAAAAATCGATATGATGACAAGTTAAGGAAAGGAAATCAACTGATTATTAAATTAACTCCTGCGAATCAAACTCTAAGAATTATACTTGCATTGGAAATACAAAAAGCATTCTTGAAAAATAAAAATTTGCAGGTTCTTGAGTTAGGATGCGGAGAAGGAGATGCTTTAAATTATATCTTAGAGTTCAATAGTAATTTGAAAGTTGATGCATTAGATATTTCACAAGAAATGATAAAAATCTCTAAAGGAAATCTTCAAAAATATAAAGAAAATCTGAATTTTATCTGCAAAGATGCATTAGAATATTTAAAAGAATCAAAAACATATGATTTAGTAACTGCGTCTTGGACTCTGCATAATTTCAATTGGAAAAATAAAATTGAGTTGTTGAAAAATATTTTTGAAAAGCTAAATCATGGAGGAAGCTTGATGATTATGGATAAAATTTATACAAATGACTCAAAAATAAATAAAAAACTTTTTGAAAAACAAAATAAAAGATATGAATATCTTGATGAAGAACTTTCAAAAGAGATTGTTTCGCATGAAAAACAGGATTATTCTGATGATTTTATAATGACTGAAAATCAAATTATTCAATGCCTTAAACATATTGGATTTTCAAAAATAAGAATAATTGATAGAATTGAAAGAGATGTTGTTTTAATTGGTGAAAAATATTTTTAAAATATTAAAATTCTTCTTCCCCGCCACTTTCACCAGAAGAGCCTAAATCTATTTCGCCTTCTTCTTCGGGGATATTCATCTCCATGATTTCACCTTCTTCATAGATTTCTTTTTCTTCCTTTTTTTCTACTTCAATTTTTTTATCATCGCCTTCTTCAGCGTCTTCAATCTTTATTTTTTCTAATTTTTCTTCTCTTTTTTGAGGCATTGGCCGATTTACAGTAATTGGCAAAACACCAGAATCTAATTCTGTTTCTGCAATTCTCAAGGGATCAAAATTCAAATTTGAAAGTAATTTTTCATCTATTTTTAATAGAAGAGGGGCATCCATTGCAAGTTGCATAGCCCTTGCTCCCAAAATTCTTGCTCTCTCATATTTTGAAAATTGTTCTTTCATTTTAAGCATGTTTTGAAATCTTTGCAAAAATTTCTTTCCATTTATGTTCTAACAAATTTAAAATCTTTTCCATATCCTCTTCTGAAATAGCGGCTTCCTTGCCTTTTTGTATTGCACTGATTCTTGGCTCTCCTTTATTAGATGAAACTGCAAAACTTATTCTGTATTCACTAATTTCCTCCTCATCTTTAACAGGATCTAATACAAATTGATTTCCGATCTTGAATATTGTAATATTAACTGCCATAGACTCTTTATCAAGAGGAAGTTTTTTATTTGTTAAGTTATGCTCAATTTTGTCCTCAGCTTCATTATATTCAGGAAATTTAGCATCCAATAAGGCTACTAATGCTGCAAGTCCTGCAACATCAAGCAAATTCCCAGAATCGTTGATAGCATAAATATCTAATGAGACTGACCAAACCTTTTCTCCTTCTTTAATGCATAATTTTTTGAAATCAATAAATCCGCTTTCTCTTATGCCCCTATCAATTATTCTTCCAAGTTCTATTGATTCTATCCCAGGCGGACCAAGCTCAAAATCTGGCGAGGCAATGGGGCTTAATTCGAAGGTAGTTATTAAAGCTCCTTCATCAGAAGAATCAGGATAAGGCTCTATTACTTCTAATTTTATTCCTGCATAAACTTCAGTATTTCCAAGTTTGACAGAAGCGGATCCTTCAGCTTTATTGCTTATGCCTTTTTTTATTACAATGTCCCGATAAGCATCGGTATTTCTACCGTCGAATCTTTTTCCTTTTTCAAGATAATCTAAAATTCTTTGTTCCTGTATTTTTGGTACTTTCATTCTTTTTTCTCCTTTAATGCTTTAACTTGGATTTTATTTATTTGCTCGCATGCAGATCTTCCTAACTTTATCACTTCTTTTAATTCTTTAACTGAGATTTTACCATCTAATTGCAGCAAGGATATTTTTTTTGAACGGGATAAAAAGCATAAAGGTATATCTGTTGCTCCTTCTCCCTCCTTAAAATCTTCTTCTTCTTTGGATAAATCTACAACTAAGGTCTTGTCTAATTTTCCTACAGAGATAGCGCTTGCCATTTCATACATAGGTATTCCGGCCTGTGCCAATGCCATAACGGCAGCATTGATTCCAGCTACACGTGTCCCTGCATCTGCCTGAGGAATTTGGATAAAAATATCAACTACAGTATTTGGAAATTCTGTCAAATCAATGCAAGGCTCTAAAGCCCATTCAATTACCTTAGAAATTTCCTTGCTTCTTTTACTTGGTCCAGGTTTTTTTCTATCACTTACTGAAAAAGCCATCATATCATAATTAACTCTTAATATTCCACGTTGAGCGTTCTGCATATGCTGAGGATGAAGTGTTCTTGGACCAAAGACTGCCGCAATAGCAATTGTATCCCCACTTTTGTACATTGCACTACCATCTGCTTCTGGAATTATCCCTACTTTTGCTTCAATTTTTCTAATTTCATCAAATTTTCTGCCGTCGAATCTTTTTGCATATTTACTGACCATCTTTACTCTCCAAGAATTCTTTTACTTTGTCTGTTAAACCTTCAACAAATGAATTTTCACAGATAAAATCTATAACTTTCTTTGTTCTAAGTTCAGCTTCAATGTCATTTCCTTTTATCCATATTAATCCATTTTGCCCAATTTTTATATTACAGTTTGTTGCTTCTTTAATCAAATTAACCATACTCCCTTCCTTCCCGATTACTCGAGGAACTTTGTTAGAGTTTACCTTAATTATCATACCGTCTTCTAATTTTCCGCAGCCTCTCAATTTTACAGATAAATCGATTCCCCTGTCTTTGACATCAGAAACCTTTGCCATGATTACATCTCCAAAATCAAAATGCTCTTTTAATTCTCCCCGATTAACAAAAGTAGGAACCTCTGAAAGTGATAAGAATCCGCTCATTGGACCCTGCAAATCCACAATCCAACCATTAAGCGTTATGTCTGTAACTAAACCTATTATCATATTTCCTGTGCGTGGCCTATAAACTCCAGATAAAGGAATTACTTTAACAAGCCTCCCAGATATATCTGCGAGCCCATATCTTCCTGCAACAACATCATTTTTATCTCTATATGTTCCGTCGCCAGGCAGGTATTCATTGCCTTCAATAATTGATTCTCCAGGCACAACAATTTTTCTTTCTTCCATTTTCTTTTCGTGTACAAGATTATTTGAAATCTAGCTTTTTAAAGCTTTTGGGTAAATTTTAGTATTTTTTATTTTTATTAAGATTTTAATTCCTCAGAAATAGCACTTCCATGAGTTATTGAATTTAATTTATCATAAAAATCCAAAATCAAGCCAGCAGGAATCTTTACAACAACGTCTAAATCTCCATTGCCCATCCAATCTTCTTTTTCGAGATACTCATGGACTAGTCCATAAGCCTTGCCAGTATATTGTGCAGGGATGGTTATTCTAACCTTTTTTATTTCAACCTTAATTGGAATAATTTTGCTCAATTGTTCAATTATTTCAGGTATTTGCGATTCTATTGGTTTATTTTTTAGATTAACATGAGCTTCTTCTAATGCCTGCATAATTCTATTTGGAGTATAAGGCCTGGAATTTTTGTCAACAGCATTTTTTGAAAGAAAATCGACGACTTGCTTGTATCTCTGCTCTTGTTCTTTTTTAAGATATTCTGACGGAAGCTCTATTTCCCCCTGCTTAATTATTTTCTCACATACTTCATCAAAATCGTCCGTTGCAAAGGCCTTTTTCAAATCCTCAGCACTAGCCTGTTCCCCTGATTTTAAATTATAAAAAACAAAATCAGTTAAAACAACAGAATTAATATTTCCGCCGGATTTTTTAAATTTCAAAGCTTCATCTAAATCTACTAAAATTTCAAAATGTTTCGCATTTTTTTTAATTCGAGCTGTAGTTTGCACCATCTTTATAATTTATATAACTTTGTTATTATTAATTTTTACTAAGCTAATTTTTCTTTTTCCTCTTTTGAAAGCAACTTTATTTTTTTATCTTCTTTAATTATTGCAACATCTAACCTGTGCAAATTGAATTCCTTGCCTAATATTTCCTTGAAAATTTCTAAAGCTAATTTAATTCCCTGGTTGCAATTCAGATTTTCTTTATATTTTTCCTTGAGTTTTTCTTTTATTTTTTCGTCGTTTTCTCCAATTGCTGCTGCTTTGAATTGAATATAATTTCCTGTAACATCTGTTACAAAAAGATTTGGCTTGGAATCATACCCTGCAATTAATAAAGCGACGCCAAAAGGTCTTACTCCCCCATATTGTGTAAACTGCTGCTTTATGTCTGCAATATCTTTAACAATTGATTCTGTATTTGCCGGGCTATCATAGGTTGCCCTATGCTGTTGAGCTAAAACTCTTGCTTTTTCAATTAAAATCCTAGCATCTGAAATAATTCCTGCAGCACTTACCATAATGTGTTCATCAATTTCAATTATCTTTGATGCAAATTCTTCTACTATCAAAGAATCTTTAGTTCTTTTATCAGAAATGATTATAACCCCTTCCTTACATACTATTCCAATAGATGTCGAACCTAATCTTACTGTTTTTTCTGCATATTCTACCTGCAAAATATGCCCGTCAGGAGCAAACATTGTTGCTGCCCGGTCATACCCCATTATTTGATGTTGCATATCTTCCATTTTAATTAGATAAAATCCTGAGAAATTCTCTCTTATTCAACTTAGATTTGAGAGATTTATAAGTTTTTCTATAATGAATTTTATTTATGAAGACCCTTCAATGTGCCAGAAACTTTCTCAACAGAAATTCCTGCAAGGCATAAGCTTGCACGGACTTTCTCTAGCTCTTCTCTAGTTACACAAGCAATAATCTTTTCATTCTCTGATTTAACTTTGATATATCCTGCTTTTGCAAAACCCAACAAACCCATATAATCTAAGATGGCTTTTTCAATTCTGAAATTCTTCTTTTCATTAATTAAAAGATATCTTCTATTCTCTCTTGATGAGGGCTTTAATTTTAATTTTTTTATCATATAATTATTTATGAAAGGATATTTTTAATTTTATTCATTTCAAAAAATAGTTAAATTAAATAGTGCAAATTTAAGAATTTAGTTTAATCATTTTTGAAATTGAAATGCTACTAATCATATTAAGATAATTTTAAATAATCGTTATTTATGATATTTTTATGAAAAGAGGAAGCAAAGCAGTATCAACAGTTGTTGCCACAGTCCTTATTATTTTGATTACAGTTGCTGCAGTCACTTTCTTGTGGGTTTCTGTTAATAGTTTTTTCGGAGGAA
>JBMOLG010000007.1:0-1357 GCA_049324275.1 Nanobdellota archaeon | reverse complement strand
AAAAAAATTGCAGAAGTAAGAACATTCCCAAATGTTTTTGATTACAAAAATGAAAATGTTGAAGAAGAACTAATTCAATTTTTTAATAGCCATAAAAATTTTATTGCAGAGCTTGGTTGCGGACAAGCTGATTATTCTATTAATCTTGCTTTAAATTTTACTGAAAAAAATTTTATTGGAATTGATAGAAAAGCAAATAGAATTTGGAATGCTTCTAAAAATGCAACTTTACAAAATTTAAATAATGTTGTCTTTTTAATTTCTTATGTTGAAAAGCTTGAAGAAATTTTTAGAAAAATAAAATTTGAGGAAATATGGATTACCTTTCCTGATCCTTACCCAAGAAATGGTAGTGTTAAAAAAAGATTAACCCACCCAAGATTTCTTAATATTTATAAAAATCTTTTATCACCGAATGGAAAAATTAATTTAAAGACTGATGATGACACTTTGTATAGCTATACTTTGAAAGTAATTAAAGAGGAAAACCTAAAACTTCACTATGAAACAAATGATTTATATGCAAATGAAAATTTGCCATTTGAATATTCGATAAAAACAAAGTATGAAAAAATGCATTTGGAAGAAGGGAAAAAAATTAAGCTGATAAGTTTTTCTTTCTAATATTTATAAAGTAATGGTGAACCACCAACAAGTTTACCATCTGTCGAAAAAATGTTTAAATAAACATTGTTATAACCAATTAAAAAATTTTTAATAACCGATAAATCAAATTGCATTTTGCGTGTAATGTAAGCTTCACATAAATCATTATTTGCATTATGCGAAATATGAAGATTAATTTGTGGTGGAATAGATTTCGCAATTGAAGTATAAGCAAAGACATTAATAAAATGCTCTTTGCAACCGCCGCTGTAACTTAAAGAAAAACTCAATAAATTTTTATCAAGAGAAACAGAATTTACTTTTAGATAATCTTTTGACATTGTCCAATCGAGATTAGAATCAATCATGTGAACTTTTCGTAATTCTTTATTTGTGTTAAAGAAAATTTTAAGATGAATAGAGTAATCGGATTGCATAAGTTCTATTTGAGATTTTCTTTCGGGTAAAACTTTTGTTAGCTCAATTTCATATTGATCATAAACAATAGTTCTTGGATATAAATAAGAATTAAGAATGAAATTCTTTTCAAAATTTTTATTTCTGATTTTTAAAACGACTTCTGCATTCCCAGCCCAAACACAAACTACATCAATTGGACAGCGAGAATCATTATTAACACCTTCAAATGAAATTGAAAACTCATCGTTAATAAAAATACTTTCTTTATAATTTAGTGAAACTGTGGTTGAATCATCTTTTTTAACAGAGATAGATTTTTCAAAATTTAAAT
>JBMOLG010000006.1:189115-252607 GCA_049324275.1 Nanobdellota archaeon | reverse complement strand
GTTCTTATAATCCAGTTCAGCAATCCCGTAACTGTAATAAAAATCAAGAATCCAAGAATGGCTGATGCATACAAGCATTATTTTGAACTTTTATGGAAGCAGGCAAAGAATTTTTAATTTATTGTTTAATTAAAAAGATTCATTTCTCCTTTAAACTCTTCGATAATAAGAGTAGTTTCTGTTCTTCGGATAATGTCTCCAAATTTATTTCTAATTTCGCTTAAAATATTGTTTAATTGCTTATAATCTTCAGTCTCAAATTCAATCTCAAATGTCCAGGGAGAAATCTTTTTAACAAAATAGATAGCATTTGGGCATGATTCGCACCAATTTACAATTTCTTGTTCAGATTTCTCCGTGAAGTTTTGTGTGTAAAAGCAGACTTTATAATAGTCATATCTCAATTCCTTAAAATTAAGGTGCAGGCTAAATTCTCTAATAACTTCTTTGTTAATTAATTCCTTAATTCTGTAGATCACCTGTCTTGGAGTCAACTTTGTCTTTTCTGCTATCTTTGTTGATGGCATTCTCGAATTTTTCCCAATAAGCTTAAGAATTGCTAAATCTTTTTCATCAATTTTAACTTTTGTTCTCTTAGAAATATATTCTTGTCTTATTGTTGGTTTATTCAAGAAATATCCTCTTGGAAACTTATATGCTTTAATCATTGAAGTAATATAATGTTGACTAATAAAATTGTGAAATTTTGATTTGAATTCGCTTATCTGTTTATCAAAACTTATAATGTCTTCTCCAATTATAGCAAAGATTAGATCCCATTCCCCCTGACATTTTGAAATCCACCAAATGTAATCTTTGCTATCAAGATAATCAATAATTTCTTTTTCAGAATCTGTGGTAAGATTCTGAAGCTTTAGGTAAATATGCCAGATATTACTGTAAAATTTCGTCGGATCAATAAAACTTGTAAAATGAAGTATAATCTTATTTTTTACCAGCTGATTAATGCGATAATCTGCAACTTGCCGGGATATTTTCAATTTCTTCGCTATCTTTGATAGCGGAATTCTTGAGTTTTCATCGAGCAATGCAAGTATTTTTTTATCTATTAGGTCCATTTATACATAATTTACATTTTAGTATATAAATTTTGTCATTTATGCAAAAAATCTAAAAGAAAGTTATATATTTCTAAAATATCATAATATTACTATTAAATAGTAAAAAAATAATAAGAAAAATGGAAAACAAAACAATAGAAGTAAAGACATTGGAAATATTTTTGAAAGAAGCGGAACTGGAGTCAGATAAATTTCTTCCAATTTATACTTTAGGTCGTTGGCATAAATTCAGTTTTTATAATCCTCAAGAAGCATCTGAGGGTTTAAATGAAGGAAATACATGGAGCAAAGTAGTAAGTCAAACCGAATATTATCTTTCAGATTCAAATGTACCTTTTCGTGAAGTAGACGAAAAAGTCATAAATCCATTCTTTTATGAAAATCGAGATTCGGTTGTTCATTATGCAGAGAAGTTAGAAAAAATTTATCCAACAGATAGCAAAACTGCTCTTTGGATTCCAGGATGTATCTGTTGTATTTGGGGAGAGGATGGCGAAAATCGATATATGGCTCTTTCAGAAAAGTACGAAAATATAGGAATTGTTGCTCCTCTTGAGAATTATGAAAGACAATCATGGGCGTTACATCCATCAAATATCGCTCATTTTAAACAAAACTATCCTAAGACAAACTTAAGTTTAATCATTGCGCCTCAACTAAGTGAAAAATTTTACATGGGGGGACAAGATGGAAAATAGAACTGTGCGTGTAGAGAATTACTGTCTAGAAATGCACACTTTGGACAGTTTCATAGAAAGATCAAAGATTGAGTCTGGAAAAGGAATCGCGATTTGTATTCAAAGCCCATTAGAACACCCAGAAGGACATTATAAGCATATTAATTCAAGAGACTGGAGTTCAAAAGGGCTGGATAAAAATTCTTGGGGCAACATTATTAGGCAAACCCAGTTTAATCTAGCAAAGTTAGGAATGCCATTTTGCATTATAAATGAATGTGCAATAACTTCCATCGGAACCAGACTTTATGAAGAGGATTCATACATGAAGAAATTTATTGAGGAAAATACTGATCCGGAAATTGCTCTTTGGATACCTGGATGCGTTTGTTGTATTAGTCCTTATAGATATAAGCAGATTTTAAGTAAATATAAATGCATAGGAGTTGTCGCTCCAACAGAGCACTATGAAAAACATGGTTATGGATTGTATTATTTCACCAAAAGTAATAACGAATATTGGCATTATAGGAGAGATTATCCCGAATACAAACTCCTCTTTGTAACACCAGAACTAAGCAGGGAATTTTCCAAAGGAGGACAAGATGGAAAATAAAGATATAAAATATCAAACAGGAGAAGCAGCAAAAATGGTTAGAACTCTTGCGGAAGGCTTAGGTGCTTTTGCAGATTCAATTCCCTCAGACGGCGAAAAAATCTATCAAAGAAACAAAAAACCTATTCTCTTTTTCGGACTTGATGGCCGTTATGAACATTTTAATGGTGTATTCGGTAAAAGAGCAAAAGAAGAATTAGAAGGTAGAATCAATTTAAAAAATCTGAATATAAGAAAACAATATTATGCTCCGGATTTTTTACGAGGACAGGTTTATCTTTTTGAAGAAAGATTAGGATCAGGAGAAGAATCAAATAATTTTCTTTCAGAAGGGGAATATGACTATCTTATCCAATTTTTAAAAGATGGAAAATATTTTGGACTTCCTTATGACAAACCAGACAAGATATATTGCGCAATAAGATTCGAAGGAAAAACAGAAAAGGATTTTTTGGAAAATGAATATTTAGAAAATAGCAGGATATTATTAGAAGAAAAAATACTAAAACCATTGCAGATTAATCCAGCTATATTTGGCTGCAATTGCGGCTGGATTGGGAAAAAAGCATGGTGCGAAAAGCATGGATATGAACTAATTGATTCTGGAACCTGCACACCAATCCATTTTGTCAAGAAGATTTTAGATCAAGAGCTTACAGATAAAGCTTTTAGATTAGAAGCAATGAATCTTGGATTAATTAAATCTTTTTTTGAGGAATTTTAAAATGAATAAAGAGATAACTGACGTTTCAAATTTGTTGAAAGGAGGTCAAAGAATATGGAAAATAGAATAGGGACAATAACATTGGATCAATTTGTAGATAATCTTCGAATTCCTTATGGAAAAAAACTAATAGTTTATCGTGCTTCTAGAAATGAGGACTCAGTTATAACTGGGGAACTTATGGGATATTTTGGATCTAATTGGGATCAATTTTATAAAAAGATTCAACAGGATCTAGATGGGTTAGATATTCCATTCATTGACAGAACGGAAATTGATGTTGATCCATACATAAGTCAATGTGGGCCAGATAGGTATATTTATAACGAAAATCACAAAGAAACAGCCTTGTGGATTCCAGGACGTTTAAAAAATATAGAGATAGATCGGTTTCTAAATTTCTTAAAAAAGTATACAAAACTAGGAGTTATTGCTTCGTCAAAGAACTTTGATGAAGGTGTTGAATATATAGAACAAGCAATTAATAAAAGTGATCTGAAATATTATAGAAGAAATATTGAGTTTGTAACACTTGAACTAGGAAAATTTTCCATGAGAGGCATGAATGAAAATGGACAAAGAACAAAATCAATTAGAAAATAAGATTGTCAAATACTTAGTTAAATGGACAAAGCCATTCCCAGTTTCTGAGGGCATAAACTACATTATTGATCTGCCTGAAGGCCAATTAGATAAAACAGCCGTTGTTAGATCTAAATGCTATCTAAATGATGGAGATATGTTAAGACTTCCTAATAATTTATGGTTAGAAGTTTCTAAAGATAAAGATAGATGCTTTGGATATTCAGGTACGATTTTCGGAAAGCTTGAAATTTTAGAATCTGCAGAAGATATTGAAAAAAAACTTCAAGATGAAAGATTAGTAGGCCATGTTTATCCAACCTTAGCAACGTATATTGCATAGGGAAGCCAATGATCTCAAAGAAAAATCTGGAAAAAACAATTTTTTTATTTTTACTTTTATTATGTAAATAAAGAAAACAAAATAGAATCTCGAAGGGAGAATAAGAAAAAATGAATCATGCAATATAAAAACAAATTGGGATTTAGAATTGACAATTCTGGCTTGCATGTTTTGTTATTATCCTCTCAGCAGATCAATTAGGAAGTCTTCTATAAAATTTTAAATTAGGTAATTTTCATTTGTCTTGAAATCCAAGAATTTTATCTTGTCACCTTCAGTTATTATAAATTCAAAATACCCTCTTCTATAAAGGGGATTAAAATGATCATGATTTAATTCCAAATATTTTAAACTTCTTAAAATTAAATCTTTGTTCTGTTCATTATATCTTATCCATTCGATTTTGTTTTGCATATGACCTATTGCATCTAGGTTAATTCTGCAAGTAATTAGGGGGTCTTTTCCATGAGATAATTCATCGAGATTGCCCTGTCCTATTTCGATTAAAACTTTTTGGCTGTTAGAAATAATGATGCCTGAATATTTATTTCGCTCATATTCTGTTAGAAAGACAGTATAATTATTTCTATTACCTTCGATATTTTTTTCAAGAAATGAAATGCATTCCTCAAAGTTTTTAACTCCTATTTTATATCTTCTTGGCAATTCTTTTGTATTTGGAATTGCTCTTACTGTAAAAGTCTTGTGAGAATCTAAAAATCTTTTTAGATTAACGTTTGCATCTTTAAACTCTTCAATTGGCGTTATATAATCCTCAAAAGTCGGAAGGCCTGATTTTTTTAATCTTAAATAATCTTCGAATTTGTTGGTATGATAATCATTGATTGAACTAAACCCTTGTTTATCCCCAGAGATTATCCAATCAGAAATTGTTCCTGTCATTTTGAATATTAATTATACAAATATATTAATATTGCCCCGTTATGATGAAGCAATAACATTTTAAAAAATTTTAGAGACAAATCTGATAAAAATATTTAAACTATAATTAAATTTAAGCAATATGGAAAAAGAAAAAATAAAGGATATTGTAAAAAAAGGTTATGCAAGCATTGCAAGTGATGACTGTGGTTGTGGATGCTGTTCTTGTTCTAAAAAAGAAATTGATAATCAAATTGCCAAACAAATTGGATACTCTGATCAAGAATTAAGCATCGCCCCAGACGCTAATATGGGTCTTGGTTGTGGAAATCCAATCGCATTAGGAAGAATTAAGCCTGGAGAAATAGTAATTGACTTAGGAAGCGGGGCAGGATTTGATTGTTTTCTTGCTTCAAAAAAAGTTGGAGAAAGAGGAAAAGTAATAGGGATTGATATGACTAAAGAAATGATTAAAAAGGCTAAGAAAAATGCTAAAAAGTACAAATTTTCAAATGTAAAATTCAAACTTGGTGAAATTGAAAATTTACCTATTAATGACAACTATGCCGATGTTGTGATTAGTAATTGCGTAATAAATTTATCTTCAGATAAGTTAAGAGTTTATAAGGAAGCTTATAGAATTCTGAAAAAAAATGGGAAAATGTATGTATCTGATATTGTTTTGCTAAAAAATTTAACAGACGAGCAAAGGAAGAATCCTGATTTAATTTGCAGTTGTGTTGGGGGGGGGGCGTTACTTAGGGATGATTACTTGAATATCATCAAAAAAGCAGGATTTAAAATTAATATTATAGATGAAGACAAAAAGATAAGTAAAAGCCAATATCAGGGAATTCCATTAGAAAGTTTAAAATTAGAATTAACAAAATAATTTTCAAATTGTTTCATAAAAATTTTTAGTGTAAGATACGCTCTTTACATAAATAGAATCTATTTTGCCATCTGAACTGCTTTCTGCAGGCCTATAAATCCTTACTGGATAACAAGCTCCAAATTCTTTGGTGCAAACTTTTCTTTCTAAAGCACTAGCTTTTGGATTTAATATAAATGCTGTTAATACTATTCCAAAAAAATATTTATTCATGTTTAATTAATCTTCTCTATTAATTTGTTCTGCTAAAAAGAAAACTCTATTTGATTCTATCTCGTGGATTTCTCCATCTTTTTCAAAAACAGCTAAAGCTTCAGGCAATGCAAATTTCCCAACTATTCCTACCTTTGAATAGATAACATAACTAAAAGAACGCTCCTCACCTGAATTCATGCTTCCAATTTCCCATTGTAATCTTCTGTTAATGGCATCTGCTTTTGTTGGTCTCATGCCGGTAAATTTATCATAAACTTTAACCATTTTAGGTATTTTATCTATCAAAGAAACATTTTCAACACTTTTTTTAGCAGTAACATTTAAATTTACTCTTAATGCAAATTCTCCACCTTTTGCTTTTATAAAAGATACTGATTTCTTAACTTCAAGTTTTGTTTCTGTATATCTTTTAAATCCCAAGAAAGCCAATGCAATAAAAATGATAATTAAAAATGGATACAAATAATTTGTTTTTGATTTGACAACTAAAATTTCAGTGGGCTCTAATTTTTTAGCCCAGGTATAATAAACAAAAAGTCCATTTCTTTCAATTAAATCAGGCTCAGGACTAAATGAACTGAATAGTCTTGTTAAAATATCTCTTTTAATTTTTATTGTAACCGTTTCCGGAACGCTTCCTGTATTAATCTTTGTAATAGTATCTGTTCTCATCAAAATTCCAGAAGCATCTTCAGTAGTCTTAATCTCTTTTTTTTCGCCGATAAAGATTTTGCCCTCAATCTCTTTTTTTCCTGCATTTGTTTCTATTTCAGTTTTAATTAGATAAGAGCCTGCAAGTATTTTTTTGACTTGAGGATTTATGTCTGTTTCAATTTCTAATATCTCATAGGGCTCAAGATTAATTTGCTTGTTAATGTCAAAGAAAATTGAAGAGAATCTCATATTCACATTTGTTAATCTTGTATTTTCCTTATTTCTTATATAAAATTTAATTTTTCCAGTAGTATGATCATTTGATTCAGAGCCTACTTCAAGAATATCTTCAAGATTTACAATTTTAACTGTCAATTTTCCATCATGTTCTAAACTTTTTCCTCTGAGATTATATGTGAAAGTATAAAATCCACGTTCATTTAATCCTTCCATTGGATAAACAAATAATTCAATTCTATTAGCTAAAGGATTCAAATAATAATTGTTTACTGGAAATCTCACATCTGCTAATGTAAAAAAATTATATTCTCCTTCAACAACATTTGTAATTGTAAAAGCAAATTTTGCAGGATGGTCAATCTCAGGAATAATCACTCGGTCTATTGTTTCCTCTTTAACGTCAAATGCATAAACTGAACTGATTAAGAATAACATCACCAAGAATATAAGGACTTTTTTCATTGATTTAAAAGAAATTTTGCTTTTATAAAGTTTTGCTATAACTTTTCTGCAATTTTTAAATCAAAAGGACGGAAATATAGATTTATAAAAATTTAAATCAAAAATTAAATTTACTTTTTGATGAAATAAGATTTTTTGAATAAAGCTTCAAATATATATTTTTGAGTATTATAATTTTTATAAACAATCTTTCAAGGCTGAAATTATGAGAATTTTTATTTATAATCTAAGCAAAGAAGAAGTTAACTTTCGAAAGATATATCTTCGAAAAAATTGGGGAATACAAAATTCTAAATATTGCAGTTTGTTGGATTTAATGAAGTCAACTGAATATGATCTATTAAGTCTTGATGATTATAAAAAAGAGCAATTTAAGCAATATCTGCCAATTAAACTAAGTGGGGAAGTGCTAAATGCTGTTTATACTGCAATCCCTAATTTTGAATTTTTAGAGCAGAAAATAATGAGATATAGGGAGCAGTCTAAATTTCGAGATTTATATAACGCAATTAGAAGTGGATTATCCGTTCATGAATTTATACTATATGAGCGTGGAGAAATTAATGAAAGGATAAGGTCAAAACTTCATCAGATAAAATTGGATAGCTTAATTCAGCCGGTATGCAGCCATAGGTTGTACAAAGGCGGGAAATCTACATTTTCACAATTCAGCCAAAATAATGGGCATTCAACTAAATACTAGAATTCTAAGGGGTTGCTAAAAAAGACTTATTTAATGAATAATGTAAAGCTTTAAAAAGATAGTTATTTGCTATCTTATAACTACAAGGAGGAAAGCAAGATGAAGATATACGTTGGAAATTTGGCTTTCAGCATTGATGAAGCAAAATTAAGAGAACTTTTTTCATCATTTGGAGAAATAGAAGAATCAGTCCTAATTAAGGATAAATTTTCAGGCAGATCCAAGGGATTTGGCTTTGTCACTTTCAAAGAAGACGAAGATGCAAAAAAAGCTATTTCAGAGATGAATGAGAAAGAAGTTGAAGGAAGAAAGCTTACAGTCAATGAAGCAAGGCCAATGAGCCCTGATAAGCCCAAGAAACCTTTTAGAAGCTTCAATAAGAGAAGATTCTAAATAGAAAAATTTATTTTTTATTTTTTTTATAATTAATAACAAACAAAAAGGATGATGAATGAAGAAATAATTCATGCTGAAAATTTAACCAAAAAATTTGAAGATTTAGTTGCAGTAGATAATATATCTTTCAATGTGAATAAAGGTGAAATTTTTGCTTTTTTAGGACCGAATGGCGCAGGCAAATCAACAACATTATCTATATTTGCCACTTTATCTAAACCTACTAGCGGTTCTGTTAAAATAAATGGCTTTGATATAATTACTCAAAAGAATGATGTTCGTTCATCTATTGGAATGGTTTTCCAGGATACAACTTTGGATGATGAATTAACAGCGTATGAAAATATGGATTTTCATGGTCGATTATATAATGTTCCAAAAGAAATTCGAAAAAAAAGAATAATGGAACTTTTGGAATTAGTTGAACTTGAAAAAAGAAAAGATTCTTTAGTAAAAACATTTTCTGGAGGGATGAAAAGAAGGCTTGAGATTGCACGCGGGCTTTTGCATGAACCAAAAATTTTATTTTTAGATGAACCAACTTTAGGTTTAGATCCACAAACAAGAAACAAGCTTTGGGAATATATCAAGAGACTCAACACAGAGCATGGCTTAACAATTATTCTAACTACACATTATATGGAAGAAGCAGATAAGCTTTGCAATAGGATGGCAATTATTGATCATGGAAAAATAATTGTTTTAGACACGCCTGAAAATTTGAAAAATAAAATTGGAGGAGATGTAATCACATTTAATACTGCAAATAAAAAAAATTTATCAGCAGTTTTAGCCAAATACAAATGGTGCAAGACAATAAAAATGCACGATGATTCCGTTACTATAAATGTCGATAAAGCTGAAAATAAAATTGCAGAGCTCGTTAGAATTGCGCAGAAGAATAATATAAAAATTGATTCGATAACGATGAATAAGCCGAGCTTAGAAGATGTCTTCTTATATTTCACAGGAAAAACAATAAGAGAAGAGGAATCCTCAAATCTGGATCATATGAGATTAAGAAAGAGGATGTTTAGAAGATGAATAGTGCGATATTTACAATTTGGCTCAGAAACATGAAAAGATATATGAGAAGCAAAAGCCGGCTTATAATTGGAATAGCACAACCTTTATTCTTTTTTATTGCACTTGGCTTTGGATTAAAATCTGCGTCTAATAATATGAATTATCTAAAATTTATTGCTCCCGGAATAATTTCTATGTCTGTATTATTTACCTCAGTATTTTCCGGAATACAAATAATATGGGATAAACAATTTGGATTTTTGAAGGAAACATTGATTGCGCCTGTTTCAAGAATTTCAATTATGATTGGGCAAACATTGGGGGGAGCAACTGCTGCAATAATTCAGGGACTATTTACCCTAATTATTGTATTTTTAATTGGAGGCTTATCATTTAATTTTGGGATTTTAATTGCACTTGTATTTATGGCTCTTGTGGGGATCGCATTTACCTCTCTGGGTCTTGCAATCGCTTCTCGCATGAACGATATGCAGGGTTTTCCATTAATAATGAATCTTTTAGTCATGCCAATATTTGTTTTATCCGGAGCTTTATTTCCGTTGGAAACTGCTCCAAGAATACTTAAAATTATAGCAACAATAAATCCATTAACTTATGGTGTAGAGGGAATTAGGTACGGACTTTTAGGCTCTTCAACAATAAATCCCACAATAAGTTTTGCAGTAATAGGAAGTTTCAGCTTAGCAATGATTTTATTAGGGGGATTTTTATTCAATAAAATTAAGTAATATGCAAAATTTAAAAATAAGAATACTTTTTTTGTGTGATGATTTATAAGATTAAAGTTTTTCCAAATTATTCCGAAGACAAAATAGAAATAAATGAGGACATATTGCTTATTTATACCAAGGAAAAGCCTGAGAAGAATAAAGCTAACCTTGCTGTGATAAAGATTCTTTCAAAGCATTTTAATGTTGTTCCTGAAAAAATCAAATTGAAGGGATTAACATCAAAAAATAAAATTGCAACAATAAAAGATTAAAATGCCAATTAAATACGAGCAGGCCGACGATATAAGACAGATTGCAGAAAAAATCGTCTTTAAACTTTCATGGAATCATATTAAATTGGACAATGTGGCATTTTTAAGGAGCCGCGGTTCAAGTTCAAGAGGCACAATCGCAAGATGCCACGCATTAGGAAAAGCAATGCAAATAGCTTTAAGCAGAAAAGGATTTTATCTGATTGAAGTGATTTCGGAAAGGTTCGACAGGCTTTCAGAAGAAGAGAGGACAAAAGTAATCATACATGAATTAATGCATATACCAAAAACTTTTGGAGGCGGATTTAAACATCATAATTTTGTAAATGAAAAAAATGTAAGGAAAGTTTACGAACATTATAAAAAAATTGCAGATCTGGAATATTATGGAATTTGAATTTTTTATAGACGGCAAAAGGAAAAAATTAAATGCAGAGGCATGTCAATCTATCTGGTCAAAATTCAGGGGGTTAATGTTCAAAAAAAAATCAGGGCCATTATTGTTTATATTCAACAAAGATAAAGAAATTTTAATTCATTCATTTTTTTGCAGTCCATTTACAGCAATTTGGATTGGTTCTGACAACAAAGCAACAAAAATCCAAGACATAAATTCGTGGAATATTTGTTTTTCAGGTTTTGGAAAATATTTGCTTGAAATTCCGAGAGAAAATTCGAAGTCTAAAGAGAAATATCGAAGACAAAAACGAAAGATTTAAATAGAAAAAAAAATTTATCTAAATATCTGATTTAAAAGGGAGGTGATAAAATGGGAAAAGTTATCTTAAAAAATGCTGTTGAAAGGAAGCCGGGCCACCTTTATTATGTAGACGCAAAAGGAAATGTGTGTGAAGCTGAAATGGCAAGGGGCGGAAAGAGGAAAAGCAGTTCAAAGGCTAAAAAGAAAAAGAAGTAATATCATATTCAATGGACTGGTTTAATAGGGAGAAACCAGTCCATTTGTCTTTCATTCATTTATATCTATTTCTTATTTTTTTATTATTCGATTTTTATTTTAAGCATCTAAATTTTATTAAAATTTTAAAAATTATTTTGAAGTAATGTGGAAAATATCGAATGAGGATAGTTCTTAATTTATTGGAAAAACAGTTTGATTGACACTATTTTCAAGCTAATATCCATCATTTGAATTCATTAACATCTTGCTATCTTTATCTAGACTGTTTGGATCTGAATTTTCAATGTTGAACAACTTTTGAGTATCCCAATTTAAAGCATTTCTTAATCTACTATCCTGCAAAATTCTTTCTGTTAAAATTTTTCTATTCTTATAATTATCATTGCGATATATTTCTTCATTTCTTATAAATCTTATCTCGTCAAATTGTCCATCTTGATCATTTATAAATTGAATTTGCAATAAATTAGTCCCTTCCCGCGACTCTCTCGGAAATATATAACCTTCTGTATTTTTTCTTCCAAGACTGTTTGTTCCATGGTCAATTAAATATACTGGCACGTCTTCTCCTTCGACATTTAATTTGTAATAAATTGAATTGTCTTTCTTAAAAGCTCCAAGGTATCTAATTTTCTGTTGTCTAGGCGTACATCCATATAATGTGGTCAATAATGCCAATCCAATCAATAATTTTTTTACCATCAATATTTTTAAAGACTTGCAGATTTATAAATCTCTTTCTGATTAAATAAACATGAAATACCTCCTTGGAATAGAATCAACAGCACATACTTTTGGAATAGGAATAATTGACGAGAATTTTAAAATTTTAGCCAATATAAAAGACACTTATACAACTGAAAAAGGCGGGATAATCCCAATTCAAGCTGCAAAACATCATGCAGATATTTCTAATCAATTATACAAAAAAGTTCTCGAGCAAGCAAAAATTAAAGAAGAGCAGATAAATGCAATAGCTTTTTCAAATGCCCCTGGGCTTGCGCCTTGCTTAATTGAGGGAATGAAATTTGCCAAACATCTTTCTGAAAAATTGCAGATCCCATTAATTCCGGTTCATCATTGCATTGCACATCTTGAAATCGGCGAAATAACTGGAGCTAAAGATCCTGTCCTGCTTTACGCATCCGGAGCAAATACTCAAATAATAGCTTATGAAGCAGGCAAGTATCGAATCTTCGGAGAAACACTTGACTTAGGTGTGGGAAATTTTATTGATACATTTGCAAGGTATGCAGGATTAGGATTTCCAGGAGGGCCAAAAATACAGGAGCTAGCAAATAAATCAAAAAATTATATTGAATTGCCATATACAGTAAAAGGTATGGATGTTGCATTTTCCGGAATACAAACAAAACTAAAACAAATGCTTGATTCAAAAAAATATAAGATTGAAGATTTATCTTTTTCTATTCAGGAGACAATTTTTCCAATGCTAATTGAGGCTTCAGAGAGAGCTTTGGCGCATACAGGGAAAAAAGAGCTTTTGCTCGGAGGAGGCGTTGGCTGCAATAAAAGATTGCAAGAGATGTGCAGGATTATGTGTGAAGAAAGGAATGCAAAATTTTTCTGTCCGGAAAATCAATTTCTCGTTGACAACGGAGCAATGATTGCTTATCTTGGACTGAAAATGTTCAGGAAAAGAATCTTTTTCAATTCTGCCGAGGCAGACAAGATTGACATTTCGCCTAGGCAAAGGACTGATGATATTGTTGTGAAGTGGAGATGATTATTTTTTCTTAACTAAATGAACAACTAGTCCGCCTTTTTCTGATTTGAAATATTTCAACGAATCAACATAGTTGTGCATAAATATTGTTCCAGTGCCATTATTCGTTTTAGGCTTGTCTAATTCTGCAAAAGAATAAAAATTTCTGAAATCTCTGCTTAGTCCGCCTCCACGAATCCAAGCAACATAACTGACAAATTCTGGATTAATATTTTCCCCTTCATCAATTATTGAAAATTCAGCTTGATTTTCCCCGATTTTATATGCTAAAATAACCTTTTTAGAAGAATCCTTGTTATTTCCATGCTGAAATGCATTTAAAACTCCCTCATATAAAGCTGTGAACAAGTTATTCTTATATCCTGAATCCTCTGCAATCCTTACAACAGGTTCTATGGCAGTTCTTATTTCTCTTTCATATGTAGCAGCATCAAATGAAAAATTTTCAATTGTATAATCCGAAGGAATTTTATATGTTTCAACATCTAATTCAGATAATCTTAAATCTTGTTCAAGCATTTTTTTACGAATAATTGAATGTTTATTTCCAATATCAAATAAGTCACATATATATTTCATGGATTTTTAAAGAGAATCTATTTTATAAGCTTTACTACTATTAAAAGATAACTTATCAGGAAATTCCCGCAAAACAACCTGCTCCTTGAAAATATCAATAGAATGCTCAAAAATTGCATCACCAAACTTCTTGAGAAATTCTTCCTCGAATTTTATAGCTTCTTTTGAATCTTTGACATAAAAAGCAGTGAATAAATTACAAACGTTGTCTAATTCTGTGACGCCATTTGTCAATGAGTGGTTCTGTAAATAATTAATTATCTCATCCAATTTCGTCCTATTTGAAACAGCGATTTGCATAATGTAAGTAGTATAGCCCAATTTATGAAGCTCAACATAAATGTAAAATGATTTTATAATTCCCGTCTCTAATAATCGATTTATTCGGTACTTCAATGTATCCCGGGGGATTTTTAATTTTTCAGATAAATCTGAAAGTTTAATATTAGAATGCTCAGATAAAATTTTAAGAATTTTTAAATCAGTGACATCTACGTTTATATCTTTTCCTTTCGAAGGTTTTAGCGAAAATTTTGATAATATTCTCTTGAATTCTTTATCTTTTTCAAACTCAAACAAAATAGGAGGGGAATAATGAAATTTTAGAACCTTTGAATATTCTAAATGAGAAATCATTTTGTTTAAGAAAATTTTTGTAATAAAACTATCTAACATTCCTTTTGACTTTACAAAAACAATTAAATGAATTTCATTTGAGACTTCTGCAAAAACTATTAATTCATTAAATCTTTTCAGACTTGAAATAAAATTCTGCTTTTCGATCAATGTTCCCTTCAAGGAAATTTTAAAAAAATATCTTTGAACATCAACTTTATCAAAATCAATAATACAAGGATAACCAGTAATTATTCCTTTTTTCTCCAATGATTTTATTCTTAACCTTATTGCTTCTTTAGATCTTTTAAGGATAATTGAGAGGTTCTTTAACGAAATCCTTGAATTAATCAACAAAAGTTGTATAATTTTTAAATCGATCTTGTCAAGTCTTTCAATTCCAGTCCGCAAAGAGTATGATATCTCCATAATAAGCTAAATAATAAATATATTATAAATATTTTCTTTTTTATCAATAATTTTATAGATATTGTTTTATTATTGCGTAAACTATAGAATTATTAACTAAATCTCGAGGCAAATAACATGCTCTATGGTCCAAAAGGTCCAGTATTAGAAAAAGATTCAAAAGAAGAAATGAAAGATTTGGAAAAACAAGGATTTAAGATTATAACTTCTGATTAAAATTATTTCAGGAATTTCTAAATTTTCATATTGAAATAATATGAAGTCTAAAAAATTAAAAGAATTTATTGATTCGTCTAAGTTAGCTGAAAAATTAAAGAAATTTTTTGGTTATGACTCCATCATCCTTGGCGTCAACCACGCATGCCCTTTAATGTGCGAAAAATGCTATCTAAATTATCCATTTTCTTTTCAAACAAATGAGATATCCTTAGAAGATTATGAGAGAATAATAAAACAGGCAAAAGAACTGAATGTTAGCGAATTTAGAATTGCAGAAAAAGAGCCATTTTCAACACCGCAAAGATTGTTTGATATAATAAATCTAATAAAGAAAGTTTATGGGAAACAAAAGCACGAGATAGTCATGGTCACTAATGGGATTTTGGCAAAAGAAAATTTTGAATCAACAAAAAGAAACAAAATATTTTTTGATTATTTGTGTTTTAGCATCGACGGATTTGATGAAACCGATAAAATCTTGAGAAAAAGATCGAAAGAGATTTATGAAAAAATTTCAGTTAGAGAGATCTTAGAAACAGCAAAACAATACAAAAAGATTTCATCAAAACTCTGTATTAATTCAGTTTTAACAAATAAAAATTATAAAGAATTGCCTGAATTTATAGAATGGGCTCATAAAATTGCGCCGGAGATTGATTTATTTTCTATAGATATTTTTAACGAAGTTCCTGAAAAAAATAATTCTCATCTAAAATGTTCTATCATGGAATTTGATGAATTCATTAAAAAGATAGAAGAAAAAGCAAACAACAAGAAAATCCGAATAGATCTTGTTATTTATGCAAATAAAAAAATGAAAGAATACTTAAAATGGCTTTATGAAAATAAGTATATCAAAGAAAATGCCGACATGACTAAAAATTTATTTTTTGTCAGCCAACGAGGATATTTCAGAATATTTTATCAGCTTTTTCCTATTGAGGGAATCAAAGATTTAAGGATAAGTTCTGATGGCTATGTAATGGGGCTTGCAAATGAATTGATGAGCGGGAATTATCGACAAGAAGCTGTGGGCAATATAAAAGAAGAATCTCTGAAAGAATTATGGAGCAAGTTTAGAGAAAAAAATTTGAAAAAACTTATTGCTGAATATTTGAATTAAAAAAAACTTGCAATGATATCTACAAACCATTGTTGAGTTTTACATATAGGCGGCTTTTTTCTCAATAATTTCTTAATCATATATTCCTGAATCTCATTTTCAAGATATAAGTTTTCGCAATCAATTAAATAGAGTTCATTGTCATGCGTCAGAATATAATTAGAGCAATTTAAATCCAATGATTTTATCCTTGCTTTTTTCATTTTTAACATTTCTTTATTTATTTTTTCTCTAATCTCTTTTTTAGGCAGAATAAATGTTTCTAGATTAATCCCTGAAATAAATTGCCGTTTAAGTACAGGAAAATTTTTTCCAATAATATTGCTTGTTATTGGAGGTTGAGAATACAGCAAGAGCTTATATCGATCCCATATGCTTATTTTTCTAAATTGATTAAAATCAATATTTGCATAATTTATTTCTTCAGCAAATGGAACATGAATCTCATTTTCTCTTGCAATTCTCATCAGATTAAAAATTCTTTCGACTTCCAGATATGGCTTTTTATAAAAAATATTCAGAGCTTTGGTATCCTCAATTTGATAAACAATTGAAGATTTGCCGCATCCTGTGTATTTCGCATCTTTATTAATTTGAATAGGAACCATTTTATTTATTTTTTTTCAAAGTATAAACAATATTAACAATTTGGTCTTCACCATCTAAAAAGCAGTCTATCGCTTTAGATTTCACCTTATATTCAATTACTTTGGAGCCTTCATGAATTTTTATTATTTCGCCTTTTGTTAATGGAATTTCTCCTTGAAGCGATTCAAATTTTTTGTTGTCTTCACCTTCTATAATTATTTTTAAATTCTTCTTTATCATTCTATAATTTAGAGACGATTATTTTTAAATTTTTTAAATACTATGTTAATTAAATAGTAGTAACAATAAAAGATTTAAAAAGTATAAAAGTTTAGAAAAGACATGGCAGAAAAAAATTTGAAATATGTTTTAGAAACTTATCAGGTTAATAATTCTGAAATTAAAGAAAGAGATATTGCCCAGGTAAGAAAAGACTGCGGAGACGAGGTAAATTATTCTTATTGGCCTTTAAATCATATGGCTTTTTATTTAGTACGAAGAAATGCATTGAATAAATTAATAACAGAGTTAAGTGGATTTAAGAGTGAAGAAAATGTTGCGCAATTAATTTGTTTGGCAACAAACTTAAGAGATAATGTTTATGGTAGGGGTTATGATGTTTTAGTAAGCACTGCAAAAGAATTTCCAAATTCATCTAATGAAGTTGAAGAATGGAAAAGAAAAGATGAATCATATCTTAACAGGACATATGAACCTTTTATGTTAATATTCGATAAAATTCGAATCAATTCTAGTTAAATTCCTAGCAAACAAATTTATAACATTTTCTAACTTAGATATTTAATGCAATTTATCATGACAGGCCATAAAGGCCTTATTGGCAACAGTATATTGAGGAAACTTATAGAAAATGGGAATAACCCTCTATATTTAATAGACTTAAGAGATAATTTACAAAAAATTAGGGACATACGAAATATAAACAATTTAAGATTAAACCAAAAGGCAGATACTTTAATTCATTTGGCCGCTTTTTGCAAGATAAACCAATCAATAACAAATCCTGATTTGCCTTATCAGCATAATGTTTTGGGAACTTATAAAATCCTCGAATTTTGCAGAAAAAATGATATACCTAAAATAATTTTTACAAGCTCATCGCGAGTCTTATCTGCTGAAAAAAATCCATATACAGCAAGCAAGATCTATGGGGAAGAGCTAGTCAAGTCATATAATGAATCTTATGGAATCGATTATGTAATCATTCGCCCAAGCACAGTTTATGGCCCTTTTAATGATTTAACAAAAAGATTAGTTGATATTTTCATGCTAAATATTTTGCAGGGGAAAGAATTAGAAATTTATGGAGATCGAAACAAAACACTTGATTTTACATATATAGATGATTTTGCACAGGGTTTTCTTTTAGCAATGGATCAAAAAAACAAGGAATTTAATATCGCTTCTGGCACAGAAACGAAAATTGAAGATGTGGCAAAAATATTAATTAACCTTCATAGAAGCGGGAATTTCAAATTTCTTCCAGCTGAAATTGCGCAACCGCAAAATGTTAAAATAGATACATCAAAGATAAAATCTCTTGGATTTAAGCCAAAATTTGACATTAATGGAGGTTTAGAAATATGTTACAAATGGTATAAAGAAAATTTTAATGATATTTTAGCATCCAGGAAAAATGATTTAAACCCTAATTTATAATTATTCTCTCTATCTTATAAAAAACTTTATAAACCCCATTCTTCAAAATAATCATAGCCAATGACCAATTAAATTAATGGGAGGACAAATGGCTTCTGTATATGATATTGTAGAAAAAGCAAGCAAAACAGGAAAAATTGACAAGGGAATTAACGAAGTTACAAAAGCAGTAGAGAGAGGAGTTGCTAAATTAGTTGTTGTTGCAGCGGATGTTGAACCTAAGGAAATAACTCAACATATACCAATTTTATGCAAGGAAAAAGGCATAAAATTTGCACAGGCTGATTCAAAGAAAAAATTAGGTGTTGCTGCAAAAATCAATGTTTCATGTTCTGCAATTGCAATTATCGAGGCTGGACAAGCTGATAAAGATATTGCTTCATTATAAAGATGGCAAAGACACAACCAAAGCCACAACAGGAAAAAAAGGTTGGAGGCTCAAAGGGTTCAGATAAAATCATGGAAGGCGAGGCAGTGCCTGCAGTAGTCGAAACAATAGTAGGAAGAACAGGAACAAGAGGGGAAATCACGCAGGTTAAATGCAGAGTCTTAAAAGGAAAAAATAAAGGAAAACAATTAAGAAGAAATGTCCGTGGGCCAGTAAGAAAAAAAGATATTTTAATGCTTAGAGAAACTGAAATTGAGGCGAGAAGATTAAAAGGTAAAATTTCAAAAGGAGCATTCAGCTAATGGTATCAACTTTAGAACTTAAAACAATACAGATACTTGGATTTAATGATAAAAGATTGACTGAACTATTTCAAGATGTTCAACAGAGTTTAGCACAAGTAGATGTTTATACATTGCAAATTCCAATTGAAAAAACTGCACCACTAAATCATCTTTCTATTAAAACAGGATTAGAAGCGTTGAAAAAAACAGTTAGAGAAATGGGTTATTTTTCAACAACAAGGATTATAGGAACTACTTATTATGTTGATATAATAAAAGGAGCGTCTGATTAAAATGCCGGTTTGTTCATTTTGCAAAAAATCTTATGAAATTCCAAGAGGAATGACAATTGTTCAAAAAGATGGAACTATAAAATATTTTTGCTCTTCAAAATGCAGAAAAAATTTTGAAATGGGCAGAGATGCAAGAAAGGTTAAGTGGGTCAAGAAACAAAAGAAAATTGATGAAAAAAAATAATTATAAAATATTTTAAAATTTATTATAGTTTATTTTCTCTATCAAATTTAACTATCTTCAAAGGGATAATTTATTTTAGATTTTTATATTAATAAAAAAGTTCAATCTATAAATCAAGATCATTATCGTCGGTAAATTAAGGAGAAACCTTTAAAAACTTGATTATTTTTCTTTGGATGTAGGAATTTTTAATATGGGTGAATATACTGCAAAAGACATTTCAGTTTTAGAGGGACTAGAAGCTGTCCGGAAAAGGCCAGGAATGTATATTGGAAGCACAGACAAATATGGCCTTCATCATATGGTTTATGAAGTTGTTGATAATTCTGTAGATGAATGTTTAGCAGGGGTTTGCACTACGATTGTTATTACAATTAATAAAGATGGTTCTGTGACGGTTGAAGATAATGGGAGAGGTATGCCCGTTGATATGCATCCTATTTATAAGAAGCCTGCAATGGAAATTATTGTGACAAAGCTTCATGCTGGAGGAAAATTCGATAATAAAGCCTATCAGGTTTCAGGTGGCTTACATGGTGTCGGTATTTCGGTAGTTGCGGCATTGTCAAAGAAAATGACTGTTGAAGTAAAAAGAGATGGCAAAGTTTATACTCAATCTTATGAAATTGGAAAACCAATGCATGACATGAAAATAATAGGCGAATGTGAAAAGGGAGCGACAGGGACGAAAGTTACATTCCTGCCGGATGAGACAATCTTTAAGACAATCGCATTCGATTATAATACTTTAGCGACTAGATTTAGGGAAATTTGCTTCTTGAATGCTGGATTGAAAATTATTTTTGATGACGAGCGCGCAAACAAAAAGGAAGAATTTCATTACGTTGGCGGATTAATTGAATTTGTAAAATGGTTAAATAAAACCAGAGAATCTTTGCATAAGGCTATTTTTTTCAAGAAGGAATCTGAAGGCGTTCAAGCAGAAATCTCCATTCAATATACAGACGGTTATAATGAAAACATCCATGGTTTTGTTAATACAATAAATACCATTGAAGGGGGAACCCATGTAATCGGATTTAAGACAGCTCTGACAAGAGTTATTAATGATTATGGGACTACCCAGGGAATTTTAAAAAAAGGAGAAAAATTACAGGGAGAAGATGTAAGAGAAGGATTAACTGCAATAGTTTCAATCAGAATGCGTGAACCTCAATTTGAAGGGCAGACTAAGACAAAATTAGGAAATTCTGAAATTAAAGGAATTTTAGATTCCATTACAACTTCTGCATTGGCTCAATTTTTCGAAGAAAATCCAACGATAGCAAAGAAGATTGCACAAAAATGTGCAAGTGCGCTAAAGGCAAGAGAGGCTGCAAAAAAAGCTAAGGAATTAGTAAGAAGAAAAAATGCATTAGGAACTTCAGGATTACCTGGAAAATTAGCAGACTGTTCAAGCAAAAAAAGGGAAGACGGCGAACTTTATATTGTTGAGGGACAATCAGCTGGAGGTACTGCAAAAGGCGCGCGTGATAAAGAATTTCAGGCAATTTTACCATTAAGGGGAAAAATTCTAAATGTAGAAAAATCAAATCCGACCAAAGCATTATCTTCTGAAGAAATCGGAAACTTAATTACCGCAGTCGGCACAGGAATGGGCGATAGTTTCAATATTGAAGATTTAAGATACAATAAGATAATCATAATGGCTGATGCAGATGTGGATGGACAGCATATTAAAACATTATTGCTGACTTTATTTTATAGATATACTCCTCAATTAATAGAGCATGGTCATATATTCGTCGCTGTTGCGCCATTATACAAAATCAGAAAAGGGACTAAAGACCATTATGTTTATTCAGACGTTGAATTGAAAAAAATAGTCCAGGAACTTGGAGGTAATCTTGAAGTGAGCCGATTTAAGGGTTTAGGAGAAATGAGTGATGAACAGTTATGGGATACAACAATGAATCCAAAAACAAGAATCTTGAAACAAGTCTCTGTTGAAGATGCTGTTGAAGCTGATGAAACATTTTCAATCTTAATGGGGGATGCTGTAGAGCCAAGAAGGAAATTTATTGAAGAAAATTCCAAGGAGGCAGAACTTGACTTATAAAATGAGAGAAAAAATTTATTTAACCTCCGGACATATATCTAATAAAACTAAAGCATTAGATCAGAAAATTTTTTGTGGGTTAAATGGAGATCCGAGAAAGATTTTAGTTATTGATTGGGCAAAGGACGGCTTCGAACAGCGGGGAGGTAACTATTCCGATTACAGAAAATTATTAAGAATGTACTTTCAGGATTTGGGAATGAGAAGTTTGGAATTCGCTTCAGAATTAGATAACGGCATTCAAGAAAAATTAAGAGAATCAAATTTAATTTATTTGCTTGGAGGGGATTTAAATAGATTAAACAAGGAGTTAAATAAAAATAACATTCGTTCTAACATTAAATCATTTAAAGGGATATTAATCGGAAATGGAAGAGGAGCGTATGCTTTGTCTAATGGATACATAAAGATCAGAGAAGTGACGGAAATTATTAATTCAGAAAATCCCCTAGTCCCTTTTTGGATTAAATGCCATTATACAGAGAATTTTGATTCAAAACTAAAAAAACTATCTGCAGATTCAACAATAAACAAAATTTATGCAATACCTGACGGCTCAGCTTTGGTTTATGATCCGCATATTAGTAATGATGATTATATTGAACATCTAAATTCAATTTATTTATTTTTAAGAGGAGAAAAAATTGAATTAAAATGAAACAAAATAAAAAATCTAACAATGAAAAGAATGTCAGCATATATTTTTGCCCAAATTGCAAGTCTAAAGAAGTGGGATTTATATTTGCCTTAAAAAATTTGTTTGGCATTATTCCAATGATGCATTGCAAATCCTGCAGTTATAAAAGCAGAATATTCCCAATTGTAGATGTAAATTTAAATAAATTAAACAAGAAAAAATGAAAATCCAATTAGCTTATAGGGTTACAGGAGAAAATAAGAATGAGGTTATTAATGTAATTAAAAATATGAAAGAGATTCTTACAAGAAAAGGCCATGAGGTTTATGCACCAATACTCGATTCAAATTTACCCGATGATAGGGCTCAAGCTTTATTATATGCATTAAAAAAATTAGAAAGTACAGATGCTATTTTCTGTTTGATAAAAAATTCATTTCCAAGTGTGGGAATGTCAATTGAAACGGGATATGCAAAAGGAATTAATAAAAAAGTAATAATTGCAATAAATGAAGAAGTCAATAATGTATCGAAGGGGTTGGCAGATTATCTAATCATATACAGAGCTTATGATGTTGGGGTTGGAAATTTATACAATAAATTGGAAGAATTAAGCATTTAATATGACGCCTGAAGAAATAAAACAAGCTAAAGAAGAATGGAAAAAAAATATTGAAGCAAAAGAGCTAGTCGATGCTGAAATATCTGAGGAAATGAGAAAAGCATATATTAATTATGCTATGTCAGTTATAGTTCAAAGGGCATTGCCTTGCGCAGAGGACGGGCTTAAGCCAGTTCATCGAAGAATTTTGTGGGCAATGCATTTAATGGGATTGCAGGCAAATAAGCAGACAAAAAAATCAGCAAGAATTGTCGGGGATGTTTTGGGTAAATTTCATCCGCATGGGGACGTAGCTGTTTATGATGCATTAGTAAGGCTTGCACAGGACTTTTCTTTGAGATATCCTTTAATCAAGGGCCAGGGTAATTTTGGCTCGATGGATGGAGACCCTGCAGCTGCGATGAGATATACTGAAGCAAAAATGGAAAAAATTTCCGAAGAGCTTTTGCAAGATATAGAGAAAAAAACCGTAAAATTCAGGCCTAATTTTGACAACTCCCTTGAAGAACCGGATTTATTGCCGGGCAAAGTTCCAAACTTGTTGTTAAATGGGGGTTCAGGAATTGCTGTCGGCATGGCTACAAATATCCCTCCTCATAATATGACTAATACTTGTGATGCGATTTTAGAATATATCGAAAATCCGGATGTGGAAATGGACAAATTAATACAGACAATTAAGGCTCCTGATTTTCCTACAGGAGGATATGTTGCAGGGGATTTCAAGGAAATCTATTCAACAGGCAGGGGAAGACTGACATTAACAGGAAGAACAAAAATCGAAGACAACGGAAACAAGCCAAAGATTGTGATTACCGAAATTCCTTATCAAGTTAATAAAGCAAATCTTGTTGAAGAAATCGCGAATTTAGTAAAAGATAAAAAATTGCCAGACGTTTCAGATATTCGTGATGAATCTGCGAAGGGAAAAATCAGGATTGTAGTTGAATTGAAAAAAGAAGCAGACCCTAAATTTTCATTGAATAGGATAATGAAGTTTACTAGACTTCAGACAAGATTTGATGCTATAATGCTTGCGCTGGTTAATGGAGAGCCAAGGCAGTTAAATCTAAAAGAAATAATAAAATGTTATGTTGATCATAGAAGGAAAATTATCAGAAAAAGAACTGAATTTGATTTAGATAAAGCTGAAAAAAGAATTCATATTGTTCAGGGTTTGCTGATTGCGCAAAAAAATATTGATGAGATCATTAAACTTATTAAAAAATCAAAATCTGCAGTTGAAGCTTCTGATGCATTGCAAAAAGACTATTCTTTGACAAAAACTCAGGCACAGGCGATATTAGAAATAAAGCTACAGCAATTAACTTCATTAGAAGTTGAAAAGCTAAAGAAAGAAGAAAATGACTTAAATATTTTAATTGAAGCATTGAAAAAGATTCTTGCTGATGAAAAAGAAATTTATAAGATCATTAAAAAGGAATTGAATGAATTAAAAAAGGATTATAATGATGAGAGAAGAACTTCAATTTTGTCTTCTGTAAAAGAATTTGAAGAAAAAGATTTAGTAGATAAAAAAGATGTCGTTATCACAATTACTGATAGGGGATATTGCAAAAGAATTGATTTGAAGCAATATAAAGAGCAAAAAAGAGGAGGCAAGGGGGTTATTGGCTCTGATTTGGCTACAGGAGATTTTGTCAAAGAAATATTAACATCTTCAACTCATGATTATCTTTTATTCTTTACAGATAAAGGAAAAGTCCATTGGCTGAAGGCTTATGAGATTCCTGAAGCTGCAAAGTATGCAAAAGGCAAAGCAATTATTAATATGCTTTCATTAAACGAAGAGCAGGTCACTTCTGTATTAGCAATCAAAGAATTTAAAGATTATCTTATTATGGCGACTAAGAAAGGAATAGTCAAAAAAATTGAATTAAAAGAATTTGATACTCCAAGAAAAGGAGGCATAAAAGCCATAGGCCTTGACGGAAAAGATGATCTGCTCATATCTGTTGAACCTATTCTTGAAAAGCAGGAAGTCTTGCTTGTTACAAAAAAAGGGCAAGCGTGTAGATTTAATTCAAAAGATGTAAGGTCAATGGGGCGCTCAAGTTATGGCGTGACCGGAATCAGGCTTGACAAAGATGATGAAGTAGTTTCATTAGAAGTCTTGCCTATACAAGAAGCAGATAAATCTTCAGTCCTGACAATAACAAAGAATGGATATGGAAAAAGAAGCGCAATAGAAGATTACAGATTAACAGCCCGTGGAGGAAAGGGTGTAATCAACTTAAAAATTACAGACAAGACCGGAGATATAATTACATCGCAATCTGTAAAAGAAGATGACTCAATCATTATCACAACTGCTAAGGGAATGGTTGTAAGGACAAACGTCAAGGATATCAGAATAATGGGAAGGGCGACACAAGGCGTAAGGATAATAAGGCTTCATGAAGGAGACAGCGTTACTGATTTGATAAGAGTTGCTGATGTTGAAGAGATTTAGTTTTATTTTTATTTCTAAATGTTAACTACTGCATAATATTCTTTTTGCTTATCTTTTTTGAGATATAAGAAGAGAGGAATGCAATGAAAAACATGATTAAAAGAGTGTAAAATTTTGAACGGACTGAGTAGATATTTTGATTGATGACAATTGTATTCATTAAAATCTGCTCTAAGATTGTAAAAGGATTTGAATTAATAAGAATCCTAACAATGGGGCCTGCTAAAACTGAAGGCGCAAGCAAGTCAGACATGATTAGCATTAGCAATAAGAAAAAAATCGTAAGAAGCATTGAAAGATTTTGAGACTGAATTAAGTAGCCCATAGTCATCCCTATGAAAATAAAGATTGAGCACGCAAAGAAAATTGCTAGAATAGGAGTATAGAGAGATTGGGCAGATAGGCCAAACCAAAAGATTCCCATTAAAAATAAAACCCCTGCTTGAATTGAAACAAAGAATAAGTTCACTAGATAATCAGCAAGAATAAAATTAATATCATTTGCAGGAGTAATTATGTCTCTAAAGTAACTGGATTGATTAATTTGTTTTAATATAAACATGTTTGAAAGAATTAATGAAGTAAATGTGATAATCATTGTAATCAACAATGGATAGATGAGAAATACTGGGTCATTTCTTATTGCAAACGCATCTTTAAATTCAACCCATAATTGATTTTGATTTATGCCTTCAGCCATTGTTTTCATTTCTGCCTTTGCGTCATCGAGCTTTCCTGAAAATTCGGATAACTTTGTTTTGCCTGCTCTTATTTTTTCTATTGAAATTGTCAAGTCTTTATCCATTTGTTCTAATGCATCTTTAACTTCGTCAAGTTTTACAATTACATCATCTAATTTATCAATTGTATCGCTTATTTTTGCCTGATTGCTTTCAATGTTTGCAATTTCATCTAACATCAAATTAATTTGATCCAAATCAGTAGTAATACCATTGAGGACAGAGGCGGAATATGCATAATTCGATGAATTTAATTTTTCAGCCAGAAATGATTGGAGCAAGATTACTTTTGAATGGATATCCTGATTTTTTTGCTTTATTTTTGTAATGTTGCTATATATATTTTGGTCTGCATTTGAAAGTTCTGATTGAAGATTTTTTATATCTGGCTCAAGATTTTTTAAAGGCACATAAATTTCATTGAAATCATTTCTAATTTTAGTAAGGTTCTTCTGATAAGTCAATAACAAATTTTCTTCTTCATCCAGTTCATTTTGCATTTCTGTTAATTTAGATTTTGTATCTGAAATAGTAATTGAATAAAATGCAAATTTCGAATTTAACTCATCAGAAGCTTTTTCTATAATGCTAGTTTGCTCTTTGATTACTTTCTGCAGAATAAACTGCTTAGCATAAAGTTGAATTATATTTTTGGTATTATCCAAATAGATATCAATCTTATATGCATTTGTTTCATTTTCATCTTCGCGAATGTAAATACACGAAGAAGTTTTCAATTGCCTTAAATCGTAAAGACATTGATTTAATGATTCATAATAAAAAATATTGTTTAACTCATCAATTTCAAAGTTGTAATTTGGCGCCTGATTTATAAGGCCTATTTTAATATTGTTAACATTATTTGAATTAAGCATTGCTCCTGCAATTATAATCAGTATTACGGGGCATATGAATAAGACAATAAAATAGTTGAGATTTCTTGATATTGTCTTTAAATTTTTATTGAATATGCTTAAAATTTTCATGTTAAAAGATCCTGAAAAATTTCATTAAATGGTTTTTTGTATTTTTTCTTGTATTCTTCAACATCTCCAACAGCTACTACATTTCCATTTTTCAAAATCGCAACCCTGGTGCAGTTTTCTTCAATCTCGTCAAGCAAATGAGAGGTTACCAGTATTGTTGTTCCATCTTTGTTAATTTTATGAATATATGCCCATAAAATCTTCCTTAAAATTGGGTCGAGCCCGACCGTAGGTTCATCTAAAATTAAGAGCTTTGGATTGTGAATTAACGAAACAAGAAGGTTAGCCCTTTTCATCATTCCTCCTGAAAGATGTTTTATTTCAGTATTTTCGAATCCGGATAAGCCAAGCAAATCTAAAAGTTCAACAAATCTTTGATTAACCTGTGATTTTTTCATATCATAAAGACATCCAAAATAAAAGCTGTTCTCTTTAATTGTGAGTTCTTCAAAGAGCATGTTATCCTGCGTTGCAAATCCAGTATTTTTTCTAAGATAGTTAAGTTTTTGCTTAACATTTTTTCCTTCAAACCATATAGAACCTTTATCAACTTCAATCATCCCAATAAGAATTTTTAGTAAAGTGCTTTTCCCGCACCCGCTTTTACCAGTCAAACCAAAGATTTCCCCCTGATTTATGTCTAATGATATATTTGAAAGGACTTCCTTGTTTTCAAATCTCTTTTTTATATCATGGAATTCCAATAAAGCCATCAAAAAAATAAAACATATCAAGATTTTAAATTTTCTTATCGATTTTCTCTTTCAAATTTAATGATATTATTAATAACTTCATCTTTATCATAGTCTCGCAAAAGAACGTGATTTGATCTGGAGAAAAATATAATTGATTTGTTTTTTGAAGCAATCTTTTCATAAACTAATTTAGAACTTTTTACAGAACTTGTGTCGTCGTTTATTGAATGTTGAATATAAGTGTTTTCATCAATTTTATATAAATTCTCTTCGATTTGTTTAATATTCTTTTGGGAATTGACAATTGGATCTAATGGAAAGTTAAGATATGCTTTATGATTTTTTTCTCCAACAGGATCATTGATTGAGGAAGTCTTGTGCTTTTTAATATAATGCAAAATATTTGAGAGAAGACGCATTGAAGTTTCAGGTTTGAATATATAATAAAAATGATAAGGGGCATGCAAATATAGATCAACCAAATATAAATTATTAGCCTGTTCTTCTTCAGCTAAGTTTAATGCAATCGTTCCTCCTAATGAACTTCCAACAATATTTATTTTCTTGCAATCATGGCTTAAACTATTAAATTCTGTATTAAGCTGCCAATACCAGTCATTAAAAGAAAGGTTCAAAACTTTGCTTGGAACTTCTGAATGCCCCAAAAGTCTTGGCGCAACAACATAATCTCCAAATTCTAAATTTATTTTTTCTCCCAATTCTTTCATTTCATCAGGAGTCGACGTATACCCATGAATTAGAATCCAGCATGACTGTTTGCTTCCATTAAGAATGAACATATCATTACCCTCAATTAGGCTGTTGTTATAGTTCCAACGTGCAAGATCCCTTTTATCGATTTGTGATTTTTGCAAGAAACCAGTATCATAAAATAGAATAAATAACAGGATTAAAAAGAAAAATGCAAGAAAAAACCATGTTCTAATTCTCATCTTAATTTTTTTCAATTTTATATAATTTTGGACTTACTTTTTTCTGCCCGCTATATTCCCCGACAGGATTTTTTGAAAAATATTTTCTTACAAATACATTTATTATGATATCAAATATGTAAGCAAGTAAAAAATAAGTGATGAGATTAAATACCAATCCATCTATCAAAAAAGGCATAACATTGGGTTCTTTGATGCTAAAATAAAAAAATTCAAAAGGAAAACCTACCCGTATAATTGTTTCAAGATTTCCTGAAAATAATGCTGCGAATGGCAATTGAAAAAATGTGATGACTAAAACTATAATCATTATGCACCAAAAGATAAGCATATATCTTTCGGATGTTTTGAATTCAACAGGTATAGAGTCCTGAATATCCCTAAGCGTTATCTTGTCTGCTTTATGATATTCAACATTCTTAGATTTATCTGCCTCTTTTTCCATTCAAATCCAAAGGATTCTTAGATTTATAAAGTTTTTATCTAAACAATCTCGCCAAATCCTATCAATCTCCAGTGACTGTTAATGTTTCTCGCAATTCCAATAGATTCGCCTTTTAATGGAACTATTGGGATTTTTAATGACACTTCCATTTTGTTGTTTTTTAATTTTTTAATCTGGCCAACTGTAATTGAAGTATTGATGCTTAGCATTAGTGATTCATTTAATTTAAGGCCCTCAACCTGCTCATGTTTGGCAGTCCCTAAAACTTCATTGAATAATTCATATTTAATATTGATATCAGAAGTTATTTCAGGCAGATTTCCTGTTGTAGAAGCAATGCATCCTGATAATGAATCTGCTTTTGTCAAACTTGGATCTAACTCTGTTTCTATTGCAAGGCTCCCTCCAGGGATGGCTTCAGATATTTGAAAATTTCCTCTTTGGATAGAAGTAATTTTTGATTTTATAGTCTTGTAGTAAAATTGATTTTGCTTTTTATATACATGTCCTGGTTTGATTTCAATTTCATCTCCTACTTTTAATACTCCTTCTTTTAAGGCTCCTCCCAAAACGCCACCATGCAACTTTAAAAGTTCAGTTCCTGGTTTATTTATGTCAAAACTTCTTGCAATCAAAAAAATAGGCTTTACATCTAATTTTCTTTTGTTTATCTCTATATTGCAAAGCTCTTCAATAATTTTATCCAAATTAATATTTTGTTGTGCAGATACCGGAATGATTGGAGAATTTTCAGCAATAGTGCCTTTTACAAGTTCTTTAATCTGGCGATAATTTTCCAATGCAGTTTCTTTAGTAACTGCATCAATTTTATTTTGAACTATTATAATATGATTGATTTTTTTTGCCTGCAATGCAACAAGATGTTCTCTTGTTTGAGGCTTGATTCCTTCATCAGCTGCGATGACAAGAATTGCGGCATCCATTATTGCTGCCCCTGAAAGCATTGTTGCCATAAGCATTTCATGCCCTGGCGCATCAACAAATGTTATCAGTCTGACAGGTTCGCCTTTTTCAAGATTTAATTTTCCTTTATCATCCTTGATAATTATGTCTGCATAACCTAATTTTATAGTAATTCCTCTCTTAAGCTCTTCGGAATGCGTATCTGCCCATTTTCCGGATAGTTTATACAATAATGTGGTTTTGCCATGATCTATATGGCCAACTATTCCCACATTTATTGTAGGTAAGTTAGTTATGTCTATTTTTTTATCCATAAAAGAGAAAGATAAATAGGGTTTTTAAGGTTATTCAGTATTTTTGAAATTTATGGAAATGAATAAAGTGCCAATCCGCAAAATGAATTCCAAGATAACAATGAATAAAATAAAATAAGGAAAATCAGAAAATAATGAGGGCAATTGCGCAAACCGATTGGATATAGCTTCTATTGAAAAAAAATTAGGCTGGGTTAATGAAAAAAGCAGGAGAGTTAAAGGAATTATCTTTGCAAGTTCTCTTGAAATATTTTCATTAATATAAGCAGTTAATCTTACTGATGCGATTAATGATGCACAGATTGTTAAAACTATAAAAACGTCATTAATCGTTGATAAAGACAAAAGCAGGATTGAAAAAACAATAAACCAAAAAATAGTCAGTAAAGGAAATATGATCATATATTCGAGAATGTAAAAGATTACTGCAAGGATTTTCATAAAAACAATATGATCTGATTTGTTATACTGATTGAGATTTAGATCTAGAATATTTTTGCTCGCAATAAGTTTGTAAAAATAAAAAGTAAATATTGAATAAAATGCAATTAAAGCTGTAAAAAAGGCCAGCAAAAACAGCAGTTGAAGATTTGAAGGGATTAGACTGTAAATCCTGTAAACATTTTCTAAAAAAATTTCACCCCACATCTACTTTTATTATTTCTATTATTTTTAAGTTTTTAGATTTTATTTAAAATTTGATGAAACATCCTCTAAAAAAAGACAAAACTTATATAGTGTTAATATTAAAGAGCCATATGGCTAAAAAAAATAGGGAAACCAGAAAATTAAATCATTCAGTTAGAAAAAATAGAGAAGTTAAAAATTTTAATTATCCTAGCTTTGATGTAACCCGACATCAAAACAAACATTTGCCAGGATACATTGAAGAAATTTCCCGTGAAAGAGAAGTATTAAAATTATGGGTTAACGACCAACATTTGGAAGTGCCATATGATCCAGAAAAACTAGAAAGATTAAAACCGCAAATTTATGAATTAGTAGATGTTCTTTTTGTTAAAGGATTAAGATATGGTTATCAATATGGGCCTAAGTTTGTTTTTAATTATCAGGGAGAATTAATGAGCCCAAGCAAAGTAGAAAATATAAATCGTCCATTAGATTTAATTCTTGAAAATTTGGTTAAATAAGCCCTGTAAACATTGCTATTCCCAGTGATATTAAAATTATTGATTCTATCAAATGCAGGTATCTTATATTCTTTTCTTTCCATCCACTTACATTTTCTACTGTTGTCAGCCCGAAATAAATTATGATCGTTATTAAAATCATTGGCAATATAAATATTAAATTATAAAACAATAACCATTTCGAAGCCTGCCAAAATGAAAGATTTGAAATTTGGCCTGAAGCGATAATATAAGGCCCCATTGTGCACGGCAATAAAAATAATGTTACCAATAAACCTACGAAAAAAGCCCCTTTTGGGGACGTTATAGTTTTTATTAATGCTTTAACTTTTGGCCTGAATTTTATTGGCATTTCCGTGGCAAATCCTCCTGGTTTATAGTTAAGAAAATCCTTAAAATTTAAAACTCCTAAAACTATCGCAAATATTCCAAATCCCTTAAAGATATAATTTGCAATATGTCCTGTTGATTCTGGAATTAAATGAGAAAAAAATTGAACAAGAATAAGTCCGTATAAAAAATATAAAATAAAAACTGCAAGGCTGAATAAAAATCCGCCTAATAAAACATCTTTTCTTTTTTTAGGATCATGAAGCAAAATTGCCATAAGCACCATCGCCATAACAGCCAGGGCACATGGATTAACGGCATCTACTAATGCAAGAGAAACAATTGTCAAGAGATTTACCATTTTAACATCCGGCCAATTCTTTTAATTGTTTCAATGTTTGGATTCCCTCATATTTTTGTCCATTTATAACCCAGGAGGGGACATGGGTAATATTATAATCGTTGCATTCTTTTGGGTTTTCGATACAATCCGTCATGTTAAAATATTTTAAATAATCTCCAAGAATTTCTTTCTGTTTTGCGCAATGGCTGCAGGTTTTTAATACAAACAATTGTGAATTATTTGAAATGCACATCACATCCTTTTCCTCTACACCATTAACAGATTTTAAGTTATATATCAAAATTACCGCACCCATAATAACGATTATTAAAACAATGAGGACCAGCTTTTTAGAATTTTTATTCATCTAAGACTTAATTTAACTTAATTTAAAAATTTTTGTTTTAATATTCTTGATAATCTATATTGCTTGACATAAATTTTTTTAAATAAATTTTGCTTATTTTAGGAATGAAAGAGATATCTGATTTGTTTAGCACAGTTAAAATTACAAAGGCATTTAGGGTAGCAAAAATAGGGAAAGATGTAAAGCTAACACAAATATCTCCCGAAGATTTAATTAAAAATTTGGAGGAATATACTCAATTTGACTCTAATGATTGCGGTCAGAAAGCAACATGCCGAGTTATGGGGGAAGAGCGGGAAATCTATCTTCCATTTGAGCAGGCATACCAACTTAAGAAATTTGCAATTGATAATTACCTTTTAAGGAACCCAAAAATAGAGATTGATTTATTAAATACATGCGAAAATTCAGAGAGGAGACCTGGAAGGTTTACTGCTCCAGGAGAACTGATCATCAAAGGAGAAATAAAATTCACAGGAAAATATGAAGATGGAAAAATTATTGATAAGTTGGCTAATTTAATTAGAGCCATTTATACCAGCTAAAAAATCATAATAATTATTAAAAACTACTTCATTTTAATTCTTTAATGGGTCTTTTTAATTCGTTCATAAGTCAAAAGCCATTATTTTTGGGAGATTTTTCAGATTTAGAGATATCAGAAAAGTATAAATCTCTTTTAAAAAGATTAAACATTGAATTTAACCAAATTCAGGAAATAGATGTCGGCATTTCGCTTTTTTTTGATGGAAATGATTTGCAATTGAGAAAACTTGCAAGAGAAAATTATAGGCTTTTAAAAGAAAATAAAATAAAAAAAATAATTGTGAGTAACCCTTATATCTTTTATCTGCTTAAATTTGAATATCCCAAGTATATTTTAGATTGGGATTTAGAGATTGAATATATATTATTTCCAATACTAGAAGGATTAAAAAAAATGAAATTTGGCCTGAAAGAACTGCAAAAAGAGCGAATTTGCTATCATGACCCCTGTTTCATAGGAAGATATTCTTCGGTATATGAAGAGCCTAGAGAAATAATCAAATTGCTTGGTTGTGAATTAATCGAAATGAAACATAACAAAGAAAATGCATTGTGCTGCGGGGCCTGTGCTTGTTACGATAAATATAATCCGTCAACTTCAAGGATTATAGCTCAAAATAGGATAAAAGAAATTCCTGCTAATTGCATTTTAGTTGTTCCATGCATATCATGTTATAATCATTTGAAAAAATCTTCAGATAAAATTGAAGAGATGTCAGAATTTATTTTAAGAAAATTAAAAAGCCTCAATGCAAAATGAAATCAAGAAATTTGATATATGAATCAGATGCCTCGCAAATTAAAGGAAAAGCAAAGAAAATAATAATCACTAACGACCTTAATGTAGTTTGCAGGGAAGTTAAATCAAATTCAAATATTACTCCAAGGGGGGGAGGAAGCGGTTTAGTCGGAGGGGCCGTATCAAATGAAGGGATAATAATAGATTTAAGTAAATTTGATAAGATTATTGATTTTGATGAAAGAGAAAAGACAATAGAAGTTGAAGCAGGCATGATTATTGAAGATTTGAATAATTTTTTGGAAAATTATAAACTCGAATTTCCAATAATTCCCACATCAGAAGGCTTTTGCACAATTGGCGGGGCAATTGCAACCGATGCTGTAGGAATAAAGAATCTAAAATATGGAAAAATAATAAAATGGGTAAATTCTATTGAAATTATCAATGCAAACGGAAAGATACAGAAAAAATCAAAATCTGAGCTGTCAGACTTTATAGGGCTCGAGGGAATTACTGGCATAATCAGCAAAGTAAACCTAAACTTAACTGAAAAGAAAAATACAAATTTTCATTTAATTAAAGTAAATAATGTTGAAAGCTTGAATGACTCAATAAAAAAATTAAAGTCAAGCTCTAATGTTACATATATTGGATTTCTGGACAAGCAAATTTCAGCAATATTGGGTTTGGAGGATAAATATCATCTTTTTATTGAATATGAAACCGAAACAAAATCAGACAAAGATTATAAAAAAATAATCCTTTTGAGAAAAAATCCGCTTATGTTGTTAACAAAAGATTTTGTAAAAATAGAAGATGTCCGAATGTTTCCGGATAAATTTAGTGAGCTATTAACATGGTTTGAACAGAATAATATCCCCCTTTTTGCAGATATTGGCTCGAACATAACTCATCCGTTTTTCTATAAAGAACAGCTGAATAAGATTCACGAAATGATGATTGTTCTGAAAAGATTAAGGGGAAATATAAGGGGTATGTATGGAATTGGATTAATAAAAAAAGGGCAATTGGATAATTTTGATTTAAACCTTTATCAGTCTATTAAAAAAAGAAATGACCCTAAAAATAAATTTAATCCTGGAAAGATAATTTAAAATGTCTGATGAAAAAATAAATATCAATAATTTAAGGGAAGAAATAGAAGAAAATCTTGAACATTGCATAAAATGCGGAAATTGTAAATCTCTTTGTCCAATTTTTAAGGCATTAAAAGAAGAAAGTTATTCGCCAAGAGGAAAATGCGTAATGCTGTCCAACAAGATTTTTGACAAATTTGTTTATGAATGCACCCTTTGCAGGGCTTGTGAACATGAATGCACACTTAATCTAAAAATATGTGATTCTATCAGAAAAGCTCGTCAGGTAATTAATAATAAGACTAAAGAAGAATTTGATTGATTATTTTATTTGAAATGAAGCACATTAGAAAAAGAACCGAAAACCAAATTAATGCATAAATCTTGAAAGGAAATATATTGTGAAAAACACATGGATAAAATGCACAATTAATGTTCAAACTTTTATAATTTGATACAAATAGTCTTGTTAGAAAAAATATTAAGCTTCCTTCTGCAAAACTTAATTTCCAGGAATTTGTTCTTTCTGAATTAATTAAAATTAAAGCAAAAATTGCAAGCGGAATTGTATAAAAATGCTGAAGCGTAATAAATCTGGATATAGACTGTTGATTTAAAAAATAATAATCAGTAATCCTCCACAAAGGCTTTTGAAAAAATGCAAAATAAAAAAAATCAATGTTCCAGATTATCATTGGGATAAACAAAATATTTATTTGTGCAGTTACTAAATAAGAATCTCTTTTTAAGATGCCAATCCCAATTAACCCCAAGCAGATATAACACATCCAAAATATCTGATATAATTTTCTAAAATAGATAGAATAAAGAACAGCTGAAATGCTTAACAATATAAAAAAACTTCCAATTAAATTCAAGAGAAACTCTTTCACATTCATGCATTAAGAAATGCAAGCATATTAATTAGAATGGGTTGTATTATTTAAGAATAATAAACTTTAAAAGTTTAAGATTTGATCTTGATAAAAACTCAATAAAAGTTAACATGAAAATGTCATATTATAAAATAGATCCCAGAAATTTAAAGAGAGAACAATACCATTCATCAAAACTAAAGAATCCTGAAGCCGAAAAATTGAGCAGATTAATACAAGTTAATGCTAAAGAATTGAGGATAAAATGTTATGTTTCAGAATTAGCTCAAAAATCCGGCATTTCTAAAAGTATTGTTTATGACTATTTGAATGGAAAAATCTTTCCAAATAATGAAAATTTGGAAAAATTGCTTGATGCAATGGGAATGGATTTAAAGAAATGGGAAGATTATAAAATTTAATTCTATTATAAATCTTTAAAAATACTTAAAATGTTAAAAATATATGGAATCTGAGAAAGTAATTATTGAATCTTTATCTCCTATTGAAAGAAAAATTCTTCCAAACTTAGCTCTTGAATTTGAAAATTCCATTCAGATCATCAAAAAATCAAATATTGATTCTACTACTGTTTTCAGAGCATTGGAATTCTTGAAGGCAAAAAATCTCGTTGAGCTTGAGATAAAAATAAAAAAAATAGTTTCAGCAGGAGTCAATGGAATTTATTATCAAAAAAAATCATTGCCTGAACGAAAATTGCTGAACGAGCTTAGAGAAAAAAGATTTATTCCCTTCAACGAAGTTGGAAAGGCCTGCAGCCTAAATGATGACGAAGCAAAGGCAGCTATAGGTGTGCTTAAAAAAAAGGCATTTATTGAAATCTCTTCAGGAAGAATAATATTAAAAGCAGATAAAAGAGAAAGCGAAGAAAAAATGCCTGAAGAAAAACTATTGGAAAAATTGCCAAAAGAATTAGATGAACTTAAGCCAGAAGAAAAGCTTACACTGAAAAACCTTGAATCAAGAAAAAATATTATACAAATTGATGACAAAAAAGAAATTTTTGTTAAACTGACGCAGTTTGGAAATAAGATAGCAAAAATGAATCTTGATGAGAATCTTATAGAACAATTGACACCAAACATGATTAAAACAAGTTCATGGAAAGGAAAAAAATTTAGAAGATATGATTTGCTGTCTCCTGTTTCGAAAGTAAATGGCGGGAAGAGGCATTTTGTTAATCAGGCAACTGAATATGCAAAAAAGATTTGGCTTGACATGGGATTTAAGGAAATGACAGGAGATTTGGTTGTTACGGGATTCTGGAACTTTGATGCTTTATTTCAGCCCCAAGATCATCCTGCACGAGAATTGGCAGATACTTTTTTTATAAAAAATGTAGAAGGAAATTTGCCAAATGATAAAAAACTTATAGAATCTGTAAAAAAATCGCATGAAGGAGAAATAGATAACAGCAAAGGATGGCAGTATAATTGGGAAGAGAAAGATGCAAAGAAAGTCTTGTTAAGGACGCATACAACTTGTATATCCTCAAGAACTTTAAAAAAGATTCAGGAAAAGAAAGAGTTTCCTGCAAAGTATTTTGCATTGGGAAAATGCTTCAGAAATGAAACAGTTGATTGGTCCCATGGATTTGAGTTTAATCAGACAGAGGGAATTGTCGTAGATGAAAATGCAAATTTCAGGCAATTATTAGGATATTTAAATGAGTTCTTTAAAAAGATGGGATATGAAAAATTAAGAATAAGGCCGGGATATTTTCCTTATACAGAACCTAGCTTGGAAATAGATGTTTGGCATCCTGGAAGGAAAAAGTGGCTTGAATTAGGAGGGGCTGGAATGTTTAGGCCAGAGGTTACAATTCCTTTTTTTGGAAAACATGTGCCTGTGCTTGCATGGGGTCCTGGATTTGACAGAATAATAATGGAATTTTTTGCAATCACAGATTTGCGTGACATGTATAGAAATAATATCACACAATTAAGGACAAAAAAATTCTGGAGAAAATGAATGGAAATATCAGAATTGCAAAAGAAAATTTCAGAAGCAATTTTAAGTAGATTGGATAAAAAAAATGTTGAGCCGAGCGTTGAGCTTTCAATGCTTCATTTAATTGAGGAAGTGGGAGAATTATCAAAACAGATTGTAAATGAAAAATTAAAGAGAAAAGAAATTGATGTTGCAAATATTGGAGAAGAAATTTCTGACTGCATAATCATGCTTATGTTTCTTGCTAAACAATTTAACTTGAATATTGAAAAATGCCTGATAAATAAGATTGAGGAATTAAAGAAAAAATAAAATGGAAATAAAAGAAGCACAGAAGAAGGTTGACGAACTGATAAATCATTATGGCGGATACTGGAACCCATTGTCACAATTTGCAAGGCTTGTTGAAGAAACAGGAGAATTATCAAGAGCTTTAAACATAAAATTCGGAGAGAAAAAAAGCAAATTTACGGGAGATGGGAAAGAAATTGAAAAAGAAATTGCTGATTGCGCATTCGCAATTATTGCTTTATGCAATTATCTTAAAATTGATTTAGACAAAGAGCTTGAAGAGAAAATAGCACACGATTGGGAAAAATGCAAGGGTGTTTATGATAAATCTTAATATAATTTAATATTAATTTCATAAGGGTATTTGTTTAAGATATATTCTAAATTTTTATCGGAAATTGTTAACTTTTCATTTGAGCTTTCTTTTGAACAATCTATATAGTCACATTTGATTGCTCCGGTCTCCTCAAATTTTTCTGCTATACTTTTATGCATGGCAGTTAAAGATAATTTTTGATTAACTTCTCTTAATGTTTTTTTATAAATCAAAAGCAAATTTTTCAATTCAGGAGTTTTTACAGCATTTTTTAATTCTTCTTCATTTACAGGAGTTTTTAATTGATACATAAAAAAACCCTTAATTTCGGGATTTGGAATAAAATTAATGAAAGGATTACTTAGGCGCTTATCTTTTACAATCATCTTAGGGTCATGCTCCAAACATATCAATGCATTTTGATAAGCGTAATCTATTTCATTTTTTGAAGGGATTTTAAGATTATCCAATTTTGTATATATACGCAATGCAGGAACAACTAAATATGATTTTCCTTTTATAGAATCAAGTTCAACTTTTTTTAATCCAGGATTATAGTTAGCAAGAGGCCCGCAATTAATTGTGGATAACTCTAAAGCAAAACTTTCTTTGATTAAATTAGGATCTATAAAAATATAACTTTTTATTGAAGAGGGATTATTTGAAGATTTAGTAATGTCAATTGCAAGATTCAATAATCTTGACAAATTCCGAGGATTTGTTAAAAAAATACTTTCAAGAAATTTTCTGTTTGCGTCAATCTTTATGTCATATTTCCATTCAAGTTCCATAGACATTAAAGATAGAATTTACTTTTAAGATGATGTAGTCAGATTTAAGAAAAAATTAAGAATTTTGAATTAATTTTACTAAATTGCTATCATCTAATATATGAAGATTTACCTTTTCAATCTTCCCATTATTAATGTTCCCCGGGTCTTTTCCTGCCCATCCGTCTCCATAAAATTCGGGTTGCTGCACAGCATAAACTACTGCATCAATGAATTTTCCAGATAAAACCTCTTTCATTGATTTACGCATTTGACCATATGTTCCTGTCAGGATTCTCCAATATCCGTGCTCTTCAATAGAATGATTTTCAACTAGGGAATCTGCCTTACATCTTGTTAAATACGATTTAACTTTTTCTATTAATTCTTTTTCTTCCATTTTAGTCTATAGATTTTTTGTTTTTAAGAATTTATATAATAAGAGATATTACAAAAAGATATATAAATTCTCTAATTTGAATATTTTCATGACAATATTAAGCCTTAACAGGAAGGAAATTGAAAATGTTATAGGAAAAATAAAACCGGATGTTGAGGAGAAGATCTCAATGTTTGGAACTCCTGTTGAAAATCTTTCAAATGAAGAATTGTCTGTTGAAGTTTTTCCAAACAGGCCTGATTTGCTTTCTATGCAGGGATTTTCAAGGGCATTGCTGAATTTTTTTGAGAAGAAAAAAATTTTTGAATATACTGTAAATAAGCCTGAAAAAGACTATGAAGTGAAAGTTGAAAAAGTTGTAAAATCAATCAGGCCCTTCACAGTATGTGCAATCATAAAAGGTTTGAAGTTAGATGACCAGAAAATAAAAAATATTATTGATATACAAGAAAAGCTTCATTTATCAATTGGAAGAAAAAGGAGAAAAATTGCAATCGGGATTTATCCATTAGAAAAAATCAAGCTTCCAATAAGGTTCACCGCAAAAAAACCAGATGATATAAAATTTATCCCGCTTGAATCTGAAAAGGAATTGACTGGGAGGCAGATCCTAAGGCAGCATCCGACAGGAAAGGAATATGCACATTTGCTTGAAGACAAAGAGATTTTTCCGATTTTTATTGACGCTGAAAATAAAATTTTGAGTATGCCTCCAATAATTAATTCTCAGGAGACAGGGAAGATAACCGAAAATACAAAAGATGTTTTTATTGAATGTTCTGGGCATAATCTTGCTTATTTGAAAAAGTCCATGAATATTTTGGTTACAGCATTTGCAGATATGGGGGGGGTTATTTATGCTATGAATATTAAAGATGCAAAGGACTTTATTTCTCCGGATTTAGAGCCTGAAAAATTAAAATTTAGTTTAGATGATATCAACAAAACCCTTGGGACAAAATTTAATGAAAAAGACATCAAGCGATATCTGGAAAAAATGGGGATTAAATATGAAAAAATCAACAATGAAAATATTGCATTTATTCCTGCATATAGGACAGACCTACTGCATTGGATTGATTTAGCAGAAGAGGTCGCGATTGCATATGGCTATGAAAAATTTGAGCCTGAAATTCCAAGCATTTCCACTATCAGTGAAGAAGACAAACAGGCAATAATAAAAAGGACAATAGAAGAGATTTTAACCGGATTACAGCTTTTAGAAGCATCCTCGTTTCATTTATGCAAAAGGCAAGATATAAAAAAAATGCATTATGACTTCAAGGAATTTATTGAATTAATAGAGTCAAAAACAGAATATGACACGTTAAGGATGGATTTAATCACAAATCTCCTTAAGATAATTTCAGAAAATTCTGACTCATCTTATCCTCAGAAGATTTTTGAAATCGGCAAAGTCTTCAAAAAAAATACACAAAAAGAAACAGGTATTGAAGAGAATGAGAGCCTTGCCATTGCAATCACAAATGAAAATTCAAATTTCACTGAATTAAAGCAAATTCTTGACTATTTATTCAGAATGATTGATAAAGAATATTCCTTAGAGCCTGTTGAAAATTCCGGATATATCTTGGGAAGATGTGCAAAAATTTTAGTGGATAAAAAAGAAGCAGGAATTATCGGAGAAGTTTCACCAAGAGTTTTAAAGAATTGGAAGCTGAAAATGCCTGTTTGCGCTTTAGAAATGAAATTAGACTGGATAAAATGAACAGTGTAATGCTATAATTCGCATACATAAATTTTTATAAATAATTTTAAAATGGCTTTCTTAATGTCATTCCCAAAAATATTAGAGCGAAGTAACAAGCTCAAAAAAATCCCCCATCCAGAGGATTTTGGATTAGAAGCGATCACAGAAAAAATTTTTTCTTCGGATAAATTTGAAGATTCCTTAGAATATGAAAAAGAATGGTATGGGTATAAGTACGGATATAAAAAAAGAGAAACTGATGAAACAGAAGAAAGCGACTTTAAAGTTTTAGATTTTGCTAAGAATTTTATTTATAATCTTGAGACAGATATAGGAAAAATCAAGAATAATCAAAAAGTTCTTCAGGTTTTGATAAACAATAAAGATTTTCGGGATTTGATTCTAAAAAGAACTATAGATGCAGATTTTAATTATATAGGTGAGTGGAAAAAGGAATTTGATTATACTAAAGCCAGGACAGAATCTTATGTCAGCTATTTGACAAAATTAGCGCAAGTGTTTCCTGAAACTCATACAAAATTAGAAGAATTTAGAAAACATATTTTAAGTTTAAAAGATGATGAAAGATTTAAGGAATTGGAGCAAATTATTGATGATATAAATAATCCCGGGACAATAGAATTAAATGCTACATTTAATATTCAAAATAGGCCTTATGAAATTAAATTTGAATGCAATAGAATGACTGCTATTAAAAAGTTTAAGTCAGGAGCAGTTTATGAAAATTCTTTTATGCCACAGACAGAATTTTATTTGTATAAACTCAATTTTGATGATCAAAAAATTTTTAGCATAATTCATAATGAATTAAAACGTGATTATAATAAAGATTTTTTTAACAAAAATTGTCGGATGCATCTTGTTATAGATGAAAAAGAAAAAAAAGCTTCTTTTAATGGAACTATTGATAGAAATAAATTAAATTTTTTAAGAACAATAAAAAATGGAAAATTGGAGTATGATAATAATGATGCAAAAATTGAATCAATCAATCTGGAAACAGACTTAAAATTATTTGGACTATTGACTGAACACCTTAGTTCTGAAAAATATTTAAAAGAACTAAAAAAATTTGATGAAGACATTGAAGAATTTATTGATGGCTTAACCGAATTGAGATATCTCGCCCTCGCAGCAGATTATTATCATCATGTAAATAACAATAAAGAGAGAATCTGCACCCCGGACATTTTAGAATCCAGTAAGCAAACCAGTATGAAAAAAATGATCAATCCAAACCTGATAACAAAAGGAACAAAAAGAATTGTGGAGAATGAAGCATATTTCCAAAAGTCAGACGAATTCATAATAACTGGCTCCGACAATAATGGAAAGACGGTTTATATGAATGCGATTGGAATTAATCAGGCATTCGCACAGGCAGGATTGTTCACTTTTGCGGATTCTGCCAGAATAAGCCCTGTAGACAATATCTTTTCACATTATATAAGACCCAACCAAATAATTACCGGAGAGTCACGATATGCGAATGAACTTAATGAAATAAAAAATATTTTTAATGAAATTACGAGTAACAGCCTGCTCTTAATGGATGAATCTTTTTCAGGGACATCTCCCCGAGACGGAATGATGCAACTTAGAGATGTGATAGCTGTTACAAAAGATTTAGGAGCTACATTATATGTGGCCACACATTATCATAAATTGGCAGACCTTGCAGGATCAAATCCAAGAATAAAAAATTTGCATTGCATGATTCAAAAAAGAGAAGGATTGGGATATACTTATAAAATTGTGCCTGGGATTTCAAAGGAAAGTGATGGAAATTATCTCGCAAAATATATCGGGGCGGACAGGTATGGATTAAAAAGAATCTTATTTGAAAGAACTGAAAAAGGGGATCTCATATTAAAATATAATTTTAATCCTTAAATTTATATAATAATCATCCGATATTTTTTTAAGATTGAACTAAGTATTTTAATTAGATGCTATTTTCCACATCAAATTAAATTGCTGGATAAAAGAATCAGCAACTTCTTTTGATTCTATTGTTATAGAAATCAGTATTTCTTTTGAGTGAATTCCAATTATTGTTAGTTTGTCAATTACCAAAATTGAGACAGGGGATGAATAATTTATATATCTGATTTCTGAATTTTTCTCAAAATTCCTGTTTTGTTTTTTTGTTGTTTTAGAATAGATCTTTTTTGTTTTAATCCCGGCTTTATCTCTCTTTGGATATAAATTATAAACAAAGAAATCATAAATGCCTTTGTGATAATATTCTTGTTCCATAACCCCAATAACATAAAGAATCTGGCCCTTTTTATGGTACTCTAACTCTTTAAGATAAGCAGTTTTCAATCCTTTAATCCCATAAAAAACATCTAGATGAATCTCTTGTTTTTTTGAATTAATTTTGTTCAAAAGATCTGGCAGGATTTTATCAAAGTCTTTTTCCTGTCTTTCTATCTCTGCTTTTTTCTCATTTAGATAATCATGTATTCTTTTTGGATCAGCAGGAAAAAACTTTTTCACCCCGCTTTCTACAATCTCAGAGACGAGCCCTTTATTCTTGAGGGAATTTAATATTTCATAAATCTTCCCTGTTCTTAATTCTGCCTTATTTAGAATATCACCAGATGTTGCTTTCCCAAGATCAAGCAATGCTAGATAAACTTTAGATTCATAGTCTGTCAATCCGATTTTTCTTAGTATGTCATCTATCATTCTTTGAGTAATTTATTCTTCTATTTAAGCCTTTCTATTTACCTACCCAAAGGGGAGGGAAATAATTATATAGGCTATTTGGATACTACTATTAAGTAAATAAATAGAACAAACAAAATGGAAATGAAAAGTCAAATCAAAATGAACCGCAAAGACTCAATCTCAAAAGAAGAGTTGAAAGGAGGTTTAAAGAAAAATGGAAGAAATAATTAAGCCTTATAATGAAGCCATCCTGAAAGCAAGGAAAAATTCCGAGAATCAGATTAAAGAGATCTGCAATAAGTATAGCGGGGTGAAAAGAATTTCACTTGCAGAAGCAGATTGTTCACTTTTGGGTATTTGTGATATTCAGAAGATAGATGGCTTTGAGAACACTTATTTGTTTACACGAAGCTGTTCTTGGGAAAATGGTAGAAGAACTTCCGGGGTTGTTTTTGAAGACAAGGATAATAAACATCTAAATGGATTGATAAATAGTTTAAATGAAACCCATATAATCGGGGGCATCGTCAGAGATTGCGAGGCGGATGATTATCCAAGAACTATTTTTAAAACAATCCAAAAAAGTAATTGGAATAAATCATTAAACAAACATATGAATGTTACAGAATATAGGATTGAAAATCCAGTAATTAATTGGTTCTTCAATCAGGAACATGGCCTGCAATGCTATCAAATTTGCGGGATAGACTTTGATAGAGACTTTGTCTATAAAGTGGAAAATAGTCTTAGAAATGGCGAAGCCTTGGAGTAAAGTTCATTCAAGAATTATTTTTTTATTTTTATTTTTTTGAAAATACAGCTATTATTGGAAAAAGTTCTAAATTCGTTTAATACATAAATATAAATTATCCGCTTCTATATTATTAAAGAGATGAATAAAAATTACAAAATTTTCAATAAATCCTGCGATCAATGCAAGAGATTAATTCGGGCTCAATAGATCTTATTTTTCAGCCCGCCTTATAACATTAACCAATTACCATGATTTTAAAGACAATCTGCAATTTGAAAAGTATACCAATTTTATGAAAAATGTTATTGATGAATGTTCAAGGATTTTAAAAAAAGATGGCAGATTGATTATTGAAATTGCAGACAGCGTTTTAACCGAAGGAAAATTTGTGCAATTAGCTGGATTAATCAAAAAATCGCAGTCAATCCAAGTTTAGTTATGGAAACAAGGCATATTAATTTTATTAAAACAGAAAACTATATTTAATTTCCTGGCGCAAGTTTTGACAAAAATTATTCAGCGTTATCTAATGCACCTTCAAATGCCATCAAATCTTGGTATTTAATAGATCTAAAAATAAATTTAATATCCTGTAAAAATTTTGTATGTAAATTATACAAATTCGAAAGAACACCCATGCGAAGATCTAAAAGAGATGATAAACTTTATTCTTAAGGAATATTTTAAGCCAAAAATGAAAGTTTCAGATCCTTTCATGGGAATAGCGAATTTTGGGGCGGAAATAATCCGTAATGGGGGATTTTTTTATGGTTATGAAATAGTTGAAAAATTCTTCAATGTCGCAAAGAAAAAATTAGAGAAAAAATCCGCCTAAACTGCCATCTACTACTTATGAATGGAGCTATATCACTAAGCAATCAAACACTATATAAACAAAATTGCATGAAGAAGTATATTTCTTAATCCATAATTATATTTAAATCAAAATTGGTTTGTGATTTAGGAGGTGAAAATGAAAGTTTCAATAGACATCAAATATGATTCTGAATCAGATCCTAATTCTGAAGCAGACAAATCGCATAAGCTTCTTAAGCAGATTTATAAGAAATTTCCAGAATCTCTTTGGCAAAAAAGAGAAGGCGGAGCTTTTGAAGTTTTTATTTAACTTTTTCTTTTTATTATTTTTTTAACTAATCATAAAAGTGCTGAAATTCTAAAATTAACATTAGTTTGGGGCTTATCTTCATTAGAGTTTTTATATGCTTGAAGTTCTGTACTAAAATTTAATGAAGGGCAATTTTGGTTTGGGAATGTTGCTTCAATGCATAACTTTGCCCCAGTTTGGTTATAATCTATAGAATTTGCTTCAGGGTTATTAAAAAAATGCCCTCTAAATACACTTGGTGCGACTTTAATAGTAGAATCAATATGTTTGTAATTTTCTTGACTTGGAAAAACTGTAATTCCAGAATGAGTTACATAAGCGTAACCTGCTTCAACAGTTGCATTTCCAGAATCTTTCAAATCTTCATAGTTAACATAGAATCTCCCAAATACTCCTACATTTGTCCTGTCGGCTAAATAAGTATAAGGAGATTCAGGATTATCCAATACGTTAAGGTCAAATTCACCTCCATTTTTATTTTCAACTAGCCAAGTTGCACTTTCTGGTGTAAAAGTAGAATTTTGTGCAATTATGCTTTCAAATTCATACCTGTTTAATTGCTCTTCTTCTTTTAAGATTTGGTCAACCTTAAACCATGTTCTTGCACCTAACTTTTTTCCATGATTACACCAAAATCCTAAAAAATTATTTGCATTTACTTGTGAACCTCCCAATCTTAAAGCTACTCCAAAATCATTGCTTTCATTTGGGCTGAGTAAACCTCTAATTAAATTATAAGTATATTTCTTTTTTTCCGGTTTGTTAGACAAAGTATCAATACTTGTTCCGACTTTTAACCCTGGAAAAAATCTGTAATCCCATCCTCCAGCTAGTCTAATAATTTCAGTTTCATTAAAATCCGAATATTCTGCATTTACAGTATATTCCATATTTTCAATGTCATGAATTGATTCTATTCCTGCTCCGGCATTAACATTTGTAGCATTTCCAAAAATTGTAAAAGAGTTTTCATAATCCCATAACGAAAACTTATTGAGAGTAACGCTAAAAGAGGTCATATCATCACTCTCTGTTTCGTTATAATGTTTGATTCTTAATTTTTCTTCTGAATCATTAGATTTTATTTCCAGGCCGGACATATTTTGATGTGAATTAACATTAAATTCTGTCTGCATATTAAAATGAGAATCTTTTGCATAAGTTTTAGCAACAGGCAATACTGCCGTAGCAAACCCAAGCAAACAAGCAGCCATTAATGTTTTAATAGAATTTTTATTTTTCATGTAACTCTTTAGTTACGACTATTTTTAAATATTTATGTAATTAAATATATCAATGATTCTCTTTTATATAGACAAATATCATAGCAAGAATTGCTCCAATTAAATCTGAGACTAAATCTAGCATTGAATTTGTAAATCCTCCCACTCCTGTTTCAGGGATTATTATTGTTGCTATAAATTCGATAATTTCATTTATTGCCCCAACGCCCAATCCTGCCATGATTACAACAATAGAAATTGCACTCCATTCATCAGATTTTTTCAGATGTGGTTTTAAAATATAATACATTATTAATGTAGCAACTCCAAATCCAATAATATGGACAAGTTGGTCATATCTAAAAATAAAATAAGGCTCATGAACGATTTCAACAAGCATTAATTCGTATAATTTTTTTCCATCTATATATAATCCTCCTCCTGCCATATGCAGGATTGCCCAGAATGTTAATCCCCATAATACTGGATTTGGATAGTTTACCTTATTATTTGTAGCCAATATTACAATCAGAAAAAAAATTATAACGCCGATATACATCAAAAATTCGTAATTCTGCTTTTTTATGAATAATGCGCCAAATATAATAAGCATGACTAAATTGACGATTAAAATTAATAATTGTCCTTTTTTTAAAAGCATATAATCTGATATACTAGCAGGTTAAAAATATTCGTTTATTATTCCTAAGTGACAATTATAGCAAATTTTAAAAATTAATCAATAATTTAATTAAATGAAAAATTTAGAAGATTTAGAATTTATTGACGGGACTCAGGCTAATTTGAAAGGAGATATTGAATTTATTGGAAAAATAAACGAACATAATTATTCATTTAAAATAAGTGTATCTAATGATTTTTTAAAAAAAATGAAGGTTCCTAAAAAATTCGATAAGATTTACATGGGGAATTATAAATCAAAATTCGCATTAAGAGAGGCTATCATAGAACATCATAGCATTTATTCAAGAGCTTTTGTTAACCAAGAAAGCAGAAGATTGGCAATTTCTAAAAATCACAATCATAAATTTATGAATGAATTTACTAGCAAATTAGTACGCCTTGAGAAGGTTCCTAAAAGGCTTTCCAGAGATTTCTTTTGGACTTATGCAGTTATATTGTCAGATCTTAGAGAACAAAATGATTTTTTGACATTTAATTTAATAAAAAAGGAATTTTCAGAAAAAATTCATGAGTTCATTAAGCCATACTGTTTTGCATTATGTGATTTAATAAGAAAAGACTTGGATAACCGAAATAATATTACAAATGAATTAATTAATTTAATGTCATGTATTTATCTAGAAAATTATAAACAATGCAACAATATTATTTTGAGATTAAGCAGTATATATTTAATGGAATTTTCAAATGGCAGTTTAAAAGATTTTTTTGAAAAATTTTTAAACTCGCGTTACCTTATAAAGATATGAAAAACAAAGACTTATTGATAATACTTGGAATTTTAGTTATAATTGCAGGAATAATAACACAAATATATACGATAAAGACAACTTCAAGCTATGCAGGAGGATTTGTTGAACGTGAAAGCACAAAAAAGCCCTATCAGCAATATGCTATTCCTCTTATACTTGCCGGATTAATTCTAATTATAGTAGGGGCAATGATTCCAGAAAAACATAAATAATAAATAAAATAACTTAATTAATCATAGTAAAACCAGTGCAACAGGAACAGATTCAATATAAATTATACCTTCCTCATTAATCAAGCCAATTTGCTTTGCAATTTCGCAGGATTTTTTTCCAACTATATTAAAGCTTGCATCTTCTTTTCTCATATCATCAAGAATCTCAATCATTTCTTCTTTTGTTTTTTCTTCGCCTCTAAAAAAATCTCCAGTTAAATCAAGTTGTTTTTGATTCTCTTGAAAAGATTTTCCAATTAGTTCTTTATCACAGACAGCAACAACTGTCCTGTATGCATTATGAATTTTCACTAACATAATTATCTCTTTTCTAATTTTGCTCCTGCTTTCTTAACTTTTTCAACATCTGCCTTTCCAATAACTTTCCAACATTCATGTCCAGCTGCAGCTTTTGAAACAACGAACATTCTTCCGCTTTTTTCAACCAGTACATAATTGGTTGTTTTGAACTTGGATTTTGTTTTGACATCATAAAATTCGATTTCTGGTAAAGCCATTTTTCACCTCCTTTATAATTTATTTACAATTGCTTTTTTTGTTCCACATGCAAGGCATCTTATAAACTTTTGCCCCCCCTCTTCGATAATTTCTGTATCCGGTTTCTTGCAATTGGGGCAAAGCACAAATTGATTTGTGTATTTTTCAATTTTTTCGTTGATTGTCTGGGAGGAAATTTTTCTTGTCAATATTAATCTATCTCCGGCAATTTCCCCGGATGTTGCGAGCTCTCTGAATAAAAATTTAACCAAATGTTCCGAAGGCCTTCTTAAACAATCTGCAATCTGAATGAAATTTGTGATAATTGTTTTTGTTCCTTCAAAATATCCTTCAACTTTTTTAATTTCAAATCTTTCGCATGGCTCCATATGCTTGACATTTTTATATGCGCCATTTAAAAGTTCTTCATAATCTTCCATATTAATCTATCAATCAGATGTTTTTAAAGATTGTTGAAGAGCTAATTGGTGCAGTGTTTAATGTTCATGGAATTACATATTAAAAGACCGTACACAGTCATATAAAAATTAAAATACTCAAACCTAAACAAAAAACTTATAAACCCTCTTATCTTTGAATTTTTAATAAAAGATACATTCTTGAAACTTTTAAGGTGGTTTCGAATTTCTGAAAATGAATGAAGACTTAAGCAAAAATATTCTAAAAACAGGAACAAGTTTAGTTGGAATCAAATGCAAAGACGGCATTATCATGGCTGGAGATAGAAAAGCAACTGCTGGAGGCCAAATAGTAATGAACAAGAATGCAAAAAAAGTTGTTCAAATAAATGATTATATCGTTACATCTGGAACAGGAATGTCTTCGGATATTGATATGCTTCAAAAAATTATAAAGGCTGAGCTTAAATTAAAACAACTTAGAGAAAAAAGAAGGCCAACAGTAAAAGAAGTTGCAAATCTTGTAGCTATGATAACTTATAAAAACATAAGACAACCGCAAATGATAATGTTCATGGCAGGGATGATGGTTGGAGGAGTAAATGAAGACGGGACAGCAGAATTATATTCAATTGAGCCTGCAGGAAGTGTTATGCAAGTCGAAGATTTCGATGCTAATTTTTCTTCAGGAATGCCTTATATTCTCGGTTTATTGGAAAGACTATATAAAAAAGACATGAGTGTTGAAGAAGGAGTAAAGATCGCAATTGAAGCAATAAAAGCTTCTTCTGAAAGAGATACGGGTTCGGGGTACGGCATAGACGTATTTACAATTACAAAAAAAGGGATTGAACAAATATCCAAACAAAGAGCAGAATATATTTACAAAGAAGAGAGTAAATAATCCCTAATTTTATTTTAAAATGACAGATATTTTAAAGACTATAGAGCAAGAACTTCCTAAGCAAAGTGTAAATTCTATAAATTTTGAAGGCGCTAATATTGTAATTTATACTCTTGATCGGAAATTTTTCAATGAAGGAGACCAATTAATAAAAGATGTAGTTAACAAAGTAAAAAAAAGAATTGAATTAAGGGCCGAAAACGAAATTTTACTTGACCAGGAAAAGACAGAAGAAGTGATAAAAAGAATTGTTCCCTCAGAAGCAGAAATTACTCAAATAATATTTGATATCCAAAGAAGTATAGTCATCATTGAAGCAAAAAAGCCGGGATTAGTCATAGGAAAGTCTGGCTCTCTGTTGAAAGACATAAAGAAAGAAACTTTTTGGGTTCCTCAAGTCCAGAGAAGTGCTGCAATTAAATCAAAAATTACTGACAATATCCGAGAAGTCTTATATCAGAATAATACTTATAGAAAGAAATTTTTAAATTCAATCGGCAAAAAAATTTACAAGGAATGGAGCCCTGAAAAAATAGATGGATGGGTGAGGCTGACAATTTTAGGAGGGGGAAGACAGGTGGGAAGAAGCTGTTTGCTTTTGCAAACTCCTCAATCAAAAATATTAATTGACTGCGGAATTGATGTATCTTCTTCAGGAAGAGATAAATTTCCTTATTTTGATGTTCCTGAATTTGACATCAATTCTTTGGATGCAGTAATACTTTCTCATGCGCATCTTGACCATTCAGGTTTAGCACCTTATCTTTACAAGATGGGATATCTTGGGCCAATATATATGACTACCCCTACCAGGGATATTTCAGCATTGCTTGCCTTGGATTTTATCGGCGTGGCATATAAGCAGGCAACAACCCCCCTATTTTCCTCTTCAGATATCAAAGACATGGTTAAGCATTCAATTTGCTTGGATTATAATGAAGTAACTGATATTACTCCTGATATCAGAATTACTTTTTACAATGCAGGACATGCATTAGGTTCAGCCATGATTCATTTTAATATTGGAAATGGCACACATAATTTTGTTTATTCCGGGGATTTCAAATTTGGCCGCTCCAGATTATTAGAGCCCGCTGCAACATTTTTTCCAAGATTAGAAACACTTATGATAGAATCAACTTACGGAGGCAAGGAAAATACATCTCCCCCAAGGAAAGATTCAGAAGATGAATTAATTGAATATATTAACAGAGTTATTGAAAGAGGGGGTAAACTTCTAATTCCAGAATTGGGCTTAGGCAGGGCTCAGGAAACTATGCTTGTAATTGAAGATGCAATGAGGGCTGGCAGGTTGCCAAAAGTTCCTGTTTATATTAATGGAATGATTTGGGATATTAATGCAATACATACAGCATATCCCGATTTTCTTTCAAAATCAGTAAGGTCTTCAATTTTTCAGGATAAAAATCCATTTTTGTCAGAAGTTTTTACACAAATTGGTTCTGCGCAAGAAAGGCAAAAAGTTATTGAAGGAGGGCCATGCATCGTTCTTGCAACGTCAGGAATGCTTGTTGGCGGTGCTTCTGTAGAATATTTTAGGGAACTAGCTGATGGAAAAAATAATGGAATTTGCTTTGTATGTTATCAGGGGGAAGGAAGTCTCGGCAGGCAGGTACAGGAAGGACTAAAAGAAGCAGTATTTCAAGTAGAGGGTAAAGAAGAAAGAGTTGAAATTAAATTAGAAGTAAGAACAATTGAAGGATTTTCTGCTCACTCATCAAGAAATCAATTGTTAGCATTTGTGGCAAATGTAAATCCAAAGCCAAAAAAAATCATAATTGACCATGGAGAAGTCTCACGAAGCTTGGATTTAGCTTCTTCATTATATAAAGTTCACAAAATTGAAACAGTGGTTCCAAAAAATCTTGAAACCATCAGATTAAAATAATGTTGTCTTGATTAATACTAGTCTTGCTTAAATAAGTTGCTTCCTAGTTTTAAGTATGACAACAACAATTTGTTACGATATTGAAAAGTTATTGATAGAGCAGGGAATTAGTTTAAGTATGGCTGCTAAAGCTTATGGTTTAGATCCTCGCACACTTGAACGCCAAGAGATAAAAAATAGACTGGGCAAAAATGAAACAGATATTATTAATAGAACAATCAGCTACTTTGGCTGTGATCCATCAACATTATCTCCAAGCCAATTAGAACAACTAATTTTTCAAAGTTATGGATTAAATCAATCCTAATAAAATAGTTAAATTTTAAAAGGATTATTTTTTCAAGATATATGGAATCAAACTTAGAAAGTTTAGCTGACAAATTTAATTTAGACGAAATAGGATTAGAAGAAGCCAAAATTTATCTTTCCCATGGATTAAATCCCGAAAAATACTTTTCTAAACCCAAAAATCCCGAAGAAGAAGGAATTTGTAAAAAGGCTGAAGAAATAAGTCTTAAATTAACTCAATTGGAAAAATATATGCCTAATGAGTCAGACGAAGTTTATATTTTTGCAAAAAATTTAGCAAATTGTTTGGGTTATTCCCATGATAAATTAAAAAATTCAGTTGATTTAAAAGATGAAATCAGAATTTATGTATCATTTATTGTTCTTTCTTTGCCTTTAAAAGATTTACAAACAATTTCAAAAAGAATTCCAGATATGTCAAAAATTATTAGCGAAGATTTAAATGTTAATATTTTTGGCTTAATTAAAGATTATGAAATATCTCGATGTCATAAAGAAATTATTGAAATCTACCCTAAAATGTCCTTCATTGAAGAATACGGATCAAAGAAACTATCCCATCCTATTTGTGATGGCTTTCAGAAAAAGGTAAGCAAAGATCTGCCTAAATTAATTGCAGTACTAAAGAATTCATAATTGTTCAGCAAGATTTATTAATACTTATTCTTTAAGAATAATCAAATTGAACTTTAAATTTAAGAGGTATATATGAGAGTTGCAATCAATGGGTTAGGCAGAATCGGAAGGCTTGTCCTTAAAATTGGGCTTGAGCGGGGAATTGATTTTGTTGCTATTAATGATTTGACAGACCCTAAAACTTTGGCATACTTGTTAAAATATGATTCTGTCTATGGAATTTATAACAAAGATGTTAAAAGCGGAGAAGATTACATTCAGATAAATAATAAAAAAATAAGAGTATTCTCTAAAAAAAATCCTGAAGAACTTCCATGGAAAGAGCTTAAGGTAGACCTTGTTGTTGAATCGTCCGGGCTTTTCATAGACAAAGAACAAAGCGAAAGGCATATTGTTGCAGGAGCAAAAAAGGTAATCATATCTGCACCTTCAAAAAATCCAGACGTTACAATTGTTCTTGGAGTCAATGAAAAAAATTTGAACAAAGAAAATAGAATAATCTCCATGGGTTCATGCACAACAAATTGCCTTGCGCCTATTGCAAAAGTTTTAAATGAAAATTTTGGAATCAAAAAGGGATTTATGACAACAGTTCATGCTTATACAAATGACCAAAAAATTCTGGATCTACCTCACAAAAAATTAAGAAGAGGAAGAACTGCCGGATTGAATATGATTCCAACAAATTCAGGGGCAACCCAATCTGTTGTAGAAGTAATTCCTGAATTGAAGGGAAAATTAGATGGATTGGCGATTCGTGTCCCCATTGCATGCGGTTCAATAGTTGATTTTGTTGCTGAATTGAATAAGGATGTGAGTGTTGGAGAAGTTAACAATGCCCTTAAAAAGTATGCATCAAAGTTTAAAGAAATTTTAGAATATACTGAAGAAGAAATTGTCTCTTCAGATATAATAAAAAATTCGCATTCATCAATTGTTGACGGGCTTTCTACAATGGTGTTGGGCAATACAGTTAAGATTTTATCTTGGTACGACAATGAATTTGGATATTCGAATAGATTAGTGGATTTATTGAGGATTTTGCGATAATTCTAAGAAGACTTTAAATCTAAATATTTATATACTACTAAAAAGTTAAAATTTTATGGAAGCAGATTTGTATGATAATCTTGGAAAGCGTGGGAATAACTAATAGGGCAATAGATTTGGCCAAAACAGTTTATAATTTAAAGTCAAAAGATTCAAATATCAAAGACATTACATTTGCACGATATTCTATTAAGGGATTTTCTGGTACAAAATTTTTAGTAGCAAAAGTTGAATTGAAAAGTCCATTTCCAAGCTTAGAACAATTTAAGTTTTATTTAAGCACACATAATCTACCATCACAGAGAATGAATATCTAATGGAAAAAGAGGATGGCACTTTTGGTTTTATTCAAGATGCTTATACTTCTGATGCTTTCTATGCAGAATTTTATAAATCTGATTAATATTTAAATTTTTTTACTACACATAATCTTATAAATCATAAAAAATCAAACAATTCATGGAAAATCAAAAAATCTGTAAAAATATTGGGTGCATTCCGGGATTAGATAAAGAAGTAAAGGGCTTTTTTGCAAATAATATTTACCGAGGAATGTCAGAAAATTATTATCTAATGCCATTTGAAGTAAAAGGATTTAGAACAGATCCTCTTTCAACAAAATTATACATAATTCCCAATCTCAAAGAAGGAGAGCTTTATTTTCGCGATTTAGTCTGGGAGACAGATTTGATTGAAATGGGAATTAAAAAATTTGGACTTATTCTTTGCATTGCCCCTGAATTTTATTATAACGATAGATTTTCATCATTAAGTTAAAATTTAAAGAATAATGAAGTTATAAAAAGAAAAATCAATATAATTTTAACTAAATTCAATCAATTTCTCTTTTCCCGAAATCATGTCTCTCTCTTTGATCTTCCCCTGCTTGATTTCCTGTTCTCCCAATATTAAGACTTTCCGAATTTTGCAGGAGTTTGCATATTCAAGTGCCTTTGAGATCTTTCCATAGAATATCATGGCAGATTTTTTATTTTTTCTTAATTTTTGAGCGAGTTCAATAGTCTTTTTATCTTGATTTAATGAAATTAATAAATAATCAACAGTGTCAACTTCAATATTTTCATAATCAACGAGTGTTCCAAAACTTATGCCTACGGCAGGAATTTGCTTGTTTGCATATTTTCCAACTTTATCGTCGAACCTTCCGCCTGATGCTAATGAAGCTTTTTTTTCTTTTGACCATATTTCCCAAACATTGCCGGTATAATAAGAAAATCCCCTCATTAAAGTTGGCATGAATTTTATTTTATACTTGTATATCTTGCCCAATTCTTCAAGTTCTTTTATTTCTTCAGCGCCATTAAATTTATTTTCTAAAAAATAATTTAAATCCTTGGATAAAAAATCAAACAATCTTTTGATTTGATTCTTGGAAATGACTTTTGCCAGATTTTTTTCAACTTCTTCTTTCGGCAATTTATCCAACTTGTCTATTTCTCTTAAGACTTGCTGTTGTTCTTTTTTTATTTCAGATTTTTCTAAAATAGAATTTAATAACTTTCTATTGTTGACTAAAATTTCAGCTTTTATTTTTAATTCACTTAATATAGAATCTGCCAAAGCTAAACATTCAGCATCTGATTTTATTGATGAATCTCCCAGAATATCTGCATCACATTGGATAAACTCTCTGTATCTATCCGGCCTTAATGGCTCATCTCTGAACACGTTTCCAATTTGATATCTTCTAAATGGAAGTTTAATATTTGGATTTTCCTTGAAAATTCTCGAAAGTTGCACAGTAAATTCAAATCTTAGCCCCAAATTCCTTCCACCTTTATCTTTTAGTTTGAATCTGTCACTTACTGCCTCATCCTGTTCATTGTCTCCTTTTAGCAAGTCATCATATTCTATAGAAGGTGTTTCTAATGGCAAGAATCCGAAAAGCTTGAATTTATCTTCAATAATTCTTTTTATTTTTTCCCGTTTTAATGAAGCGGGAGAAAAAATGTCCCTGAAGCCCTTGGCTGTTTCTATTTGCATTTTACCTCCTGTAAATAGAGTTTTAAGGCTATATAAAATTTTTGAATAATCAATAAGGAATTTTTTTTCTAAACTAGAAAGTTATAAATAAATTCGAAGCTATTTTATGTTATGGAAATTCACAAGAGAGACATAATTGAGATAAAGAAAGATAAATTTGACGCATTGAAAGTAATGAGAGAAGTAGATGCATATGATTTTACCAATAAGAAAATTATCGGCCCGCATATTGCAATAGAACTTCATAAACTAGGAAGCAGGGCTTTGCACCCGACGCATTTACTTAAAATTTATCCGGATAAATCAAAAGCAACTATGTTTAAGATTGTACAGGAACGGCCTCCAAAAGAATTGGAAAAGTTAAAGCAAAGGGGTCATATTTTGGCTTTTGTTGAAGAAAAAAAGATTCCTATTAGAGATATAAAAATATTATAATCGTTAATCAAAATTTGTTAATTAGATGCGCATTCATTTTTCTTTCTGCTTTCGCATTGGGGATTAAAGCAAAATTTCCATGGGCGTTTGCCTTTTCTTAATGCTAAAAGCAACGGGAAATTGCAAAATTCGCAGTTTTCCTTTGCAGGCTTAATTAAAGAATTTGGAGGCAATGTAAATGTAGTTTTGCATTCAGGATAATTTCCGCATGCGACGAAAAATCTTCTTGATTTCCGATTAAATAATATCCTAAGGTTTCCCTTTTTGCATACAGGGCATTGATTAAGTGTATTCTCCTGCCTTTCCTGTTCAAATAATTCTGTGTTGGCATTTGAAATATTCTTTCCAATATTTTCTTCATTTTCTTTCATTGAATCCACTATTTCAACAATCGCTTTTTTTGCAGTTTCGATAATCTTCCCCTGCTTTTCCTCTAAATTTTTTTTGGCAGTTTGAATGTTTTCCATTTCTTTTTCTAATTCTCTTGTGAGTTTTTCATTGAGGATTATCGGAGAAAACTTCTTCAATGTCTCTACTAATTCTATTCCGAGAGGCGTTGCTTCAATAGATCTTTCCTTGATATAATTTCGCGAATATAATGTGTCTATAATAGCTGCCCTTGTAGCCTTTGTCCCTAAATTCTTTTTTTCCAATTCTTTAATTAATGATGCCTGCGTAAATCTTTTTGGAGGCTGGGTCATTTTCTCCTCGATTCTTATTTCTTTTATGCTTACTTCTCCATTAATAGTGGGAAGCTTTATCTCTTTATAGTCTGATTTATATACATTCATCCAATTTTTTTCTTTTATTACAATTCCCTTTGCAAAAAATTTGAGGTTGTTTGCCTCAACTATGATTTTTTTATCTTCAATCAATGCCGGTTCGCAAAAACATGATATAAATCTTTTAACAATTAAATCATAAAGTTTTTTATCCTGATCTTCAAGTCTTTTATATTCCCCTGTCGGATAAATTGCAGGGTGTGCAGGGTCTGATTTTTTTCCTTCTACAGGTTTTTTATTCACTGCATATTTGGTTAGTTCTGTAATTTTGGAAAGCTGTTTTAAAATTTTTTCATATCCTATCGCTTCAGGATATTTTTGTGAAGATGTTCTAGGATAGCTGATTACTCCATCAAGATATAATCTCTGTGCAACTTCAAGAGTTTGCGTTGGGGTAAGGCCTAAATTTTTGTATGCTTCAGTTTGAAGAGTTGTCAAATCAAATGGTGCGGGGGGGTTGATTTTTTCATTGTTTATCTCTGTTTTTGCAATTCCTTTTTTTCCTTTTAATTGCTTGAATTGAAGCAGTTCTTTTTCTTTGACTAGGTCTTTTGGATATTTGACTTCTATTTTTTGATTGTTCAAATCCTGGACCTGCAAAAAAACCTGCCAGTAGGGGGTTGATTTAAAATTTTTTATTTGTACTTCTTTTTCAACAATTATTGCAAGGGCAGGACCCTGAACCCTGCCGATTGATAAAATTTTGAATTTCCCGACTTTTGTCAATGATTTCATAAGTTCTCTTGATAGATTTATACCATAAAACCAATCAAGATAATGCCTTGTCTCTCCTGCGATTGCCTGCCCCCAATTTATTGTCGGCGAAACTTCCTGAAATGATTTGTTTAATTCATCTTTTGTCAGCGAAGAAAACTTCATTCTTTTTGCATCTTTTTGGTTGCATATAAATCTTACAATGTTCCATCCAATCACTTCCCCTTCTATATCATAGTCACTTGCGACAATAAATTCATCAGCATTTTTTGCTAATTTCTTCAATACATTATAATACTTCTTTGTATACGTTGCAGCCTTATTTTCAAAATTAGGCTTCCATTCCACATCAAAATCTGGAATTTTAACACCTTTATTTTTTTGCCCGATGCCGAATAGATGGCCTACAGCGGAGCCAATAAAAAATTTCTTTCCATCTTTTTCAAATTCATAATATGCCACCCCATTTTCAGAATGCTTTTTATCTTTTGAGTCAGATAATGCAGCTGCAATTTTCATAGATGCCTGTGGCTTTTCACAAATTATTAAGGTTGTATTCTTCTTTTTCATCTTATGCATATAAAACCGTTATTTTTATAATCTTGTAAATATTTATAAATATTGATGTAGATTAAATTATAATGGGTACTGATAAAAAAGACGTGAAGGTCTATCCCGATCCGAGATTAAAAGAGCAGTATAAATTTCTAAATTATGTTATAATCTTTATTTTAGCAATTTTTATAATTACTTGCCTTTTTTTGTATAAAAATATTTATTCCAGTTCTGTTAATCTAATTTCGGGATCAACAAATTCTGCAGACAATACTTTATGGTCATTGCTCAAAGTAATTGGATTATTTTTAATTAATACTTTATCAATAATTTTTTTGTTGCTGGCAATTGATATTCTGATCACTTATGAAATAAGAATTTATTATTCTTTGGCTATCTTATCAATTGTTGTATTTATTATTTTAAAGTCAGTAGATTTTTTATGGTATCCTTTTGAAATATTGCTAGTGGCAGTATTAGTTTTATCTGTATTTTTGAAATTTACTCTATTTCCCAATGTGCCTTTATGGAAAATGAAGTAAGCAAAATTAAATTTTGTTAAATAATGCAGAAGATTTTTTTATTTTAAGGTTGCCAAGGGGGCGTTTAATTTCATTTATACTTATTTCAAAGTCCAATTCATTTGAAATTTTTTCTGCAAACTCAGGCATGAATGGCCATAACAAAATTGCTATTGATTTTATGCTGTCTGTCAATTCATAAAGAATCTTTTTGTCTTTTGTTTCCCATGGCTTTTTTTCTTGTACATACTCATTGCATTTATCAACAAATTCAAAAATAAGATTCAATGCCTTGTCTATTTCGTAATTTGACATTTTTTCTTTGACTTTTTTTAGGTTTAATTTTTTTAACAACCTGTTTTCTGTTCTTTCCAATCCGATTTTTTCATCCAATGCAGTAATTCTTGAAATGAGATTTCCTAATTTGTTTGCAAGTTCATTATTGTGCCTGTTAATTAATGCCTGCTCTGAAAAATCTCCATCTTCTCCAAACACAAAGTTTCTGCATATATAATATCTAATTGTATCTGCTCCATATTTTTCTACAAGGGTCGTCGGAGAAATTCCATTTCCCAAGCTTTTGCTTATCTTTTGAGAATTGAATGTTAAAAATCCGTGGACAAAGATGTTTTTTGCAGGTTCAATCCCTGCTGACATCAGCATTGCAGGCCAGATTACACAATGAAACCATGAATTGTCAACTCCCAATAATTGGATATCTGCCGGCCAAAATTTTCTAAAGTTTTTTTCAGGCCAGTCTATTCCTGTCAAATAATTCAGCAAGGCTTCAAACCAAACATAAATAACATGGTTTTTATTTTCAGGATAAGGGATTCCCCAGCTTATATTTGTCCTCGTAATGCTTAAATCATTTAGTCCTTCTTTAACTCTGTTTATTATTTCCTGTGCCTTTTTTTTTGGCAAAATATATTCTGGATTTTTTTTATAAAATTCCAAAAGTTTTTTTTGGTATTTTGATAATCTGAAAAAATAAGTTTCTTCTTTCAATTTTTCGAGCTTTTTGCCGGGGTGATAAGGACATTCTCCATTTATTAAATCTTTTTCAGTTACATATGCCTCGCATCCTATGCAATATAAGCCTTCATAATTTCCTTTGTAAATATCATGATTGACTTTTTCGATAAACTTATACGCCTTTTCTTTATGGGTTGAATCAGTTGTCCGGATAAATTTACTGTAATTAATGTTTAGTTTTTTCCAGGCTATTTTGAACTTTTCTGAATTCATATCTGCAAATTCTTTTTCAGATAAATTAATTTCTTTTGCGCTTTTTGCAATTTTTTGTCCATGCTCGTCAGTCCCTGTCAAAAAAAATACTTCTTCACCGTTGAGCCGATGCCATCTTGCCAGAACATCAGCGATAATCTTTTGGTATGCGTGACCTATATGGGGTTCTGCATTTACATAATCAATCGCCGTTGTGATATAAAATTCTTTCATTATTTTTTTTGAGGCAAGAAGATATTTAAATGTTCTGAGCAAGGATTTATATGCGCTAGTAGTATAGTGGCAGTATTCGAGCTTCCCAAGCTCGTGACCCGGGTTCGACCCCCGGCTGGCGCATATATGCTTTGTGGTATATTTCGCGCTTGTTTTTATAACTTTTACCCTGGTTCTTTTTAGATTTTTACATAGCAAATTTATTTACTCTTAATTTATAATTCTTTAGTAGTAACAGAATAGAAACATTTAAAAACTTAGGACCGATGATTTTCATATAAAATAATATAAAATGCACATATTAAAATGAAGCAAAGACTTTCAATAACAATTAATGAAGAAAAAGTAAAGCTAATTGAAGATTTCTTAAAGAGAAACTCTAAATTCCGAAATAAGTCTCATCTGATTGAATACAGCTTGGATAAATTATTGGCGGGGCATTAAAAGCTGGTGGAATGATTACCCCCCAGAAATTTATCATGTAAAAGAAGCAGGCATACTGTCATAAAAAAAAGATGGTTTGATAAAGTTCGTGATGTCTATTTAGTTTAATTAAAAACAAATTCAGGCCTGGCAAAAATATTTTTGTCGGTTGAATTTATTTTTCTTGCAATTTCAATAAACTTATCATTAAAAAAAACTGAGAACAAATCTCCTTCATTAAATTCTGGAGTTTTTCCGACAATGCTCTCTTTGAATAATTTTTTGCCTGTTGCGAGGTGCCTGACTGATTCAGCATTAACTTGAACAATCTGGAAAATTTTTTTTATTGCTGTTTCTGCAGGAATTAACATCTTTCTGATTTTTTCTTCATTTCCTTTTTTTAATTCATCAACAGCTTCCTTAAATTCATATAAATTAAAACAATTTTCTTCATCAAATATTCCTGCTTTAGTTCTTCTTAATTCTAGCATATGGGCTCCTTGTGTGTGTTCTCCGAGATCTGAAATCAATTTTCTTATATAAGTTCCCCCTTGAACACTAGTTTTAAACAAAAAATTTTTATCATTTTTTTCTAATATTTCGAAATTGTAAATCTGCCTTTCTCTTTCCTGTCTTTTGACTCTTGATTTACGCGGGGGAATTTGTTTTATAATTCCAAGAAAACTTTTGTCTATTATCTCCTGAATTTTTTGAATTTCTATTTCCTTGTGGACATGCAATATTCCAATATATTCTTTGTCATGTCCTAAAAAAAATCCGGTTAATTTGCATGCCCTATTCAAGGCAACAGGCAAAACTCCAGAAACATTAGGATCCAATGTTCCAAAATGGCTGGTTTTGTTTAATCCTAATTGTTTTCTTGCATAATCTGAAACCGAAAATGAAGTTGGGCCTGAAGGCTTGTCTATGTTTATAATTGAAAAATTTAAAAGTTCTTTAATTGATTTTCTTTCTAAATTTTGTTTATTCATTTTATTAGAGATATAAAACATCCGCTTTGTGAATTTTCTTTTGAACTCTCATTTGAATTTGGAGTCGGATGGGATGAGAATCTATTGGGATCATAATAACTCTGTTCATTTGTTTCGCTCTCGCATGGATAACATATTCTTCCTTCTTCTAAAGTTACAACATTACTAAAGTCTGATTCTCTTCCACATTCATCTAAAGCTCTAAGTGTAAAATTATATCTTATATTTGCATCCAGATTTTTTACTTCATATTCACATTCACCATCATGGCAAACATCATTTGCGCAAACATCTATTGGAATATTTATTCCTTCTTCTACTTCTTCTTTGAATTTCTCAAATGTAATTGAATTGTAATAGTAAATGTTATATGACATCCCAGGCTCTCGGTTCCATGATAGAGTTACATCTCTATTTAATCCTTCAAGACGAGCACAATAAGCCTCTCTTACATTCCCATAATTCAGGCACATTAAAACAAAACCCGATAGAATTATCTTATCTAATGTTTTTCTCATTTTTCTCAGTTGTTTTTTTAATTGTTAGAAGGAAGCACCCGCTTTGGCTTGCATCAGATAGATTATGTTGAACCGGACTATTTGGATTAACATAATTTTCATCTGGATTTTTAGAATTATTTTCAGATTCTTGTGAACTTGCTATATTGCTGTATCCTGTTTCCCAGCCAATTTTATCATTTGCAGTAACAACAAACTTGTGTCTTACACTCGGATCAAGCCCTGTCACAATATATTCGCACTTTCCCTCCTGACAAACGTCATACTTGAAAACTTCTATGGGGATATTTCTACCTTTTCTTACATCTTCTGTAAATTCCTGAAAAGAATTATTAAATGTATATATTTTATATTTAATTACATCTTTATTGCAAAAATAAATTTCTCCATCGCTTCCACAAGATTGATTGGGATCATGGCTCCATATTAATATGACGCTGGCATCTTGAGGAGGGCGGGCACAATAAGCCTCTCTTACATTCCCATAATTCAGGCACATTAAAACAAAACCCGATAGAATTATCTTATCTAATGTTTTTCTCATTTTTCTCAGTTGTTTTTTTAATTG